>CAYRTQ010000085.1:5846-14509 GCA_964426865.1 uncultured bacterium
TCCAGTTCTTCCCATCGAACCGTTTCAGGCCTTTCCAGGAATCGGCGAACCAGATATTCCCGCTACGGTCGCCCAGAATCTCATTCATCATCATTCCGGCCAAGGGACTGTTTTTCCGGTCGAAGGCAGTCCACGTGGCGCCGTCGAACCGTACCACTCGCTGGGTATTCGAGAACCCCGCCCAGAGATTTCCTCGGGCGTCCACCGAGAGATGTTCCGGGAAGTTATTCTCCCCGTAATCTTTCGCCGTGTACTGGATATAGCTCATGTCCCGTCGGTCCCAGCGCACGATGCTGTAATTGGTCGCACACCAGATGTAATCGCCCTGGAAAGCCACGTCGTGGACATCGTTGCCGGGGACGAAATATTCCCAGCGCTCCGTAGCCTGAACCGGCGCGGCAAGCAGGAGCAGGAACAGCACGGTTCTATACACACTTTTCATGGAGACTCCATACGTCATGTTGTCCGTTTTCCCGTTGTCACTGAGGGTGAGGGGTGAATAGATAAATATATTCCCTTTACTTCATGAGGAGCATCTTGACCGTATGCGTCGCCTTCCCCGATTCCAGCCGTGACAGGTAAACTCCCGAGGACACCATCTTCCCGCGCTCATCTTTACCGTCCCACACCGCCGAGTGTGCGCCCGCAGGTAGATTGCCGGAAACCAGCGTGCGCACCTTCCGCCCGGTGACATCGTAAACGGTCAGGGTCGCCTTGCCGGGAGCGGGGAGGGTGAAGGAGATGGTGGTGGATGGGTTGAAAGGGTTGGGGCGGTTACCGGTGATGGAAAGCGCCGTGGGTTTCGCATTCCGGCCCTCTACCGTGGTTAAATTATCCGGTTCGAAACGGGAAATGCCATCGGTTGTTCCGATCCATACGATTCCGTCATGGTCTACGGCGATACTGCTGATATTGTTGGATGTCAGGCCGTCAGCGGTGGAGTAATTGGTAAAAGTCATTCCATCGAAGCGCGAAACGCCGGCATTGGTCCCAACCCACTTGATGTTGTTTTTGTCCACGGTGATTGCGGTAATGACATTACCGATAAGGCCATCCGCGGTGGTATATTGCTGGAATATCTTCCCATCGAAACTGATAAGCCCCCCTGACGGCTTTTGCGATCCGAACCATTTCACATTGCTGCTGTCCACCGCCGCGCAGGCGATCAGGGAATCAGGGAGGCCGTTCGCCATGGTATACGATGTAAACACGGAACCATCGTAGCTCCAGATACCGCCGGTAGCGCCCGCCCAAAGGATATTGTCCCGATCCACCGTCAGGGAGCGGACATTGATATCCGGGATTCCGCTGGCTTTGTTGAGCAGCTTCCATTCCATTCCGTCATATCTCATGATCCCGTGAACCGGAGCGGTAAACCATTTTACATTGTTCGTGTCAACCGCAATCGAGTACATGCCGTCCGGGATGACATAGGCATCGTGGTTCACCCTCCAGGTTTCCCCATCGAACCAGCAGATATGAGAAAAGTCGGTTCCCGCCCAAAGTACTCCATCCAGGTCTACCGCCAGGGATTTGATACGATTGTTGTAGAGTCCGTCATCCGTGGAGTATTGTTTCCAGGTGTGTCCGTCGAAAGCGGAAATCCCGCCCGCAATGTTGCAGGAAGCACACAGATACGCCGTGGAGGTAAAGCCGAACCACTTCCTGTTGTTTTGGTCCACGGTAATACAGGTTACCTGGTTGTACGACGGTCCGGTGCGGAGCGAATGGCCGGTGATTCCGGTTCCATCGCAGGAGTACAGCCCCGGATAGAAGGTTGTGTCGTAGTCGAACCAGATGCGACCCCGGGAATCCTCGCCGATGATTTTCATTCCGTGGGCGCGACTTCCGGCGGCGATCTGGGGAATGTGTTCGAACTTTGTCCATGTTGCTCCGTCGTATTTGTACAACCCTGCGCGTGTGCCGACCCAGAGATTGCCCGCGCGATCCCCATAGACCGATTCCGCGTAGGACTCCGGCATCGCGACGGTTCGCCATGTCATACCGTCGAACGTGAGGAATCCCCCGCTGGTTTTGAACCATTTTACATTGTTATGATCGACGTATAGAATGCTTCCCAGCGTTTGGTTATCAAGTTCCGGAATGTCCGCGTACGTTTTCCACTCCGCGCAGTCGTAGGAAACGATTCCTTTGTCGGAGATCAACCAGACCACGTTGTCGTGATCCTTCACGACCGCGTTCACTTTACCCGCCGGGCTTTCAGTCGTGGAGTAGCAAACGACCGATTTCCCGTTGAACCGGGCAACGGAATGGGAAGAAGAAGGGAGATACCAGTAATCGTCAGGATTCGCGGCGCTTGTACCGGCGTCATTATATACAATCGGACATGCAGCCCATTTTTCTCCATCGAAACAGGCAAATTCATAGCTGTTACGGACATCGTCATGCCATTTCTGCCCCTTTACGAGCATGAGACCTGACGGAGTACACGCTTCCACATGTATCCAACTCCCGTTGAAGAACGTATCGGCATCGGCGGGATAGAGATACTTCCACAGATCGCCTTCCTGATGGAGGAGCGCCGAATCGTTGAACCACTTCGTCCCGTTTCGTCCGATGTATACACGCGAAATCCGGTGTCCGGTCAGCCCGTCGTCGCGGGTGAACACCCGGAACGTGGCGGTGCACATATCGAACCGGACGATTCCACCCTCGGTGGCGCACCAGAGAGTGTCACCCTCCTGGACGACCATGTTGATGTAGTCCGGATTGGTGAGCGTGGTCCACTTCCCCGCCGCGTAAGCATCGAGCGCCGGGAAGAGCAGCAGGAGAAAGAGGAGCGCGGTTACGGGGAGAGGCATACGGTGTCCTTTCATCATGAAGAACAGCCCGGAAGCAAAACGGGGTGCTCTGATATTTATAATAATAGAAGATGGGGCGGAACACGTCAAGGAGTTTCGAACTGCTATATTATGTGCCCCGCATTCATCACTCGATTCGACACGGCAGACATTTCTTCCGTTTTCTCCCCGGATTCCGTATATTGGTATGTCACAATGGAGAGGATGATATGAACGGGTATGTCCAGGTCTACACCGGAAACGGGAAGGGGAAGACCACGGCGGCGCTCGGGCTGACCCTGCGGGCCGCCGGGGCGGGACTGCGGGTGTTCTTTGCCCAGTTCCTGAAATGCGGGGAGTACAGCGAGATCGCCGCATTGCGGAGGTTCGAGGATCTGGTGACCGTACGGCAGTACGGCTGCCCGGAATTCGTGACCGGGGCTCCGGGGGAAGAGGACCGGGCGGCGGCGCGGCGCGGACGCCTGGAGGCGCGGGAAGCGCTCGTGTCCGGTGAGTACGGGGTGGTCGTTCTCGACGAGGTGAATGTGGCGGTGCGGCTCGGGCTGTTCTCCGCCGGGGAGGTGCTGGAATTGCTGGACGCGCGGCCTCCGGAAGTGGAACTGGTGCTCACCGGGAGGGACGCCGATCCGCGCATCGTGGAGCGGGCGGACCTGGTGACCGAGATGCGGGAAGTGAAGCATTATTACCGGCAGGGTATCAAAGCACGGAAAGGTATCGAGGCATGAATCAGAGAGGTTGGAACAGGAAACACTGGATGTCCGGGGGAATGACCATTACCGCGGTGCTGACCGTGCTCCTTCTGGCGAGCGGGTGCCTGGGGCTGTTCGCCGGGAAGCCCAAGGGGAAGAGCGCCGCGGAACTGGCGATGGCCACCGGTCCGGACAAATGCTCCCGCTGCCACGAGGCGTGGTCGAGGGCCTGGGACTACTACCGGGGATGGGACCGCTACGGCTGCATTTTCAACGGAGTGGAGATCGACGGGTACTACGATCCCTGGCTCTTCCCGAAAGTCCGGAACACCGCGCGGGAATACTATGTCACGCCGTGGTGGGACACTCCGGAGACGTACGCCTGGCCGAACAACATCGCCGAACGGGCGTTCTCGATGAGCATTCTCACCAGCGGGCGGAAGCTCCCGGATATTCCGTCCACCCCCCAGGCGGTCAAGGGCCCGGTGGTCGTGGTCTCCCGAACGGGGAACGGTGACACGGACAGCATCCAGAAAGCGGTCGACCGCGCGGCTTCCGGGACGGTGGTCTATGTCCGCAGCGGGACATACAACGAGACGGTGTTCCTGAAGGAAGGCATACGGCTCATCGGCCAGGACCCCTACACCACCATCATCGACCCGAAAAACCGGGGACACGCGGTCACCGCCGCCAACCGCTGCCAGATTTCCGGTTTCACCCTCACCGGAACGAACATCGATTACACCGCAAACCGTATGAACGCCGGGATTTATGTGCCGGGCTGCGACAGCACCCTGGTCATCATGGGGAACATTTTCAAGCAGAACGGCCTGTTCGGGGTCATGGTGGAGAGCCCGCTGGACAGCACCCGCAACGCCGCGTTCAACCGCGCGCACCCGGGGGATTCCGCCGACTACGCCGATCGTCCAGCGCTCGCCGCCGCCAACCCGATCATCGCGGGCAACACCTTCTATCGTATCGGGCAGCGGGCCATCTTCCTCCTGCACGGGCGGGCGGAGATTTTCAACAACATTTTCATCGGGAATGTGAAGACCATCGGGCTGGAACGCCATTCCCGGCCTTTCGTCCACCATAATGTCTTCTACATGAACAACATTCCCATGTCCATCAACCGCAGCGAACCCATTGTCTGCAACAACATCATGTACCACAACCAGTGGGGGCAGCGTCTTCTCAAGGGATCGAACCCGGTGATTTTCGGGAATGTGACCTGGAATTCCCCGCATTTTCGCGATTTCGACGAGGCCGGGAATCCCGTCCGCTACCGTCCCGTTCCCGGCGACGGCGAGCAGGAAGTCGATCCCCTCTTCGTGGACCCTCCCCGGGGGGATTTCCATTTCAAGAGTACCTCGCCGTTCCAGAACCAGGCTCTGGGGATCGCCGCGGTGGGCATCATGCGCGATCCGGAGCTTCCCCAGCCGCCCGAGGTGGCCTGCGAGCAGTCTTATGGCCGTGAGGTGCTGGCGCTCACCGACGACATTCTCGAACTGATACGGAAGGTGGATGCCGAACAGGCCAAAATCCAGAGCGTGGAAGCGTCCTATCGTATCGAGTACACCGGCTGGCTCGCTCCGAAAGCCGGGCCGGAAGGTATTCCCGTCGCGCTCGAATTCACCGGGGAAACGCCCGCGGTGCGGATGGTGTATGAAACTTCGCGGTGGAGCGCCCAGGGAAACACCCGCACCAAGACCTTCCGGGAATGGGTACAGTCCGGGGGGGAGGAAATCACCGACTCCGGGTCGACCCGGTACAACGGCAGCAATCTGGAGGTGACCGGCTCGCGCTTTGCCGGAGATTTCCGGGAAACGCCGGACGCCCGCTTTATCGGAGACCGTCCCTTCCGTGAGGCCCCGCTGGGTGTTTACCGTGACTACGACCAGTATTACCGTGGGTCAGCCGGCCCGATGGGCACGTTCTTCCAGGGCTATCTCCGGGTCCTTGGCGGGAAGATCGAGAAGGACCGGGTGAAAGTGGACGGCCGTTCCTGTGTCGCGGTGCGCTATCCCCATATCGGCAAGGACCAGTATTTCTACTTCTATCTGGACCCGGAGAACGGGTACCGGCCCATGAAGATGACGCAGTATTACAACGGAAAGCTCTACCGGGAGATGAACTCCTACCGGTACCGGATGTTTCCCGGGAAGATTTCCCTGCCGGTGTCCGTGCGGGTGACCGATTACGCGGTCGCCGGACCGAACGACGGGAAAAAGGTGGGGGAATGGACGCTTACGGTCAACGAGAGCAGCCTGCGGGTGAACGGAAAGTCCGCCGTGGGGAAGTGACCGCTGGACCGGTTCGCGACATGCCATAGACGAAGGGACGCCCGGTGAGGCGTCCCTTCGTCTATGGGCTTTTCTCTGGAGCGCAGGCGATCTCTCCTTACAGCAGCACCGGGACGATCTCGATATCCTCCTGCTCCAGGAGGTCTACCTCCACCGGATCGATGCGCTTCTTCAGGCCATCGAACATCATGCGGATCACCGGGCGTTCGAGCACATCGGAATTGAGCCGTATGACAACCCCGAAGTGATGGAGGTATTTCCCCCGGGTTACCCGGACAGAGGTGCCGACCGGGAAGACCGGTGTGATGGCCAGGAAGTGACGGAGCACCTCGCGGTTGAGGTCCTCTCCGGACATGGAGCGGAGGATGGAGACGGCTTTCTCCGCGGGAAGCGCCGGACGATAGGGGCGATCGGAGGAAAGGGCGTCATATACGTCCGCCACCGCGACGATGCTCCCATAGAGATGGATGGTGCGCGGCTCATCGGAGATATCCAGGCGATTGTTGCCGGAGAGCCCTCGGGGATAGCCTTTGCCGTTCTGTTTCTCGTGGTGCTGGAAGACGACGTGCGGCGGAAGGATGCCGATGGAGGGCACTCCCCGCACCAGTTCGAACCCGATGGAGGCATGGGATTTCATGCGCTCGAACTCCGCGGGGGTGAGCATGTCGGGCTTGTTGAGAATTTCCTTGGGAATGAACGTTTTCCCGATGTCGTGGAGGAGGCACCCGATGCTGAGATCGCGCAGACGGCGCTGGGGCAGGCCGAGCTTGCGGCCGATCATGACCGACACCACGGTGACGTCGATGGAATGCTGGAAGGTGTAGTTGTCGTAGGTCTTGAGGGAGTTGAGCCCGAGCATCACCTCGCCCGCGAGGAGATCTTCCACGATCTTTCCGGCATCCTCCTGTATTTTAAGAAGCGCGGGATGGTTGCGGAAGGTGTTCTGGAACTGGTCCGACGCCACCGCTCTCTGGACAGCGGCGGTGGAGACGTTCCGCATTTCCCCGCTGATATCCTCGAGCGAGCCGAACAATTCCCGCATGTGGCGCAGGGTGGCGCCGCGCACCACCTCGGAGATGTTTCCCGCCGGCATCACGTCCCCGGTGTCATCGTCATCGATATATATGCTGGTCATTCCCAACCGTTTCAGACGCTGGATATAATATCCGCTGAGGACCACTCCACGCCCCAGCAGCAGACGTCCGTCCTCGGAAAAAATCGGGCGTCCCAGCATCATCCCCTGTTCCAGCGACTCCAGAGATATTTGCAGCATGCTACTCCGTTCCTGAATAAAATTGCGGAACCACAGATACACACGGATACAAAAGACGTCAAAGGAAAAGCGAACATGCTTCCCGGAATGTCAAGTCAATACAGTTGGTTGGCCGGCTTCGACACTTCGACATGCTCAGTGTCCGCAGGCTCAGCGCCCGCCGCTGGCTGAGCTTGTCGAAGTGTCGAAGCCGGCTCATCGAAAAGACTCAACCCCACTAATTGAGTTGACAGAGCAGGACTCCGCTCTTTCGACTTGTATGCAGTTGCCGGATCCGTGTCCATCCGCGGTTTCACCCTGTTACCTTCTCTCGCTCTCCGGGATGTGCACCACGAGGAGAGCGGGGTTGCCATAGAATGGCTGCACCCGGGGTTTGAACGCGCCGTTGAGATTGAACACCAGCGTGCCGCCGTCCGGGGACAGCGCGAGGCCGTGCGCTCCGCCGTTGTAGTAACCGTACTTTTCGAACAGATAGTCGTCCGGGAAGGCGATGACCTTCCGTTTTCCGGTACGGGTGTTGAACTGGATGACCGGCTGGTGCCAGGAATGGGACTGGATGAGGTTCGGCATGCAGTAGATGTACTTGCAGTCCTCGCTCATCTCAATACGGGGGGCGTAGGTTTCGTCGGCCCAGAGCACGGTGACCGTTTCGGTTCTGCGGGTGTCCGGCCAGAATTTATAGAGCGTGCCGTTCTGGCTGTTCACCCAGAAGAACCCGCCGGGGGAACGCTTGTGGGAATGGGCGCGCATGAGACTGTTCCCGCCCTTGTTTTTCCCCAGGTCCGGAGGCGTGGTTTCCTTGTATTTGGTGAACGCGTTGGTTTTCGGGTCGAAGCTCACGAAATTGTAGGGAGCGTTCTGGCTGGAGCACCAGTAGAGTCCGGTTTCCGGGTCGAGCATGGTGCAGCGCAATCCCCACTTGATGCCCTCGGGCGGATATCCGGCATAGGTGGCCCGTTCCTCCCTTACATTATAACAGAGGATTTCTCCCTTCGATCCGACCGCGAAGAGAATGCCCCGGTTCGGATCGAGCGTGAAGTAGGGCCATCCCGCCTTGGGCATGGGGATTCCCATGTCTTTCGCGCGCCCGGTAAAGGTGTCGTAGCAGACCAGGTGGCTTCCCGGCCATTTGGCGTAGTTCTCCGGAGAAGGCTGCGGGTCGGGGTCCCAGTAGGTGAGGGTCCAGAGCACTCCATCGGGCATGACCCCCATGTCGCCGTGAATCTTGGCGTCGCCCACCCCCAGACGGTCCCATCCGCAGAGATGGGCGAAATCCAGGACCCGTCTCATATCCCTGACCACCGGATCATACTCCCAGAGATAAATATGGGCGTCCGGCCCGCGATGGTCGCCCTCGGCGAAGTAAAACTTCCCGTTCGGGGCGATGGTCACATCCGCCCAGTTGGACCAGAGGCTTTTGTTGGACTCCGGGAAGTACATGGGGTCGATACCGCGCACCGGAGCGAACTCCACCAGCGGCGGGATGGCCGCGATCTCCACGCCCTCCATCCAGGCGGGTTTAACCTCCTTGGGAACCTGCAGGAACCGGGGGCTGGCTTCCGCATCCATTCCGGGC
>CAYRTQ010000086.1:0-7207 GCA_964426865.1 uncultured bacterium
CGGGGGTCGGCGTCGGGTCCGGCGGGGTCGTCGGCGTGAGCCGAATGGTGAGGTGGTCGACCCGCTTGCCGGCGAAGTTGTAGACGTAGCCGTCCCCAGCCTGCTGCTCGTAGCCCTGCGGAATCGCGGCGACGACGACGCGGAGATCGCCGGTTCACAGCGTGGCGCGGAAGAGTACCGCGAATCCCGCAGGCGCGGGTTCCCCGATGCCGATCTCCGGATATTTTCCTCGTATGACGGGTTGACGGTTGAAGTCTGATCCCGGGTTGGGCCGGAACCCAATAAAAGCGCTTTCTCCTTTGCACCGCTGGCTTTGACTCCGCATAACGTCAGCGCGCAATGCAGCCCCATGGATACCGGCGTCGGGCGCTTGGACGCCGCATCTTCCCATAAATAAACCCGGAGAGCGGGTGGCCGCTCTCCGGGTTCGGGTTTGATCTATGTGAGGTGTATAGCGGGGGAAGCGTTTTTTCTACTCGTTCCGTCCGGAGCCTTCCCCTTTCATTCCTCGGGACGAACGGTCATACTTCTCGAAATTACGGTCGAACTTGTTATTGCCGTTATTCTTGATATTGCCCTGGTTGGAATTTGAAAAACCGGCCTGCGGGTTCTTCGAATTCTGCCCTTTTTTGATGCCGCGCTCCAGGGCGCCCTTGATCCCCACGCCGGAATTGTTGTCCTGCCCTTTCTTGAGACCTTGTCCCCCGGAATTTTCCTTCCCGGATACATTCCCGCTTTTCGTTTCGGACTGGCCGGCGCTTACTCCGCCCGCGTTTCCCGTGGAGACTTCGGGCTTCCGGTCATTATACCCGTCGCCGTCCTCGTCGATGAATTTCTGGCTCTTCCCGGCCTTTTTCCCGGAATTCACTTTCGCGAGAACGGTGTCCCCGGCTACGCCGCCGCGAGCGGTCTGCGCGACCAGCCCGTGCGGAACATCGGAATCCACGGCGTATATTCCTTCTCCCCGATACCGCGCCGTTCCGGGAGAGTCCTCCCGTGTCGCCGCGCCTGCCGCTCCGGGAGACAGCATGGTCGCAAGACAGAACATCAGGGCAAGGGAAGCGGAACTGATTCCCCGTATCATACATGCCTCCAGCCACGGTTTTGTTCCGGGGCAATGGAATTGGAATGATCGATTTCAATATAAAGTCCGTTGCAAGATACTAAAAAAGCAAGATCGGTGCCAGAAATGAATTCAGGATGAAAGCGCCCGCTTTCCAGACAGTTACGGGCGTTCACTTCGAAAAACGTTCCTCCGGAGAGAAGCGACATCGACCTTTTTGTCGAGTCCCCCCGGAATGAATCCGGGTATATCGATCTGGCCCGCAGATAGATACGATTATTCCTCCCCGTGAAACGCTTTCGACGGTGCGGTCGAGTTCTCCGGAGGGAGTTTCGGAAATCCGGAGGGAAAACGGGTGGGAATTTCCGTATGTATTCCGGGGCGGAGAATGCACCGGGAGAAAATGAGGTTGACTTTGCCCCCCTGATTCATTATGAATTTACATTCCGCGGCATTGACCCGCGGAAGGGAACGGATTGGGCAACAGCGCGGTTTTTTCAGGGGGAGATATGGCGTCATTTTTCAGCAGGGGGTGCGGATGGGGGCTGTGCGCCGGGGCTTTGGTTCTGGCGGCGGCGTTCGCTCTTTTCACGTCGGCGGCATATGCCGAAGATCACCCCGTTTATGGACCCCGGTTCGAAATCGGAGGGGGACTCGGATATTCATCGGAAAACCTGCCGCCCCAATGGGCGTCCAAAAACAACCGGGTGTGTCTGCTGATCGGGAACATACGGCTTTTCAAGGGACTGGCGGTTCAGGGCGGTGTCGACTGGAGCAACGGCGGAAAACCGCAGGCCGATTCCATAACCTGCGGCGGCTATCGGGTGAAGATCAACAAGGGCACGTTCAGCGGCGCGAAATGGGCCGGATTGCGATATGAAGTCCCCATGAGCCTTCTGCGGAGAGATATCGCCGGGATACATTCGGTCTACGGCGCGGCGGGGTACTCCTGGTCCGAGATGGGTGTCCAGAGCACGGAATGGGTGTACAAGGGTGTTACGGAAACCACGGACAGGGAGCGCGGATTCCGTCTGGCGGACATGAACGGTCCCTATGCCATTCTCGCCGCGCGCTGGCGGATCGACAGTCCGGAAACCGAGGGCCGGAGAGCCTCCTGGCTGGGGGCGTATGGACTGGATGTCGGAGTGAGATACAACCGTTACCGGGAAATGGACGGCGCATACCCGAACATTCCCAAAGCATCGAGCAATTACGGCAGCTACCAGGTGTTCATGGTGGGGTTTCTCAAATTCCGCATGTTCGAGTGAAAATGGAAACCCCCGGCGCGGATGGGGAACCCAACCGGACGGGGGTATACGAGATATGACCGGACGAAGGCGTCTTCGACGGTCTATTTCTTTTTCGGAGCGCTGGTATCGGAAGACCGGTCCTCATCACCGGACTGCGTCGGGAACGTGCTTTCCGAACCGGATTTCCAGACCTTTTTTGCCGGTTCATCCCGCTCCGGGGACCGGAACGTGCTGCTGCCCGAATTCGGACGTACGATCCGGATCTGATAATCGGTTTTATCGTCCGGCTTAATGGTCGTGATTTTGTGGTCGGCGCCGGGATCGGGTTTGTATTCCGGCATGGAGCCACTGGGACGGGTATGATTCCCGTGGTGTTTCCAGACAGCGGCGAGGTCCCGAATTCGGGCTTCCGTGGTGGAATCAGCGGGATTCGCCCGAACCGTCGACTGCTCCGCGGAGGGCGCGGTTTGTTTCGGTGCGGCCCCCTTCTCTTCCCCCCAGGCTCCATGCGCCGTCAGCATGATCACCGTCCCCACGACCAAAGTGGAACACAGCACGCCGACTATGATTCTTCCGTTCCTCATGTATATTTCCTTGTCAATAGCCCCCGTTTCCGGGGGAGTACATATATTCCCACTGGAGATGGTCTCCACTGTTCACGGTGTTGCGTGGTATTATATACTCGGCCAAGGATGTTTTTGTTCCCGGAAAGGAAGTGGATAATAATGCATTCCATCGGATTGGAGTTTCTTCGCAAGTCCCGTTTTTCCGAAATGGGGGCCACCCCGCACGCGGAAGGATACCCGCAGCCCCCGCTGCAACTCGGGTATGACCCGGATGCGCCGCTCATCGAGCTTCCCGAACCGCTCAATGTGGAAGTCGAGCCGGTTACGGTAAAGGAAGCCATCATGGTCCGCCAGAGCCTGCGGCGGTATTCGGACGCCGCCCTGAGCATCCCGGAACTTTCGTATCTCCTCTGGTGCACCCAGGGGGTGAAGAAAACCGTCGCGAACCTGACCCGCCGCACCGTTCCCTCCGCCGGGGCGCGCCATGCTTTCGAAACCTATCTCCTTATAAACCGGGTGGAGGGCCTGCAACCGGGTCTGTACCGGTATCTGGCGCTGGAACACCGGCTTCTTCCGGTGAAACGGGATCCGGATTTCCGCAAGGTGGTGACCGGGGCGTGTCTGGATCAGAAATTCGTGGGGGAAAGCGCGGTTACTTTCTTCTGGACCGCGGTGGCCGAACGCATGGTCTGGCAGTATGGCGAGCGGGGATACCGGTATATCTTGATCGATGCCGGGCATGTCTGCGAGAACCTGTATCTGGCCGCGGAAACGGTGGAGTGCGGCATGTGCGCGGTGGCCGCTTTCGATGACGAGGCGCTTGACCGCGCGCTCGGGCTCGATGGCGAAACGCAGTTCGCTGTCTATGCCGCGGCGCTGGGAAAGCGGGGGTGATTCACCCCCTCCGGCGGCATGACGGAAGCGGTCGGATCGTTTCCGCCATGCCCTCGAGAGCGATGCGTTCTATCCGGAACGAATGACGGTCTGCGCGGGATGTCATCCGGGACCGGCATTACAGTCCGGGGAGGCCCCCCCGTCGCATTCCGGGACAGTTCACCCCTCTTTCCGCGGACTCCCCATCATTTGAAGAAACAGCGCTTCCTTCCAGCGTCGCCGGAGGATCAGGAGACCGATCCCGCCCACCGCGGTCTGAGCGAGGAGCAATGCCACTCCCGACCGGAATATCGGGGATGTCCGTAGGGGAGAAAGGTCCCAGGAGGAGAGCGCCAGGGGAAGCCCATCCCACAATCCGTGGAGCATGGATACCAGCAGGTATGTTCCGATCACCCGCTCGTTGAGGATGAATCTCCCCGCCTGGCTCTCCCGGAAGAGGACGCTTGCCAGGATGGCCGTCCATGCGCCGTGCCCCACCGGGGAGAGAACTCCCCGGAGCAGGGTAACCCACACTGTCGCGGAGAGGCTTCCCCCGCTTTCCAGGAACGACACGAATGCATAGCCGTTGCTTTCCAGCGAGGCGAAACCCATCCCGACCGCGGCGCCCATAATGAGACCGTCCATCTCCGCGTCATGACTGCGGTGGCGGGCGATGGCCCATACACCCAGTATCTTGGCGAATTCCTCTATGAGACCGATATTGAGGAACGCCGCCACGTCCAGTTGACGGATGAAAATGGGTTCCAGAAGCGATGCCGCGAAGACGCCCAGTATCCCGCCGTAGATGAACGCCGAGGCGGTGGCCGGAGCGGTGAGATTGCTGAATCGCCGCCGTTCGAAAAGGAAGGTTACATAGACGATGGGGATGAGGAAGTTCCCGAGCATCATCACCGTCGGAAACAGATTCGGGTTGCCGGTGAGCAGCAGGATGGCCAGGCCGGCCAGATAGAATGTCAGCCCAGCCCAGAGTACGTGTTTCCATCCGGAGCGGGAAACGGACTTTTCCCGTGTCGGCGGCGGCAGTACCGGGACTTCTTCCTGAATATTCATATGCACTCCTCTTCTTGTCGCCAAGGGAAGAACATGAAGAAAACATCTGGATGCGCATGGGGATCGCGCGTGCTGTCGGAGTGGAAGGCCGCTGGGGTTGGAAAAGAGAGATTCTGGATCAATTGAATATAGTTAAATATAGCAATTAACATAATCTTGTTCAAAGGTATTTCGGCGGTCCATTCCGGGCGGACTTGCCGATGCGCCGGATTTCTTCGCGACCGGTGTGGACTTTGCGGGAAACGGTTCGTTCCCGGAGTGATCCCCGGGGTCATGCCGGGTTGAACCGGACCGGGCCGCGCTTCGGTAAAAATTTGGACGGGTTTGGCTGCCTTTTCGGGTTGACTTTGCGCGCCGGTTTTGGCATCATAGGGAAGATTCCGACAGGGAGGTATTATCCCGAACGATTATAACCCACGGAGGAGTATATGGTTCTCGACACCATTGAAAACGCCGGGCGTTCCTATGCGCTTCACCCCGGATTCAAACCCGCGTTCGAATACCTGAAATCCCAGGACCTCGATACCGTGACGGACGGCCGTCATGAGATCGACGGCGACCGTCTGTACATGGTGGTGAGCCGCGGTATGGGGAAGGGCAAAGAGAAAGCGAAATTCGAGTCCCACCAGCGGTATATCGATATCCAGTGCACCATCTCCGGCACGGACGTCATCGGCTGGAAGAATATCGGGCAGTGCGCGGGTGAGGGACAGGGATACAACCCGGAAAAGGATATCGAGTTCTACGCTTCCCGGACCGAAGCTTGGGTGCCGGTTCCCGCAGGAACCTTCGGCATATATTTCCCGGAGGATGTCCATGCTCCCAAGGGCGCGGAAGGCGAACTCTTCAAGGTCATCCTGAAAGTGAAAGTGGACTGGGAGTAGGAACGGTCGGAAAAGGTGAATAAAACCGGAAGAAGGCGGCCCAGGGCCGCCTTCTTCCGTTTTGGGGGCCAAAGATGTGTCGCGTGTAGCCAGTCTGCATACGGGAAGCGCCCGTTCAGCGGCGGTTCCGGTGCGGCTGAATTGTCCACGCGAGAGAGGATTGTGATGTGCGGCGGAGTATTTCCGGATGCGATCCGGGAATTCGCGAGCGATTCCTGTTTGCGTAATACCCAAATATCATTATATTATTAACAATATAAAATGCCTGCGCCCGCTCTGCTCCCTCCAGACCGATGCCGCACAGGGATTCTCCGGCGCTCCGTCGTGCTGATCGAGGACAAGCCGTCTCATTTTTCCTCTCTTTTCCCGGCTGCGATTCATACGCGGGGAGTGGTGTATGCATGAGTTGGATCGAACACCGCCGGGTGTGAACTCAGGCGGATTGAACGGGGCGTTCTCCCCGGTTACGGAAGGGAAAGCCTTGGCCGGGACCGCCGAAACCGATGCGCAACGGGAACGGGGCGATACCGCGACCGGAGCTTCCGGCTGTCCCCTCATCCCGGAAACCGGGGGGGAGGAAACCGCCCTGAGCGTCCTGATGGAGTTCATCCCGGACGGCCTGATACTGGTGGACATGCCGGACCTCCGGGTGCGCATGGTGAGCGAGTACGTCGCCCGCCTGACCGGGATCGCCCGTGAGGAAATCAAGGGCTTTCCCCTGGAACGCCTTCTGAGCCGGATGAACCTGCGACGTCCCGGAGCCGGGGAACCGGCCCCGCTGGAGGAATTGCCCGTCATGCGGGCGGTGCGATTCGGGGAAAAAGTCGCCGGTGAAGAGTGGACGTTCTTGCATGGCAATGGCGAGACGTATACCCTGCTCATCAGCGCGGAGCCCATCCGTGACAAGACCGGCGCCATCAGCGGCGGAATCACCTCGTGGTGGGACGCCACCGGACGGGTGAACGCGGAGAAAGCGCTCCGGGAGTCGGAGGAGCGGTACCGTCTCCTGTCCGATACCATTTCGGATTATGCCTTCTCCTTCCGGGTGGATCCCGGGCCTGTGTTGAAAGCGGAGTGGATGACCCCCGGGTTCCAGCGCATCACCGGGTACACCCCGGAAGAAGCGAAGGATATGGACAACATGCGGGGATTCACGTTCCCGGATGATGTCGGGATATTGCTGAACGCCATTCAGGAACTCCTTTCCGGACAGAAAGACCTGGATTTCGAGTACCGGATAATCGCCCGCAACGGTGAACTCCACTGGCTGCACGTGTACGCCCGGTCCATTCAGGATGCGCCGGAAGGCCGTATTGTGCGGATATATGGAGCGGTGCAGGACATCACCGCGCGGAAACAGGCGGAAGAGAAACTCCGGAAAAGCGAAGAGCGCTGGCGGAATTTCATCGAGACCGCCGAGGAAGGGGTATGGGTTCTCGATGACCGGGACCGCACGTCTTTCTTCAACGGAAAGCTGGCGGGAATGTTCGGGTTTTCGGT
>CAYRTQ010000086.1:7217-13342 GCA_964426865.1 uncultured bacterium
GAATGGCGTCCGGTTCTCGAACGCAATCTGGAACTTCGGCGTCAGGGACACCGGGGACAGTACGAAATAAAATTCCTGCGCCGGGATGGATCGGATTTATGGGCGCTGGTCAGCGCCAGTCCGGTGATCGACGAGAATGGGAATTACCGGGGTTCCTTCGCCATGATCACCGACATAACCGAGCGCAAACGGTCGGAAGAGGAACTCCGGGCGGCGCGCGATGAACTGGAGGAACGGGTCTGGCGGAGAACGGTGGACCTGGAGCAGGCCATCGAGGGACTCCGCACGGAAATCGAGGAACGGAAGCGAACCGGGGAGGAACTCCGCCGTCAGAAGGAAATTCAGCAGACCGTGGTGGACAACATTCCCATCATGCTCATCTTCTTCGATCCGGAAGGGCGCTTGCAGTGGCTCAACCAGGAATTCGAGAGGAGAATGGGATGGTCCACCGGGGAGGCGCGCGCCACGGATTTTCAGGCGGAACTGTATCCCGACCCGGAGTACCGCGGGGAAATCCTCGATTTCATGATGTCCGCCAACCGGGGATGGCGGGACATCGATGTCTGCCCCCGGACAGGGGGAACGGTCGAAAGCTCCTGGACGAGCATACGGCTTTCCGATGGTTCGCTGATCGCCATCGGGATAGACATCACCGAGCGCCGCCGGATGGAAGAGACCCTGCACAAGCGGGAGCGGGAGTTCGAGGCGCTGGTGGAAAACGCGCCCGATATCATCGCCCGGTTCGACCGCGATCTGCGCCTTTCCTATGTCAATCACGCCGTGGAGCACAGGCTCGGGATCCCCGTCGCGAATATCACGATGAAAACCCTCCCGGAACTGGGGCTTCCCGAGGATCTGGCCAACCGTCTTCTGGCGAAGCTCCGCTCGGTTTTCGATACCGGCGGCGAGGAGACCATCGAGACCGGATTCCTGCTGGCCGAAGGGTGGAAGTGGTATTATTCCCGGATGGCGCCGGTGCTTGCTCCCGATGGCGCGGTCGATGCGGTGCTGTGCATTTCCCACGATATCACCGAACTCAAGAAAGCCGAGGAGGAATTACGCCTGCACCGTGAACACCTGGAGGAACTGGTGGAGGAACGTACCACCGAGCTCGAGCATTCCAATCTCCTGCTCCAGCAGGAAATAGCCGAGCGCCGCCAGGCGGAGCGGAACATCCAGGAACTGAACGAGAGCCTCCGCCGCCAGACCGTCCAACTCCTGGCCTCCAACAAGGAGTTGGAAGCGTTCAGTTACTCCGTTTCGCATGACCTCCGCACTCCGTTGCGGAGCATAGACGGGTTCAGCCAGGCGCTCCTGGAGGATTACAGCCATGTGCTCGATGACCAGGGAAAGGATTTTCTCCAGCGGATACGCGCCTCGACCCAGCGCATGGGACGTCTGATCGACGATCTCATCGATCTCGCGAGAGTGGCGCGGTCGGAGATGCAGCATATCCGGGTGAATCTCAGCGCCCTGGCGGTCGAAATCATGGCGGAGCTGCGGAAAACCCGCCGTGACCGTAAAGTGGAAGTGGTCATCCAGAAGGATCTGATTGTCGATGGCGATGCGGGTCTGTTACGGCAGGCGCTGGAGAATCTGCTGGGGAACGCCTGGAAATTTACCGAGCGGACTCCCGAAGCGAAGATCGAGTTCGGCGCCATGGAAGAGGAAGGGCAACGGGTCTTTTTTGTTCGGGATAACGGCGCCGGATTCGATATGAGGTATGCCGACAAGCTGTTTCTTCCTTTCCAGCGCCTGCATTCCCGGGAAGATTTTCCCGGGACGGGCATTGGCTTGGCCATTGTGCGGCGCGTGGTGCAGCGTCATGGCGGCAAGGTATGGGCGGCAGGGGCGCCGGACAAGGGAGCGGTCTTTTATTTTACCCTGCAACAGGAGGACAGCCGAGAGCATGGATACCAGAAACATCCTGCTGGTGGAGGATGACCCGAACGATGTGGACCTCACCCGACGGGCGTTCAGAAAGAGCAGCATCCCCGCCGAACTGGTGGTGGTGCGCGACGGGGTCCAGGCGCTGGATTATCTCTTCGGAACCGGCGAGTTCTCCGAGCGCGGCTTGTTCACGCTTCCATCCATAATCCTGCTGGATTTGAACCTGCCGAAAGTCAATGGCCTGGAGGTGTTGAAACGTATCCGCTCCAGCGAGCGGACGAGACTTATCCCCGTGATCGTCATGACCTCGTCGAATGAGGAGCACGATCTCCTGAACAGCTATCTTTTGGGCGCCAACAGCTATGTCCGCAAGCCGATACGGTTTGAGGACTTCATCCAGGCAGTTCAGCAACTCGGGCAGTACTGGCTGGTCCTGAACGAGCCGCCGCCGCCTCAGGAAAGGAGGGAATAGATGAACGTACCGCTTCGTGTCCTCATTGTGGAAGATTCGGAAGACGATGCCCTGCTGCTGGTTCGCGAGCTGGGTCGCGGCGGATTCGATCCCGATTTCATCCGGGTGGAGACTCCGGAGGACTTGCGCGCCGCTCTGGGGAACCGGGAGTGGGATATCGTGATATCTGATTTCCTCATGCCGCATTTCAGCGGTCTGGATGCCTTCCGGGTGGTGCGGGAGAACGGGCTGGACTTGCCCTTCATCATCGTATCCGGAAAGATTGGGGAGGACACCGCGGTAGAGGCCATGCGGACCGGCGTGCATGACTATATCATGAAGGATAACCTCGCCCGGCTCGCTCCGGCGGTGAAACGCGAACTCGAGGACGCCCGGGTGCGGAGCGAGCGCCATAAGGCCGAGGAGGAACTCCGCGGCTATCGTGAACACCTGGAGGAACTGGTCAGGGATCGCACCGAGGAGCTTTCCCGCGCGAACGCCCAGTTGCAGCGGGAGATCACCGAGCGGCGTCACGCGGAAGAGGAACTGCGCGCCTCCGAGGAGCGGTATCGCATCGTTTCGGAACTCATCTCCGATTATGCTTATTCATACCGGGTCGAACCCGGCTATAAAATGGTTCTGGAATGGCTGACCGGCGCCAGCGCGCGGATCACCGGGTTCACCCAGGAGGAAATCAGCTCACGGGGCGGATGGTCCTCCTTTGTCTTCCCGGACGACATCAACATCGTGCAGCGCCCCCTGCGGAATCTCCTTTCCCGTCAGACCGAGGAATTCTTCGAATACCGCATCGTCGCCAAGAACGGCGAGATACGCTGGCTGCACGAGTCGGCCCATTCCGCCTGGGATGAGGGCTCCGGAAGGGTGGCGCGCATCTACGGCGCGGTCATGGACATCACCGACAGGAAACTCGCCGAGCAGTCCCTCCGGGAATCCGGGGTGCGGTATCGGATTTTCGCCGATAATACCTACGACTGGGAATTCTGGCTCTCTCCCGATGGCAAGTTTCTCTATACCTCGCCCTCCTGCAATCGCATCACCGGGCACGACGCCGGAGAATTCATGGCCAATCCGAATCTCGTGAGCGAGATCGTCCATGCCGAGGACCGCCCCGTTTTCAGCATCCACCGTATGGAGGAGCGCCAGAAGACCTCCGGGGACCTGGAATTCCGCATCGTGCTTCCCGATGGTTCCATACGGTGGCTGGCCCATGTCTGCCAGCCCGTATTCGATGAGTCGGGCGAGTATCTGGGGACACGCGGGAGCAATCGCGACATCACCACCCGCAAGGTTCTGGAGAGCAATATAGTCCGTTTGCGGGGCGAATACGAGGCGTTCATGCAGCACGAGATACGCAGCCTTTTCATTCCCATGCAGACCTATGCGGAATCACTGCTGCTCACCGCCCGCGACACCATGACCGGCGAGCAGATCACCTACGCCCGTAAAATACGCGAGAGCACCGAACGCGCCATCGCCTTCATCGACAACCTGAAACGGCTTCAGGATATCGAGGCCGGGAACTATCCTTTCCAGAAAATTGATTTCCCGCTGAAAGATATCATCCAGCGGGAAATATTCAACCTGAAATCCTTCGCCGATTCTCATGGCGCCACTCTCACATTCATCAGCCGCGAGACGAACTCCAACCTGCCGCTGGATCTGAACCTCATCCCGGGAGTGTTCTCCGGCCTGATCCGTAACGCCATCGAACATGTGGCCGGTGAAACGGATTCCTCGGAACGCACGATCACCACGGAACTCTTCAACGAAAACAACTCCATTGTGGTGCGCATCAACAACCGGGGGATACCGATTCCCCGGGAGCGGCTCGATACCTTCTTCGACAAGTTCAACGCCGATCGCGAAGCGAAGCCCGAGGGCACCGGACTCGGCACCACTTTCGCCGCCCTGGTCACCCGGGCCCACGGCGGAACAATCGAAGTAACCTCGAACGAGAAAGAGGGGACCACGGTCACGCTCCGGTTTCATATCGCGCCGGTCATCATCTGACGCGGTCAAGGTTCGGCCCTCATTCCGATTTGCGCCTTCCCTTTCCCCTTGCCGATGAAAAAAAGGCAACTCCGCCATCCTCCCGTGAAAGCGGGGACGACGGGGTTGCCTTTTTTTTGTTCGCGGTCCGGGGAGCGTCGGGTGAATCCGCCGCTCCTGTTTTCAGCGAGGGCCGGGAGGGCTGAGGAGCTTCGTGGTCACGCCGATGGTTTCCGCGCCGCGGAGGACCCGTATGCGTACGGTTTCCCCGGGGCGGGTGGACCCCATCTCCCGCACCAGATCCTCGGAAGATTCGACTTTCGAATCATTGAACCCCATGACCCGGTCGCCGGGTTTGATCCCGCTCTTTTCCGCGGGACTGCCCTTCACGACCTCCACCACCTTCAATCCGCTGAGGGTCGTGGAAATCCCGAGCCATCCGCTCCGGGACTCGTGACGATTGATCATCGTCTGCGCCTGAAGGGTGGCGTACTCCATGGGGAGAACCAGGTACGATCGCGCCCGGGGATCGCTCGATGGAGCGTCGCTTTCCAGATGGTAGGCAAGGAGGCCGATCACCTGTCCACGCTCGTCGAAAACCGGTGTTCCCGAGGTCCCGGGTTCCCCGGCGACGGTAACCACCACCGCGCCGTCGGGATCGTTCACCGAACTGACGGCGCCGGTAATGGCGGAGAGGGTTCCGCCCGGCGGAGTGCCGAGCAGGATCACCCGGTCGCCCGCTTTCACCTCTCCCACCGGGCAGACGGGAGGGGCTGACAACCCGGATATGCGGCGAACCTTGAGAACGGATATCCGCTCCGCGGCATCGTATCCCACCGCCACGGCGTCATGCTGCTTTCCATCCGCGCCCACCACCTGTACTTTCCGGGCATCCCGGATCACGCTGTTCAGGGTGATGAGATAGCTCTGGCCGACCGGGAACGCGGTACCCACGCTCTTGCGCCAGCGGGACGCCCCCGACGCGGCTTTCTCCGCATCACCCTTGGCCGGTTTGGAATAGGCGTTGACCGTAAAAACGGACTGCCTGAACTTGTCCAGGATGACGCCGGGAGCGACCTGGGCTCCCGCCGGGAGGGCGGAAAACACGGTCAGCGCGACAAGCGCGATCAGGGACAGTTTCCCGAAGTAACAGTACCTTTCCATGCAACTCAGTATCGAATGAGGTTTATGTCGTTCGCACCGGAAGAATTGACTCCGGACTTGCTGTTCGTTTTTGCCGCCGTGCCGACAGCGCTCAGTTCAACGGAATCGAGGACATAATGCACGTCTTCGGCGGATGATCCCTCCGCCGCGGAGGTCTGAACCGGTTTCTGTACAGCCGGGGTCTGCTGGACGGTCTGCGTTCCCGGACGGACGCCCGGGACGGGACCGTTATACAGCAATATCCCCCCCACCAGCAGGGTTGCCGCGACCGGCGCCCCCACCACGGGAGCCATATTGCCTTTCAGGAAGAGCTTCAGGCGGTACATCGGGCTCCGGAGGCGGGCGTTCTCCATGCGAAGGCTCGCTTTCAACCGGAAATCGAACTCGGAAGAAACGGTAACGGGAGGGAGACCGGCGAGCGCCTTCCTGACATACTGTATTTCTTTCAGCTCCTTACGGCAGGCCGGACATGACACCGAATGGGCAAGAAAATCCGACCGCACCTTTTCGGAAAGCTCGTCATCGACATAATCCATGATAAGCGTCCGGAAAAGGGAGCACGATACTGCAACATGAGCATTTTCCACGTCGTCGCTGCACCTCCGTTTGC
>CAYRTQ010000086.1:13352-14444 GCA_964426865.1 uncultured bacterium
TGCCGTCTCTTTTTCTGATTCCGGGGAGAACCCCGGAATCAGAAAAGTTCGTCTTCCGGGGTATGTCCCTTCAGTTTCTTTTGCAGTTTCAATCTCGCCCGGTTGACCCTGGATTTCACCGTCCCGACCGGAACGCCGATTACCTCGGCGATCTGCTGGTAACTCATTCCCTCTATGTCGCGGAGGATGAGCGCCTCTTTGTATTTGCTCTGGAGCATGTCGATGGAGTTCTGCACGTTCTCGTTCAGCATGCGCACCGCGGCGATGTGGTCCGGCCGCATTCCGGGGTCCTGGATATCGAATGTCTTCTCTTCATCGTCGGTGGCGTCTATGGACAGGAATCTCCACCGTTTCCTGCGCCGCAGTTCGCTTTTCGCCAGGTTGCCGGCGATGGTGAATATCCAGGTCGAGAAATTCGCTATGGCTTTATAATCGCGCCGCTTGCGGAACACCCGCAGGAATGTTTCCTGCACGATATCCTCCGCGACATCGTAATCCTTGACGAAACGGTACACAAAGTTGATGAGCCGGTTCTTGTAACGGTCGACGATGACATCGAACGCGTCCATGTCCCCGTTGACAAGATCAAGGAGCAGATCCTTGTCCGGTATGGTATCGCTGTTTATCTTCATGAGCTCAGCCGTCGGCATGTTAACCTCTCCTTTCGTATAATGAAGATACGACCGGGAGAGGGCTTCGGTTCCGTAAAAAATTGAGACGGGTTCCTTGGATAATTACAATACAAATAAAATACTGATTTTTGTTGCAAAACAAAAGCTTATAATTGTATACACGGAGTCGCGCGCCCCTTGCCCGGCCTTGTATTACCGCCCCGGGAAAAAAATATTTTAAAAAATTTCCGGATTTGATTCGGAATTTCTCCCGTTCTCCTTTCCGGCGTCTGGAAATGCGTCCGGGCGAATGATTTCTCCCTCCCGGTCCTCCGGGCCGCTTTCCTCCGGGGCCGGTTTCGATTGCCTTGGATTCCGTGCGGGCCGCGCTCATGTCCGTCTTCTCACTCATTCCGCGGTTTTTCCATAAATGCCTATCGAGTTAGAACAGCAAGCATTGACAAGGGATGCAAGAATATAT
>CAYRTQ010000087.1:0-14340 GCA_964426865.1 uncultured bacterium
TGGTCCGGGGGATCAGCGAAAAAATGGTCCGCCGTCACCCGCACATTTTCGGGAATGTCTCCGCCGAGAATTCCGAACAGGTCCTGAAAAACTGGGAAGAAATAAAACGCAAGGAGAAGCGGGAGAAACGGGAGGGCGGATCGGTGCTCGATGGCCTTCCCCGGAGCCTTCCCGCGCTCATCCGCGCCCGCCGTATCCAGGAGAAGGTTTCCCGGGTGGGATTCGACTGGTCGCGCGCGGAAGAAGTGCTCATGAAAGTGGATGAGGAATTGGGCGAACTCAAGGAAGCCAGTCGGCGTAACGACCGCGCAGCCATCGAGGAGGAACTCGGCGACCTGCTCTTCTCGGTGGCCAACCTGGCCCGCTTCGTCTCCCTCTGCCCGGAGGACGCGCTCCGCAAAACCATCGACAAGTTCCAGCGCCGTTTCCAGTATATCGAGAGCGAACTTCCCAAACGGGGCAAAAAGCTGGGCGAGGCCTCACTGGAGGAAATGGACGAACTGTGGGAAGAGGTGAAACGGGAGGAAAAGGAAAAGAAGAAGTAACTGTCAACCATGTTGCCCGGAGAGCTTATTTCCCTCACTCCCCCGCGAAATGACGCGCGGGGGAGAGTGTGCCCGCGGGCCGGGGAGGGGCCGCGGCGATAGGGAATACGCTGTCTTTTCCTGTGCAGAAGGCCGGGTTGTAGACAGGCGCGAAATTTGTTCCAATTTCAACGCATCTTCTTACGGGAGGTAGACAGTGACGCTTCGTTTATCGCATCGGGCAACTGCGTACCATCGGAGCGTCCCCGCTCCAAAGAAAAGCCCCCCGTCTCCGGGGGGCTTTTCTTGATCCGAATGGCGCGGATGGATCAGAGATACCGTCCGACCCGTTCGCCCGCCTGAGTGGCCTCGTAGATACGGCCCAGGGAGGCGGCGTCGCCGATGATATGCACTTCCTCGGCGAACATGGACATGAACGCGGTCTGTCCTTCATGAACGGTGATGCTCATGGAAGACCCGGCCACCTTGCTCTCGTTTTTCTTGAAACCGATGGCGATGGCCACCAGGTCCGCATCCAGGCCCCACTGCTTGCCATTGGGCAGGACGACCTCGACGCCTTCATCGATGATGGCGTTGACCTTGGTCTCGGTCATGACCTTGATGCCCTTTTCCTCGATGAGATTGAACATCTGAACCTTCACGTTCCTCATGATGTTCTCTTCCATGAGGTGCGGCATGATTTCCACGATGGTGACCTCGAACCCGTTGTCCGCCAGATGGCAGGCGGTTTCGCAGCCCACGTCGCCGCCGCCGACCACGATCGCTTTCTTTCCCGGATACTTTTTGACATCACGGAGCACATCGGTGGCGAGATGCACGTGCGGCTTGTCCATACCCGGCCAGGAAGGCCAGACGGGTTCGGCGCCGACAGCGATCACCAGGGCGTCCGGCTGCTGCGCCTTGACCATCTCCGGGGTGACCTCGGTATTCAGTTTCACCTTGACCGTGCTGGCTTCCAGTTCGTTTTCGAACCATTCCACCGCGCGGGAGACATCGGTTTTGCAGTCCGGACGGCTGCCGGGGAACATCATGCCGCCGACATAGGGCCGTTTCTCGTAGAGGGTGACATCGTGTCCGCGTTTGGCCGCGGTGAGCGCGCACCGCATACCCGCCGGGCCCGCGCCGACCACCATGACCGTCTTCTTCACCGCCGGAGTGGGAAGATACTGCTCGGACTCATGGTTCAGATAGGGATTGAGGGAGCACTTGAGCGGCTCGCCCAGCCAGAGCTGATGGTAGCAGACATTGCAGCGCATGCAGGGGGTGATGGACTTGGTGCGGCCTTCCTTGGCCTTGTTCGCCCAGTGCGCGTCGGCGAGAATGGTGCGTCCCAGAACCACCATGTCGCACTTGCCATCGGCGATAAAGCTCTCCGCCTCTTCCGGAACGGTGATGGAGCCGGTGGCCATGACCACGGTATCCGGGCAGGCCTTCTTGACACTCTCGGCCAAAGGAACCAGGGTATTCCGCGGAATGTAGAGCGGCGGAACAGAAGGATACTTGCTGAACACCTCGATGGTGGAGGATGTGGAGGACACGTGCAGGTACGCCACGCCGAGTTTGGAGATGTATTTCGCGATATCGAGACCGAGCTGGATGTCGACACCGCCGGTAATCGCCTCGAACGCGCTGAACTTGAATCCGATCGGGAGATCGGGATATTCTTTCTTGATTCCGGTGATGATGTCGGTCACGAACTTCATGCGGTTCTCGAACGAGCCGCCGTATTTGTCCGTGCGCTTGTTCAGCCCCGGAGACATCATGGCGCCGATGAGATAGGTATGGGCTCCGTGGACTTCCACGCCGTCGTATCCCGCCTTACGGGCGCGTCCGGCGGCCTTGATGAACGACTCCACGATCTCGTCGAGCTCCTCGGTGGTCAGGGCGCGGGGCTTTACGACATAGTTTTCGTTGTATACCGCGGAGGGTCCTTCATGTCCCATTTTTCCGCCGGTCAGCGCGAGCTGCATGATGGTCTTGGCATCGTGCTTGTGGATACGCTGGACGAATTCCTCATGCGTGGGAATGAACTTGTCATCGTACATCCCGATGATGGGAACGGATGCCAGTGTGGGGTGGACACGCACGAACGGGGTGATGATGAGTCCCATGCCGCCCATGGCGCGCTCTTCGAAATAGCGGATTTCGCTCTTCGGCCAGGTCTCGTCCGGGCTGTAGAATCCGACACCCATGGGAGCCATGGCGATTCGGTTCTTGATATCCGCTTTCCCGAGCTTGATCGGGGCAAACAGGTTGGGGAACGACATTTACTTCCTCCTTTTTTCCGTGAATAAAAACCGGTAAGCTAATCCCACTCCTCTATCAGAAAAAAACAGGGATTCCCGCTCCACCCGGCCCGCGGCCGGACGCCGGAGTCAACTGCATGCGCTGAAACAGAATGAATGTAGTATATACAATTTGTGGGACGGGGGGAAGAAAAAATGAGCGGATTTCGCCTCTTGTAAAAGAGAAAAATAGGCAATTGCCTTTTCTTCCGCCCGGTATTCTTGTTTCGGTACGCCACGGGAATCCCCCGCCCGCACCCGCATTGGTCCCGCGCCTTCCGTCCGGTACGATTCCACCACGTTCCGGATATGTTTCTTTGTCTCTGCCCCGACGTTCGGGCGCTTTCGTGGGGTAAGGAATGCCCTTGCCCCTTCCACTGCCTCTGTACTTTTCTTGAACGCCAAGAAAAGTACCAAAAGAAGGCGTGTCCGGGAAAAGCCAAAGATTCCCCGGATACGGCATGGCTTCCGGGGACCGCTGAACTCGCTGTCGCTCAAACAGCAGCGGTCCAATGCCCCGGAATCCATGCCATACCCGGGGGGCTTTTCCAAGACTGGCGAAAACCGCATCAGCTCATTCACTAATGCAAAGCCGGTTCAGGCAAGTACCGCATCATACGAAATTGCGATCATATGAGTAATACAAGGTAATACAAGAAATAATTCAAGCAAGCGAGTAATGATGATTCCGCGAGATGAGTATGCGACCCAGCGAGTTACCTGACTGTCTGAACCGGTGATTCGAATGATTGAACTGATGAAAGACTGAGAAAGGCATTTCTTTTCATCATCTTTTATCACTTGCATCATGCGCATCACCGGTTCAGACAGGTTTCAAACTCTTCCTTACCCGTTTGATCGCTCATTCGCATCAGCGCCGTTTACCCACAGAATACCGCGGAGAGCCTTTCACTTCCATCACAAAGAGCCGTTGAAAACCCCTTCCCGATTCCGTATCTTACCAGAGTTTTCGAGCCAGTTTTTCTATCCGGAGTTGTTTCCAGTTCAGATAACCCTTTCACCAAGAGGAGCGTGCAATGCCAGAAGTCATTACCTTCGGTGAAGCGATGATCCGCCTCATGCCTCCCAACCACCTGCCGTTCGAGGAAGCGGATACCCTGTATTCCCACGTGGGCGGTTCCGAATACAATATGGCCATATCCTGCAAACGGCTGGGACATTCCGCCATGTTCGTGACCTCCGTGCCGGACAATCCCTATGGCGCCCGCATCATCTCCCAGTGCGACCGGTTCGGGGTCGGCGGCGGCATCCGCAAGGTGAAGTTCGACGGTCTCGGGAAAATCCGGGTGGGTCAGTATCTCGTCGAGGCCGGCTACGGCTCCCGCGGCGACATGGTGACCTATGACCGCTATGGCGCGGCGATCGCCCAGGCCAAGAAAGGCGATTTCGACTGGCGGAAGCTCTTCGAGGGCGCAAAATGGTTCCACTTCTCCGGCATCACCCCCGCGCTCGGCCCGAACGTGGCGGAAATCTGCATGGAAGCCTGTGAAATCGCCCGTGAGATGGGACTCCAGACCTCGATCGATCTCAACTACCGCGGCAAGCTCTGGAGCAAGGAGCAGGCGCGTGAAACCATGTCCGAAATCGTGAAGTACGTGGACGTGGTCATCGGCAACGAGGAAGACTGCGCCACCTGTCTCGGGATCGTCCCCGAGGGCGTGGACGACAATTACAAGGATCTCAAGACCGCGGCATACAAGGTCGTGGCCGACAAGGTGTTCGATACGTGGCCCAACGTGCGGCTGATCGCCACCACCCTTCGCGAGGTGCTCCAGGCCAATATCAACATGTGGCGGGCCATCGTGGCCGACCGCGCCACCGGCAAGCTCTACGAGTCCAAGAAGTACGAAGTCCATGTCATCGACCGTCTGGGCGGCGGCGACTCCTTCAGCGGCGCCATGGTTTCCGGCATCCTGGAGAACATGGATTTGCAGCAGTCGCTGGAACTGGCGGTAGCCTGGTCCAATCTCACCCACACCTACCTCGGCGACATCTGTCTGGCCACCCGCGCCCAGGCGGAAAAGATCGCGGCCGGCGGCGGCGCGAGAGTGCAGCGGTAAAGAACCTTCCGAAGAAATATCGGCGCACGAATCGAAAGAGGGCGTCGGGATTGAATCCCGACGCCCTCTTTGTATACTGTCATGCGGTTTCACGGGAATGCGCGCCCGTTCCGCGGGCGGCCTGACGACCTGAACCGGGCGACACGGGCGATGGGAACGAGGGGCAGCCGACAGGCGCGCCTTCTTTCTTCAGCCACCAGTGCGGATTCTTTTTCTTTTCCCCTTTGCTCCTCTGTTCCTTTGCCCCTTTGCCCCTTCCTTACCTCACCACGACATCGCGCACCTTGATCCGACGAGCTTTCCCGTCCGGACCCTCCACGGTCAGTATGACCACGAATTCACCCGGCTTGGAATACTGGTGGACGGGATTCCGCTCGGTCGAGGTGGTCCCGTCATCGAACTCCCAGAGCCAGGATGTGATGTTGCCGTAGGACAGATCCTTGAACGCCACCAGACGGCGGTCCATATCCAGCACCTTGAACGACCATTCCGCCTCGACCGGCTTGCGGAACCGGGGTTCAAGCGGCATCAGACGGAACGCCACCTGGCAGGAGGCGTCGGAATCCATCCGGGTCTTATGGGAAAGGTTCCAGAACCCGGTGTATCCGCCCTCTTTCGTGTCGTAATCCAGCACCGCCCAGGAGAGGCCGATGAGCTTGCTTTCTTCCAGCTTCGACTCGATCGCCTTTTCCGGGCCGTCATAGGGGGCGTAATCGAAGGGCGTGATCCAGAATTCGAGCACGAGATGGCCGCTTTCGCCTTCCTTGAAATTATAGGAATAGGCATGGTTGGAGTACGGCAGATTGCGTATCCACGGTTGGCAGCCCCAGACCATGGTCCAGTCGCGCCCCTCGCCGGGTGGAGTGAAAATATGGTAATTCTGGGCATGCACGCCCTTGAACTTGAAATGCGATTCCCGGGGATCGGAATACTGGGGGTTGTTGATGAATTGTCCACCGGACAGGTCGCCATCCACCACCACCTCGAAGATATCGCCGCGACGGAAATACATGCTCCAGAAATTGTCATCCGCCTCATACAGGAAATAGAGACGGTTCATTCCTTTCACCCAGCCCACTTTCACTTTCACATTCAGGTCTTTCGGGTCGGGACTTCCGTCATGCCCCATCTCGGTATCCCGGAGCTGGTCGGAACCGATCGCATAGCTTTCCGGAACGATATCCCAGTCACCGGTTTTGCCGTCGATGGAGGGAATCATGTTCGAAGGAAACTGGAAGATTTTGAATTCCACATCCGGGCGTTCCAGCGCCGGAACCGCTCCCGTCCCGAATACGAACAGCATCAATGCCGCGATCGCGAATCTGTATCCCAAGCGGATATTCTCCCTTCTTTTCTATAAAATACCCATGCCGGTTCAAACCGGGAAGCCTTCCTCGCCGCCCCGGACCTCACTCCCGGCCCTTCTTCTATCCAGTGGACTGTCAAGTCGATGCAGCGGGGGGCTGCGCTTCGACAGGCTGAGCGCCCACAGTTGGCTGAGCTTGTCGAAGCCGGCTAACCGAAGATTACACCCTGCAACTTCCGGCTGACAGAGTACTATACTATTAGGGCAAGTTCAACGCAATTTACATAATCTCTTTCGGATCGCATTTCACTTGGTAATACTTTAGCACTTCGTCCAAAGTCGGGTCGCCAGTTGCAAAAATTTCATTAAAATGGTTTATAGCCACAATTTGCTGTAGTTTTTCAAGTTGCGCCGTGTCAAGGCGAATGTATTTATTCCACCACTCAGCGGTCAGATTCTCTTTATATTTGAAGCGGTGGATAATGAATTCTTCTGGCATCCATAAAATTTTGTGGAACTCGTGAATATCTTTCCCAAAAGCCTCTTCAAAAAATGACTTACCGTGGCCAATCTTGCCCTTCGTTGCGTTGAGGACCGCTTGAACTGACCGGATGAATTTGTGATTCCAGTGTACGCCAGTATACTCACGGTTGTAAAAGTAATCAGGGTCGTCAATGGGGTGATACTTCATTGGGAAAGAAAATATCGTCACGCCAAGCTCCTCGCACAAGTCTATATTGATTTTCATCCGGTAGTACAAATCATCCGGCTCGTCCTCGAAATTGTAGAGTAGGTAGTTGGACAAGTCCGTGATGCCATGCTTTGCAGCAGTGCGAATTGCTGCCTCATAGGTTTCCTTCTCAGAGTAGTGGTCGAAGGCAATCCGAAGTGGTCGGATGTTGATCTCGGCCAATTTCTCTATTTTCTTATCAGTTACGAGGCGCGCGTCAACACCCTGATTGAAATCAATAATGCGCATGCGCTTCTGCCGTTTGAAATACTTTTCATAGAGCAGCCTTGCGATCTCGTCGAATTCAATTATCGCATCAGGACTCGCCACTTCAGCATAAAGTAGGTTTTTCTCCTCTCGCTTCAAGTAGAAGTCCGCTTGTTCCGCCTCCGGCAGTTTTTCAGAAATGCTATCATATATCCCGATTAACTTCCGTGTATAGGCTCTCACGTTATACCCGTCGCGCAGATTTTTCAACGCAATGTTATAATCGCTTTCCGGAGTGTACATAGCGCCGCGCTCGAAACCACACTCTTTGATCTCGTCAATGATTTTATTAAAGTGTTTCGAGGCAAAAACGTTGTTATCCATCAAGAGCAAATCTTTTTGCGGACCAAACCGTTCAGTAGCTTGTCGTATTTGCTCCTTCAACCCCATGTAGTCCTTATACTCCGGTTCCAAACGGGGAACAGCACAAAAGGCGCACTTGCGGGGGCAACCGCGCGTCATGTAGGCTATGTATGCATTTTGAGCCGGATATTGATAATCGATCTCATCCAAGATTGAGTAATCCAAAGGCAACTCATCAATGATTTGATCGCTATCGGCATCAAGGATACCTGGTTTGTTCAATAAACCGCGGACAGGGTTAATCCCGGTTTCTTGAAGTACTTGCTCGTGGAGAATGGTCGCTGCGATACCGCCCACAAACATTTTGCCTTCTTTTGAGCAAAACTTCTTTGCGAAATTAATCGTATCGATTGTCTCTCGCCAGTAGAATGTGAAGAGGGTAGTTATACAAATAATATCAAACTGGGGGTAATCACCTTTCTGATATCGAGTACGGTATTTTTTCAGTAGTGACTCTTGATCTCCGTTCCTAAAGTTTGGGGCCGCTTCGAGTGGGGCGTACCTCCCTGTCTTAATGTGTTCGCTGAGCTTTGGTACATATTTCCCCAGTTTGGGATCGTCCATTTCTGCCAGATACTCTTCGCACAACAATTGAGCTGCAAACCCCCTGAGATTGCCTTTGAAAAAACGGACGTCATCGCCTCGACTGCGGTAATAGGTTGCCAATTTCATGATGCCCATCGGTGGATATTTATTTTTGAAATTCGGTTCTATCAAAAGAATCTTTCGACTCATTGGAGCCCTTCCTCAATCCTACGGATTATCCGCTCAGCAGTTTCGTCGTCTGTTGCAGATAGAATGATGCTGAATATTTTTGAAATGAGCTTACGCTCATTCCGGCCATATTGTGAAAGCCTGTCCGCTCGATGAGACGATTTGACTTTTTCAACCTGGACCTCCTCCACAAACGGCACTACCATCTTGATAAATGGCTTAGGCCGTTGGACCTCTATCCGGTGAATAACCTTCTGCATCAGGTCTTCGGCCTTTTCCTTAATTCTTTCGATTTTTTCTAAGGCGGTCTCCGCTTCTTTCTTTGAGTCAAGAACGACCTTTAACTCACGATTGCGATGCTCTTCGTCAACAAAACCGCCCACTGTTTCTTTTTCATTGAACTCTGCTTCTTTATTTGCGTAAGTATTGATTTTCTTGTAAGCGCTATTAATAGTAGATCCATCGCGATAAAGCTTATGGAGTTCTTCGTTAAAATACTTCTTTAACTCACTTTCGAATTCTGCTCGTGCCGAATTCTCGTTAAAATAGTCGCGCTGCGAATTGGGGATCAAATCCTTATTCACCGCGAAGACCTCACCGACATAATAGCTGTTGCCACGGTCTTCTTTGAACAACTTTTGGAGAGAATCTTCACCACCAATTTGAATGTTCTCTTTACGCAATCTTAGGCCACGCATTTGATTAAATTTTGGGATGGCTTTCTGGAACGTCGACAAGCCGACCCACATCCATGCGAATAATTCTCCATCTTTATTATAAAAGTCCTTGAAATGGACTCCAAAGATTTCATCGTATTTAGAGCCTGTTGCATCTTTCAGGTCAGTCGTGTATTTCTTGAAAATTGGCTCCCCTTTAAGCGTAATGTTGTATTCATCTATTCTTACGCCCAGATCTTTAGCATGCTGGTATACATCGGAACGATAATAGAAGCTACTCTTGTAAGGGACTGGTGCAACAAAAGAAAGATAGTCTTTGACTTGCGGAAAATCGAGCAAGTCGGTGTTCTCAATATTGATCCCGTTCATCTCTACGCGAAAGAAATGCGAGTCAATTTCGCTTGTTTTACGCTGTTCAAAGCGATTAATGGCATGCAAGATTTCGTTAGCTGTATGCTTTTTGCCGCGTTCATTCTCTTCAATGAGTCCTCGCATCTTCTTGGCATCGCAAACCATAATTGAAATGGTATCCTCACCTTTTGCTGATGACATGAAGACAAGCTCTTTGCAATACGCCAAGCCACACAGTCTGCCTATTCCCCTAAAGCCTTTGTCTTCACCAATTCTCTTATTTGAATCAGCAATGTTTCCAAGTGTCTGTCGGAACGAAGAGGATGAGATACCTGTGGCATTGTCTTCGACAATGATAGTGCGTTGGTCACGATCCAGCCATATGCTGATAGCGCCTTCCTCAGGCTTTAAGATTCCATCTTTGACGGCTTTGTCAATCTGGTCACAGGAGTTCTGAATGTACTCGCGGTAAATCACCTTTGAGTCTTGGTACATTCCTGTTGTCAGGTTTTCTAATATGTTAGCACCAAAGATGTAATCTGTCATATCTTTTATCTCCCTTGTTTATTTGAACTGCTTGTAGATTGGCTTTGGGAATTTAATCTTCAGCAGGGAACGGAAGATCGGATTCTGGACCAGATAATCACCCTGTTCCAATCGCGTCAGTATGTTCTTGTATGTATTCGGGAGACTACCATAGTCCCTCGTGGAAGTTTCGATGGAATTAGTCCTACCGTAAGCGTGTGTAGCGCAGTTCCCGGTCACGCGATCGTGGATTACCGATCGGAACTGCTCCGCGGCAAACAGGACAATCCCTAGAGATCTTCCTCGCTCCGTCACATCAAGGATTTCACGTAGAATAGGAGACGTCTTTGGAACATCTTTGGAAGCGTATTTGTTTAGCTCGTCGATAAAGATGACAATCCTGGATGGCGGCTCTACCCCGGACTCGGAATCGTACTCACCCAGTTTCAGGTTGTATATCGTCCGTACAGCATCACCAAAAACAAATGCCTGTTTATCTTCAGGGAGTTTGGCAATATCGATGACGCGTACTTCGTTCTTGCGAATCTGTTTCAGCTCGTCCGCAAGGCGACACTCCGCTTTCGAAGGATTGAACGCGTTAGCGAACATGTCGTCTTGGATGGCCTTGCGCACAACCCGTTTGAACTTCCTCCAGCTCAAGACAGAAATATCGCCCTTGGCTCCAGCAGAGCCTTTCTGAGCATTCTCTGTAACCTTTTCCATAAAGTCCGCCCATGTGGAAAGGCCACCAAAGTCTTTGTCATCGTTGTCGATGATTTTGCTAATGATGGACTCCATGGTTTGCGCAGGATCGTCGATGTCCGCGAACATCATCTCAATGTTCTCTTTGTCGTCCGAGTAGATATACTTGAACTTCTTCAATTGGCCACCATCGATGTAATTGTCGATATCGTCCTTAGGCAAATAAGTGCTCTGCTTGGCGGAGTTGTTGCTTGCATAGGGGATGTAGTACTTTACGTTCTTAAAAGGGTCGGTGGACAATCCCAACGAAGTATATTCTGCGAGAGTCCGCTCTCTTTCGCCGGGACCGTCAGAAGAAAAGTCATTGGCTCTATCGATGGCCATAAGATCTCTACCCTTAACATTGAAGATAACAAAGGCTACGCTATCGTCTGTTTCACCGGCATTCAAGTACTGGTCCTGAATGGCCTTCATCACAAACATTGCATAGGATGTTTTCGCAGCGAGACCAGATATACCAGAGATATTAAGGTGCGCTCCTTCCGGCCCAAGGATGAACTTCGAGTTCAGGTGAACGGGGAGATTTACCTCTTCCAATGTCCCTTCATACATTTTCAGAGAACCACACACCAGCGGGTTTTGAATCTTATCCAGCCCCAATGCCATCGTGATCTCTTTATCTGTCGCAAGATAAACTTTAGCGTTGTTATGTACCGGCGTGTACAGACTCCCGCTGTTAAAAGATACCTTGGCTTTAGCATAGTTCATTTCGACGCGCATGGTTGGCTCGTCGATGTTTACATCTCCAAAATCGCTGGAAATGAAGTTTGTCAGAAAGCTTTGCGCGTCTGTAATGTGAGAGATGTTCTCGATCATACCGAACGTATAGGAATTCTCAATATGTTCTACTTTGACGATATCGAACGCGTGGAGCTTCAAGTTGGAGTCCGTCCAAAAGTTGAACTCGTCCATCGTGGTGGGGCTCTTTTCGGTCGCAAGGACCCGACCAATCAGTTTGCTCATATCAACCCTCTTTAGAATAGGTGCAAGAAGCTCTCAGCACTCAGATATCGTGATTTCACATAGGACTCTGTCAAGTAGACGGGGAAAATGTGATTCGCCCACCTCAGGTCCGATCCATAACAAACGGGATTCCTTTCATTCATTAGGTAAGCGCTCAGCGTATCAACGAGTTGGCTGTCAATGCCATATTCGTTCTCTTCCTCCGTCACGAGGATTTTCTCAACTTTGAGAATGCCATCGAACGGAGTCCGGGTCTGTTTCTTGTCCCTAAGGCGTATATACCACACCGCAAACTTGATATCTCCCAGCATAGGGTTTTCGTATTCCGCTACAGGAGTACGGTGAAAGAGTGGCAAATCCGCGATGAATCCAGGATTCGGCTTACCGTTTATATCTTCACATATTACTGGGTTGAAGTTCTTCGACGCACCAATGACCCAGTTGTAGTTGTTCTTAAACGTCTGATAATTCTTTTTATCGGCCTTGTCTTCATTGGTTGGTCGGTACTCCAACGACCCATCCTTGACTAAGTAGTTATCTTGGTTCAGCTTGCCTTCGCGCACAAGCTCGGCAACGAGTTTTTTCTCGCACGCAATCATTCTGCCCTGGACACAAGCCGTCGCTCTATCCTCGAATTTCTCGTCGTTCTTTGATGTCTTGTAAGGCAAAATGGTGGAAAATTCTATCCCGAGCTTCTTTAATTCATCACATTCACTCAGTTTCTTAGCCGTGGCAGGCCAAAAGCCAGATTTCCCGTCGGCATCAGCCACATCCGGCATTGATAAGACAAACTCTCGCTTGAATTTGGTGGGATAAGTCCGTTTTTCTACACGACGACAGCATCCGACACCGATCTGGGCGGCAATCACCGGATAGATAACGCTACGGCCACCCGATTGTGCGTAGGCAATGTCGTCAACTTTGAAAACTCTGCGCGAACCATCCAAGAAATAGCTCAGAATCTGGTCGTCGCGAGAGGCGAGTTTTTTGCATAAGGCAGAAAGATCGACGTAGGTCTTGTGTGGTGTAGTTTCGGCTCTTCTCTTCCAGATGATCTCGTTGTCATCGTAATCCACCGAGGGACGGTCCGCGTGGTCAAGTCCATATTTATGGGCTTTATAGCTCTTGCCGCCCGTAACATCGGCGAGTATATTCATTACTTTGTCGTGCTTCGGCTGGGATCCAATAGAACTCCTCATGGTCCTTCACACTCCCTTTCGGCTTCTCTTCATCTGTGCTTATGCGCTACGTTACCTCTCATACTCTCATGCCGCTTTAACGCTTCAGGCATTTGTTCGGCTTTGAAAACATAACCTATTACCTTGTCAACTGGATAGTGGGGGGGTGGTCTGCGCTTCGACAGGCTCAGCGCCTACCGCTGGCTGAGCTTGTCGAAGCCGGCACATTGGAAACACGTTTACCCCCTACCATCGGCTTGACAGAGCGCTATCCTACATCGGGCGGAGGACACCCTTTTCCTTTCCGAAGAGACGGATATAGGGCTCGATATATTCCCTCGACTTCGCATCACGGTAGGGGGAGCCGATGGCCCAGTCTTCCGGGACCGCGTCGAGATTCACCATTTCGCCGTTCTTTTCCAGATGGGAGTAAAACGCGGCGATGAACATGGCGGTCTTTTCCAGAATCTCGTCGTAGGTCTGGTACATCTCGCCCGTTTCGAACATCCGCTGGATACGATGGACCATGGGCAGCCATTCGAATTCATCGCGCGCCCATTCATCCACCCAGTGATTGACAAAGGTCCGGTCCCCGGGCTGAATGGTGATCGCGCAGTTGTTCCCGCCGATTCCCGGCATCTGTCCCTCGTTTATTTTGCCGGTGAACGGCCCCTTGCCGCGATCCTTGTACACGACCCGGGTTACCCCGCATTTTTCCGGGTCGTGGGGATTGACACTGGTGCGCCAGTCTTTCGCCCGGAACGACGCCGACTGGATGCCGCCGCCAACCGCCGCGTACGCCAGCCACAAGCCGTGGATGCCGTGCGAATAGAAATCCGCGCTGGAATTCCAGACCTCATAACCGGTGATTTCCTCGCGTTTTACCTTGCTCCGGATGGTGTGGACCTCTTTCAGGTGCTCCCAGTCCGATCCGGTCATGAGCGGCGCGCCGCCCTTTTTCGCGCAGTTCACCATGGCGCGGGCTTTCGCCATGGAGTCCGCCTGGGGGCACCGGATCACAGTGGGGATTCCCGCTTCCAGGTAGGGCTGCGCCAGTTTGTAGTCATAGGCCGCCGCGAAGAAATCATCCACGAACATGGCGTGGACCTTGCCCACCATGCTGTCGAAGCTTTTCACGATCTCGGTCCCGAACCGGGCGCGGAACGCCTCGGCGACTTTCGGATCGGCGGACCATACCTTGGTGAAAATCATGCCGGTACGGCGGATATCCCCCGCGGGCGGATTGAGCAGCCGTCCCCAAATGCCGTTCGACTGGCCGCCCGAGCCGAGAATGATCCCGACTTCAAGCAGTTCACGGGAGGCGGGCGAAGTGCGCTTGAATGTAACCTCCGCGCCCGCCATCGGCGCGGCCCCGGCCAGGATCATCGAAGATCCGATTTTCAGGAATCTGCGGCGCGACGCGGAACTGTCCTCGGGCATTGTATCTCCTCTGTTTGGGCGGGTGAACCGTTCCCGCCCGTAAAAAAGATGGGTTCTCCGTGGTTTTATTTCTGTAAACGGTAACGCTATGGTTTTCCCCTGTCCTGGAAAAGCCCCCCGGGTATGGCATGGATTCCGGGGTAGTGGACCGCT
>CAYRTQ010000088.1:0-7132 GCA_964426865.1 uncultured bacterium
GGCGGCTCTCTTTCCGAAATCGAAATTCTCGTTTCCCTCTACGGTCACATCATGCGGCATGATCCGAAGCGCCCGGACTGGAATGAGCGCGACCGGTTCGTCCTCTCAAAGGGTCACGGCATCCCGGGACAGTACGCGGTGATGGCCTCGCTGGGATACTGCAATCGCGACAGCCTGACCACCCTCCGTCAGCTCGATTCCCCCCTGCAGGGCCACCCGGATCGTTGCCGCCTGAGCTTCCTGGAAGCCTCCACCGGTTCGCTGGGGCAGGGATTGAGCATCGCGGTGGGATACGCTCTCGCCTCTCGTCTGGACGGCGGCGCGTACCGGGTGTACTGCCTCATCGGCGACGGCGAAAGCCAGGAGGGACAGATATGGGAAGCCGCGCTCTCCGCGCCGAAATACAAGCTGGACAACCTGGTCTGCATTCTCGACTACAACAAGGCGCAGATCGACGGCTTCGTGCGGGATGTCATGCCGCTGGAGCCCATCGCCGACAAGTGGGCCGCATTCGGCTGGCATGTGATCTCCGTGGACGGCCACGATTTCGACCAGATCATTGATGCGCTGGAAGAGGCGAAGCGGGTCAAGGGGAAACCCACCTTCATTATCGCCGACACGGTCAAGGGCAAGGGCGTTTCTTTCATGGAAGGCAAAGTGGACTGGCACGGGGTCGCCCCCACCGCCGAGCAGGCGGAGCAGGCGATACAGGAGCTGAACAGATAATAGTTACGTTGGCGGATAACTAGTTGGTAATGCAATAGATACCGAAACAAGTTCGACTTGATGGCATAGTCCAGTAAGCTATTTATTTGCTAACGCGATAAAATCGTTTTTATACCAGTTCTTTTTGTCAGTATTATTCAATAGGCAAAATTAGTTTTCCCATTTTCCAAAATTTTAAAAGAAACTATTGTGAACATCATTGTACCTGTGTTGTTTGCGTGAAGTTCTGGATATTTAATCCTTAGAGCCTGTCCATAAATAAAGAAATTATATCAATCGTGAGGTCCTAGCCCCCCTAAACCTCAGTCCCTTTCCCCCGAAGGGGGCAAGGGATGTCGCTGCACCACATGCTTTTCCTGCCCCATCCGGGGGAAAGTGGCACGGATGGCCGGTAGGGGGTTGCTTTCCCAAAGAAGGTGATATCTTTATTTATGGATAGGCTTTTAATATTGCAGTTGTTTTTTTCTTGCTTTTTTATGTTATACTGATTATTTACTATCTTATTTGTATGGTGCGGAATTTACTTTTCTTTTGGAGGTAGTTCAATGCAAATTAATACACCGCACAAAAGACTGCCATCAAATTCCCTGATTTCTGATTTTCTTAATTATCTTCAAAAAAATGAAAATGAGTTGCGACTTCAAGACTCTGAAATATATATTGAATTTCCAATATACAAAGATATTGATGGCGATGTTGTTATTTCTAAAATACTTCTTGTATCTCCATGGCATGGTGTTATTGTTATTAGCACTTCAGACATAACACTTTCTCGATGCAATACAGGTGACTTGGAAATTATTGATGAAGCTTTAGACCGTGTATTTACTGCAATTTATTCAAGATTAATTAGAAATAAGAATTTAAAAAGGGATAAAAGAGAATTAAAATTTTGTACTGATAGTATTCTTTTTGCGCCATTTGTTGGAGATAAGTTGCAAATCTCTACACGTGCCACCTTAATTTCATCTTATGCAAGCATTAATGATTATTTTAAATCTATTTCTGAATCAAAGCTGAATATTGATGATTACAATGAGATTATTGCGACTATAGAAGGTTCAAAAGGTCTTGTTAGACAGAAAAGTAGAGATATTTCATCTCTTAGTCAACAATCAAAAGGATACATTGCAGGAAAAGTTGAATCTGAACTTGCGATATTTGACCAGCACCAAAAGCATGGATATATGCTGGTATTAGATGGTTTGCAGAGAATTAGAGGGTTAGCTGGTTCTGGAAAAACGGTAATACTATCCATGAAAGCTGCATTAACGCATCTAAGAGAACCGGATGCGACCATTGTATATACTTTTTCGACAAAAAGCTTGTATCAGCAAGTAAAATTACTTATCACTAGATTCTATCGTCAATTCGACGACAGAGATCCCGATTGGAATAAAGTAAAAATCAGACATGCTTGGGGTGGAAAAGATATTGAAGGAGTATATTATTTTGCCTGTATCAATCACGGTGTTCAACCTATTCAATTTAAAGAAGCTGTTATGCAATCAAGAAAACCGCCGTTTGATTATGTTTGCCAACAGCTAATAGATAACACTGTCATTAAACCTGTATATGATTACTGTTTTATAGACGAAGGTCAAGACTTTCCAGCTTCATTTTTGAAATTATGTGTTATGATAACAAAAAATCAAAAAGTCGTATGGGCTTATGATGATTTGCAGACGATATTCCAAGCATCTACACCATCAACTTCGGAAATATTTGGAGTTGACAATGAAGGAAATTCAGTTTACGAATTAAGCGAAGATATTGTGTTATACAAATGTTATAGGAATCCGAGAGAAATTATTGTTTGCGCCCATGCAATTGGTTTTGGATTTTATGGGTCTAGAATTGTACAGATGCTTGAAAATAAAGATCATTGGGAAGATATTGGATATAAGTATGTTGCTGGGGAATTTACAGAGGGTAATGTTGTCAAATTAGAGAGACCAAAGGAAAACTCTTTGACAACAATTTCTGAAGCGTATACGAAGAATGATATTATTCAAGTTGACGCATTTAAAGATTTCAATGATGAAGTTGACTCTGTCTCTGCTTCAATAATGAAAGATATTAAAGAGGGCTTGAGACCTGATGATATTTTGGTTATTGTAGTTGACGATAGAAATGCAAAAATATATTTGAGTGAACTTGAAAAGAAATTGGCAAAGCTTTCTTTGCAAGTAAATAATATTCATGCCGATTCATTTGGTATAAGAGAATTCCAAAGAGAAAATCAAATAACACTTTCTACTGTTCACAAAGCTAAGGGCAACGAATCATTTATGGTATATATTTTAGGTGTTGATGCATTATTTACTTCATATGCTGGTGTGAGGGAAAGAAATATATTATTTACTGCAATGACACGAGCAAAAGGATGGGTAAGGCTTTCAGGTGTTGGCGATCCAGCTAGAGTATGCAAATCAGAGATCGACAAAGCATTAGAAAATTTCCCCTACTTAAAGTTTACATATCCTAGTGAGTATCAATTGGAAATCATGAGAAGAGATTTAACTGAGCATGATGCTAAGAAACAAGAACTGGAAAGAATGTTAGATGAAGTTCTTCAACAAATGACTCCAGATGAAGTTAAACGATTTGTAGAGCATAGATCAATTGTTAAAGGGCAAAAGAATGGTACAAAAAAATAATTATTTACGAGGGTATTTTAATGTCAACAATCAATCCGGGGCGTTATAATACACAAATTGATGACATTGCACTTATTTTGAAGAAAATAAATATCCTTGAATATAGAAATTACTCTCCCCATTATCCAAAAGATGCTGCATCAGAATTTCGTAACTTGAGTTATGATGATGTTTGGGAGAAATGTTTCAAAGAGCAATACTATGATTTTCAACTCATTGATAATTCAATAATTAAGTTTAATATTTCTTCCTTCGATCCTTTGAAGCTAAGTTATTTATATTATGATTGTCCTTATGATTGTATTACATACGAATTATATTTAGCGGACAATGGTTTAAACTATTGTGAAGTTGGTGATGAGCTCAGATTTGAATATGAGCAATATTTAACAACATGCCAAAGGAAAAGATGTATTGTGCCAATTAGGTATGATATTGATTTTAACAGTTACAATCCAGATATTCATCCGGCATCACATATACATATCGGCTTCAAAAATAGCATTCGTATATCCACCCAAAAACTATTAAAACCGATATCTTTTGCTCTCTTTATTATTAGACAATGTTATCCAGATGCATGGAAGATGCTTTTGTCAAAAGAAAAGAAAGTATCTATTTGGAGAAACATTAGAGATGATCTTGAGTTGATAAGTTCACAGTATTATTGTGATATTGACAGAAAAGAAATGTTGCTATCTTAATTAATGGAGACTGAAATGGCTGTTGCCGCAACCCGGAAATCTTTCGGGCAGGCCCTGCTGGAACTGGGCGCCGAATACCCCGACATCGTCGTGCTCGACGCCGACCTGTCCAAGTCCACCATGTCCAAGCTCTTCGCGGAAAAGTACCCGGAGCGTTTTTTCGAAATGGGCATCTCCGAGGCCAACATGATCGGCGCGGGCGCGGGGCTGGCGCTGGCCGGAAAGAAGCCCTTCATCTGCTCCTTCGCCTGCTTTGTCACCGGGCGATATGACACCATCCGCATTTCCGTGGCGTATTCCCGTGCGGCGGTGCGCATCGTGGGAACCCACGCCGGCATCGGCATCGGCGAGGACGGCAATTCCCAGATGGGTCTGGAGGACCTGGGACTCATGCGCGGGCTCCCCGGCATGACCGTGCTCCAGCCCGCTGATGATATCGAGACCCGTCAGGCGGTGCGCTGGATGGCGGAGAACGACGTTCCGGTTTACCTGCGTCTCACCCGTCAGAATGTGAAGGATGTCAACGGCGCGGACTACACATTCCGTATGGGCAAGGCGGTGGAACTCGTCCCCGGAACCGATGTCACCATCATGGCCTCGGGCGGACCGGTGTTCCACGCGGTGGAAGCGGCGGAACTGCTGAAGAAGGACGGCATCAGCGCGGGCGTGGTCAATGTCCACACCATCAAGCCCATCGACGCCGAGGCGGTCGGCAAATACGCCCGCGCCACGGGACACATCATTACGGTCGAGGACCATAACACCATCGGCGGGCTGGGCAGCGCGGTGGCCGAAGTCATGGCGGAAACCGGCGGCGGGGGAAAACTCACCCGTCACGGTCTCCGGGACTCGTTCGGCGAATCCGGAACTCCCGCGGACCTCTATCGCAAGTATCGCCTCGACACCCCGGGAATCGCCGCCGTGGTCCGTGAGGCGCTGGGGAAATAAGGGAAGGGGCAAAGGAGCAAAGGAACAGAGGGGCAAAGGGGAAAGACGTTCCGTCCGGGGTCGCGCGGGTCGGGGGATTTCCATGAACGGCCCGATGCATTCGTTGGAAATGTGTGAGGGACGGCGTTGGACCAAAGCCGGTCCCTCCTGTCTTATCGACATACAATTCAGTCAACCTCAACAAGGATATATACTCTTGGACGATACACGGGAAACACCGGAACAGCAGGAAGACCGGGTGATTACGGACACCCCGTCCGAAACGGAGCGTCCTCCGCACAAATCCGGGTATGTGGCGGTGGTGGGGCTGCCGAACGCCGGGAAATCGACCCTGGTGAACCGCTTCCTCCGCGAGAAGGTGTCCATCGTCTCGTCGAAACCGCAGACCACCCGCGCCAATGTCACCTGCATTCTCTCCGCCGAGGATTACCAGGTCATCTTCATCGATACTCCGGGCCTCCTGAAGCCGCGTTACCGCATGCAGGAGGTCATGGCCACCTTTGTCACCGCGGCGGTATCGGACGCCGACGTGGTTCTGGTGATCATCGACGCCTCGCGGTTCAAGGGGGATTTCCCGGCGCAACTGAAAGAGTTCGCGGAGCAGATGAAGGGGCGTAATCCGGTTGTCGCGCTGAACAAGATCGATCTCATGAAGAAAGAGGACCTCCTGGTCATCATGCAACGGGCGTACGAGGTCTTCAACGGCGCGGAGATCGTGCCCATCTCGGCCTCCGAGGGCGACGGCGCCGACGAACTCTTCTCCGTCATTCTCAAACGCGTGCCCGAGGGGCCAAGCTTCTTCCCGGAAGACATCGTCTCCAACGAATCGGAGCGTTTTTTCGCCGCCGAACTCATCCGCGAAGCCATCTTTGTCACCATGAAGGAGGAGATTCCCTATTCCACCGCGGTGGTCATCGAGGGTTTCGAGGAGAAAGAGGACCGCTCGGTCATCACCGCTTCCATTCTGGTGGAAAAGGACTCCCAGAAACCCATCCTCATCGGGAAAAAAGGCGCCACCATCAAGGACATCGGCACCAAAGCCCGTCTCGCCATCGAGGAGTTTCTCGGAATTTCGGTCTATCTCGAACTCCATGTCAAGGTTCGCAAGGACTGGCGGAAAAAAGACACGTTCCTGCGGGAAATAGGGCTGCTGAAGAGATAGGAGCGGAGGGGCAAAGGAACAAAGGAGCAAAGGGGAAAAACAGGCGGCTTTCCGGGGATATCAGGCGATGAGCGTGATTCTTGTTCGAATGAGCGATCAAACCGGTAAGAACGTGTTTGAAGCCTGTCTGAACGCCTGTTCTGGTGATACGCATGATAAAAGCTGATGAAAAGGAGCCTCTTCCTCTGGCTTCGGCAAGGTAATATCCAACCATTTCTCCTGGCTCGTCCTGTATATACTGCCGGGAGTTATTCTTCGGTATACAGTAGAACGTATGCGATTCATGAGTGCTCTCCTCACCCGGCCCGTGGCCACCCTTCGCCTGAACAGGAGAAGGACGGGGATGAGGTGCGGCGTCGCGTACCGCATGTATTTCTGACTTTTCTCTCTGGACATCTGCAAGAAATTTCTTTTTGAGGGGTTTCGATGAAAATTCTGGTTATTGGGAGCGGCGGGCGCGAGCACGCCATTGCCTGGAAGCTGGCGCAGAGCGATCTGCCGGTCACCCTGTATGCCGCGCCGGGCAATCCCGGCATCGCCGAACACGCGGTCACGGTTGATATCAAGGCCGATGACATCACCGGACTCGCCCGGTTCGCGGTTTCGGAGGGGATCGAACTCGTGGTGGTCGGCCCGGAGGTCCCGCTCTGCATGGGCATCGCCGATATCCTGGAAGAAGCCGGGATTCCGGTGTTCGGACCCTCGTACCGCGCGGCGGCCATCGAGGGGTCGAAGCGGTTCGCCAAGCAGCTCATGCGGAAATACCGGATTCCCACCGCCGAGTTCGAAGCGTTCACCCGGTTCGAGGACGCCCGGGACTACGCCCGCTCTCTCGGCGACGGCCTGTGGATCAAGGCCAGCGGTTTGGCGGCGGGCAAGGGCGCGGTATATGCCGCGGACCCGGACGAGGCGGAGCGCATCCTCCGGGAAAT
>CAYRTQ010000088.1:7142-14330 GCA_964426865.1 uncultured bacterium
TGATGGTGGACCGGGTGTTCGGCGAGTCCGGCCAGGAAGTGGTGATCGAGGAGAACATGCGCGGCGAGGAAGCCTCCATCTTCGCGGTGTGCGACGGTGTCAGTTACCGTACGCTCGTCTCCTCCCAGGACCACAAGCGCGCTTTTGACGGCGATCTCGGGCCGAATACCGGCGGCATGGGGGCCTATGCGCCCGCTCCGCTGGTCACCCCGGAACTGCTGGAGCGTATCGGGCGCGAAATCCTTCAGCCCACGCTCGACGGCCTGGCTTCGGAAGGCGCGCCCTACCGCGGGCTGCTCTACGCCGGGATTATGGCCACCGCAGAGGGGCCGAAGGTGGTGGAGTTCAACTGCCGTTTCGGCGATCCGGAGACCCAGGCGGTGTTGCCGATGCTCGACGGCGACCTGGCGGAAATCATGCTGGCCTCGGCCCGCGGCGATCTCTCCGGCGTGCAGGTGGGGACGAAGCGCGGTTCCGCGGTGTGTGTGGTGATGGCCTCCGGAGGCTATCCGGGCTCCTACGCGAAAGGCTATCCGGTGAGCGGTCTCGATGAGGCCGGAGCGGACCCGGACGTCAAGGTGTTCCATGCCGGGACCACGCTCCGGGAGGGGCGGATTGTCACCGCCGGAGGCCGGGTGTTCGGGGTGACCGGCTGGGGCGATGATTTCGCCGGGGCCCGTCGACGCGCCTATGACGCGGTGAAACGGATCGCTTTCGAAAATGCTTTTTACCGGAATGACATCGGCCACCGGGCGGAAAAATACTTTCAGCAGATTTCACGGGGTGTGAAGTAATCGAGGTATTTCATCCTGCTTTTCAGGGATTGGTATGGAGCATATCTCCAATACATGAGGGAGAATGGAGCATGGCGCAGGTTGCGGTGGTGTACGGGAGCAAGTCCGACGAGGGGATCATGCAGGGCGCGTGCGATGCGTTGGCGGAATTCGGGGTGGAATACATGACGCTGGTGACTTCCGCGCACCGTCAGCCGGAAAAGACCGCGGAATTCGCCCGTGACGCCGCATCGAAAGGCATTCGGGTGATTATCGCCGGAGCGGGCTTGGCCGCGGCGCTGCCGGGGGTGATCGCCGCGCACACCACGCTCCCGGTGATCGGCGTTCCCATCGGGGGCGGCCCCCTCAATGGTGTGGACGCCCTCTATGCCATCGTCCAGATGCCCAAGGGCATCCCGGTGGCGACCGTGGGAATATCGAACGCCCGTAACGCGGGGATCCTGGCAGTGCAAATCCTCGCCCTCGCCGATCCGGCGCTGGCGGAAAAACTGACGGAATACCGCGAAAAGATGAAGGCATGATCGGAATCGACCGTGAGGAGTCGCGCAGAGCCGCGGAAATCCTGCGGGAAGGCGGGGTCATCGTGTATCCCGCGGAAACCGTGTATGGTCTTGGGTGCGATCCCTGGAACCGCGAGGCCCGGGAACGGATTGTGCGGCTGAAACATCGCGATTCCGCCCGCTCCATGCTTCTGCTCGCCGATTCGCGGGAGATGGTCGAGACGGTTGCGGGGCCGCTTGCCCCTCTGGCCGCGCGGCTGGCGGAGGCGTTCTGGCCCGGTCCCCTCACTCTGGTTCTCCGTCCGGAACGGGAGCTTCCCGTCTGGCTCTACGGTCCCACCGGAGGAGTGGCGTTCCGGGTGACCCTCAGCGCGGTCAGCCGGGCGATCATACGGGAGTTCGGGAAGCCGGTCATATCCACCAGCGCCAATATCAGCGGGGAACCGCCCGCCGCGACCTATGAGGATGCCCTGCGTCTGTTCGGCGGCGCGGTGGACCTTGTGGTGAACGGCGTCGAGTCCCTTTCCGGGGTTCCGAGCACCGTGGCGGATGTCACCTCGGGACGGGTGGAACTGCTTCGGGAGGGAGCGGTATCGTTCGCCCGCATCCGGGAGGTCACGGGAGCATGAACGCGGGGAAACGAACCCGGGTGTTTCTGGCGGTCACCGCCGTGGCGTGGCTGCTGATCATGGGGCTGGTGTACCGGGCGAACCGCGCCGCGCGGGATGACGCGGACCCCGCTTCCCTGAGTTCGGAATTGACCATCGACAAGGAAACGAAGCAGTTCTTCAGCATACGGCGCGGCGAGGTGAAATCCGGATACATGATCGCCTCCCAGGTCAGCCTGAAAGGGTTGCGGGTGCTCCGCGAGGAGATCGTCCTGAAGGTGAACCTCTCCGGCATTTCGCGGGAACTGTTCATCCGGAGCACCACGGGAATCGATTCGGCCTCCGGGAAGATGGAGTATCTGGACTGCCGCATGCAGTCCGGCGCGCACGACTTTTTCTTCAACGGCTCGGTGCATGGGGACAGCCTGCTCATCAACGTGAAGACCAACGCCCAGACTCCCTGGCGTCGCGGCCTCTTCCCGGTGGAGGAGAACATCGTTCCCCTGACCGCGCTCCCCTTTGTCATGCACTATACCCCAGAGTCCTCGTTTACCCGCCAGGTATTCGATCCCATACGCTTTTTGCCGCTCACAGTAAAGGTTGTCCGGGGAGAGATGGAGCGCCGCGGGATCGCGGGAGTGGACATGAATCTCCGAAGGTATGATCTGGATATCGACGGGAAACGGTCGGTGGTCTGGCTCGATTCACTGGGGAGAATGACGCGCGAGGAGGGTGCGGCGCTCTATGGCGCGGCGCTGGGCGGATTTACCGTGGAGCAGGACCGTCGCAAGGATGTCTTCCTGCTGCCCATCGAGACCACGCTGGGCCGCGATGTGCTGGACAGCCTGAAACTGTCCCCGGGGCTTGTCATTTCCAATCCTCGTACGGTGAAATACATGGAGATCGAACTCGACGGCATCCGCGCTCCGGGCATCGACACCGACGCTCCCAACAAGGAGGTGAAGTCGGTAAACCCGGTGACTCTCGGCATCCACGACACTCCGGTTTCTCAGGGCGGGCGTCTGAAACAGATGCTCGTCACCATGTCCCGGGATACCTCGCTGGTGGGGACCGGCGATTACATCCAGTGCCGCGACGCCCGCATCATCCGTACCGCGCGGGGAATCGTGGCCGCCGGGACCGACACCCTGGCCATGGCCCGCGCCATCAACCACTGGGTTTCCGGAAAAATGAAAAAGGACGAGCAGCTCACTATCGCCCGCTCGGTGGATGTTCTGCGCACCCTGCGGGGAGGACGGGACGAGTACACCCGGCTGTTCACCGCGCTTTCGCGCTCGGTGGGGATCGCCACCCAGATCAACGCCGGGCTGGTGTACGAGGACGGCTATTTCGTGTATCACAGTTGGCCCTCGGTGTTCGCCGGATGAACCTGGCGTGATCTGGATCCCTGGTATGGCCAGGATACCGCGGACGCCGCCCGGGTGGCGCTCGTGCGGGGAGATTTCGAACGGCTCAGCGAATATCTGAAACTGGTCAACATTCTTTCGCTCAAGGTACTCACGTACAGGTAAAACAACCGTATGGAAACGATGATCAGCGTCGAGGGAATCACCAAGCGGTACGGCTCGCGGTCCGCGGTTTCCGATCTGCGTCTGCAAGTGGGAAAAGGGGAGTTTTTCGGCTTTCTGGGACCCAACGGCGCCGGAAAAACCACCACCATCAAATCCCTGATCGGTCTCATTCGTCCCGACGAGGGGCGGGTGCTCATCGGCGGCGCCGATGTGGTGAAAGACCCCATCGCGGCGCGGAGGATGATCGGATTCGTTCCGGACACCCCGTTCCTCTACGGCAAACTGACCGCCCGCGAGTTCCTGCGATTCGTGGGGGGGCTGTACCGGATGGAGCGTGAGGATATGGAGCGGCGGATCGGTTGGCTGGGCGAAACGTTCGACATGCACGGCTGGATGGATCGCCGAACGGAGGGCTATTCCCACGGCATGAAGCAGAAGGTGGTCATGGCGGCGGCTTTCCTGCACCGTCCCGAACTCATCATCGTGGATGAGCCCATGGTCGGGCTCGATCCCCAGAGCGCCCGTCTGGTGAAAGACATGCTCACCCTCATCAACAGCCACGGGGTCACCGTGTTCATGTCCTCGCACGACCTGACCGTGGTCCAGGAACTCTGCCGTCGCATGGCGATCATCCACGAGGGCCGCATCGTGGCGGAAGGCACCCTGAACGACCTCCGCGCGAAAGCCGAGATGGAGGGCGGCGGCCTGGAGGACCTGTTCCTGAAACTGACCGGGAACGCGCAGCGGATCACCTATATGGAATGAAGATGAAGCGCCTGAGCGTCAAAGGAAACATATGACCGATGGTCCGGGGCAAGAGCGCTTCTTACGGCTCCCGTCTTCCGGCTCCCGACTCCTTTCTCTTTATCCCGGAACCGCGCATGCAGACATTGTCCACGCTTCTCGCCTGCAAGGGGAAACTCTGGCTTTCGGCGCTCACCGACCGGAACAGGGATGCGCTCGTTCGCACCATCTCCACCGCGGTGGCGCTCCTGGCGCTTCTCTATACGGCCTATCGCCTCTTCTACGACATCATTTTCACGTATATCGCCAGTCTCCGCGAGATCGGATTCCTGCTCATCGACCGTCTGGTGTCCACCGGTTTCATGGCGTTCTTCCTCCTGCTGGTCATTTCCAGTTTCGTGGCCGCCATCGCGGTCATGTTCCGTTCGGAGGAGACCGAGTATCTCTTCAGCACCCCCGTTTCTGAACTGGCACTGTTCACGAGCAAGTATATCGATACCGCTGCTTCCAGTTCCTGGGCGGTGATGGCCATGGCGATTCCCATCCTCGTGGCCTATGCCCGGGTGCGGGGATTCGGCGTTCTCGAATACATTCTCGCCGGGCTGCTCCTGCTGCTCCCGTTCATTCTCATCGCCACCGCTTTGGGGGCGGGACTGGCTCTTGCCGTCACCGCCCTTTCACGGAGGGTGAGCATGCGGAAGCTCATTCTGACCGGGGGAGCGGCGTTCATCGGGTTCATCTACCTCTTCATCGCGCTCTCCCGTCCGAACGAACTCCAGATTCCCTTCAACGAGGATTTCCGGTCCCTGAACCTGTTCATCAACAATTTTCATCTGAACTCCCATCCCCTCACCCCCAATTTCTGGCTGGTGCAGGGTCTCAGCGCGCTGGTCGGGCATGACATGGGGAGTTTCCTCCTCTATGCCGCCGCGCTTGTTTCCACCGCGGCATTTGCCACCGCCGGCCTCTATGTCCTGGGGCAGGCGGAGTTTTATCCCGCCTGGCTGGCCTCTCTGGAGGAATCGCTCCGACGGAAGGAGGCCGGGGTTTTCCTCTCCGGGAAAGCGTTCACCATCGCGCCCTCCCGCGGCCAGATTCGCAGTCTCCTGAACAAGGACGCGATCCTGTTCTTGCGTGATCCCTCCCAGTGGGCCCAGTTCTCCCTGATTCTCATCCTGCTCGGGGTGTACTTCTTCAACCTCCGTCTGGTACCCGCCAATCTGGAAATGGAGCAGTGGCGGACCATCGTCGCGGTCATGAATTTCGGGTTCTGCGGTTTTGTCCTCGCCACTCTGGCGGTACGGTTCATGTATCCCTCCATCAGCCTGGAAGGCGGGTCTTTCTGGGTTATCGGAACCGCCCCTCTGACCGTTTCCACCCTCTTCCGGGAAAAATTCTGGCTTTCTCTTGGCCTGTTCATTCTTATCGGGGAACCGATCGCGCTTCTTTCGGGTATAATCCTACATCTGGACGGCCTCTACCTGGTCCTGACCGTGGGGGGCATTTTCCTGATGAGCGTTGCCCTGTCCTGCCTGGCGGTCGGTTTCGGAGCCGCGTTTCCCGCTTTCGCGGAAACAAATCCCAGCCGTATCGCCTCCAGCCCCGGGGGAATCCTGACCGTCATGGCCTCTTTGGCCTATGTGGGGATCATGACCGGGCTGATTGCCCTTCCGCTCTATGGGTATACCGGATACCTGGTTTCCGGCGGGGCGTTCCCCCGTGTCATGGTAGCCGGGTGCATCTCGGCGATGGTTCTGCTCAATGTCGTTCTGATCGCGGGATCCCTGCGATGGGGAGCGCTTTCGCTGGCGAAGAGAGAGTTCTAGATGGTGAATAAGCACGTCTTCCGCATGATGTTTCTGATCCTTGCCATTCTCGCCGGAAACGCCTGGGCGCAGGGCGAATCGATCCCGGTGAAGATCAAGATCAACCGCATCGTGTTCAATCCCGGCAACCGGTACGCCATCTACATCCCCACGTTCGAATTTCATGTTCTGTTCCAGCAGAAATCCCGGTCCCTGCGCAGTTCCGTGTCCGCCGATTACGATTTCCAGCGTCAGGACATGGGGTTCGGCATGAGCCACGCGTTTTTCCGCTATGTCATCAACCCGGGCATCACGGTCGAGGACAACCTCTATTTCCGCAAGGTGTTCAACGATTCCACCGGAGTCTGGAACCGCCGTCAGACCGTCACCCCCTTCCTTGTACACCAGTTGAACAAAAACTCCGTGGTGGGCATGGAATTCATGTTCGAGCGGGAATCCTCGCCCAAAATCAAGGAAGGATCCTCCATCATCCGCTATCAGGACCGCACCATGCGGGTGTACTATCTCTACCAGAGCAAGGCGGACGATCCCCAGGGCCACCGGATTTACTACGCCGCCATGTCACGGTCCTACAAGATACTGGACGGGAGCTACAATTATCTTCTCCTGGAATTGCTGAGTCAGTACGCGATCGATCTGAACCAGTATGTCCGGTACAAGAATATTTTCAGCTACCGGGGAAATCTCACCCCGCAGGATTCGCCGCTGTACTTTCTCGGGGGGCACTCCAGCCTCATCGGTTTCGAGAACGACGAGTTCTGGGGCCGTCAGGTCGCCTATACCCAGAATCTGTTCGAAATGAAACCTTTTCCCGATTTCCGGTTCTCCTTCCTCAACGCCGAGTTCCGTAAGCTGTCCGTGCTGTTCCAGCTCGATCTTGGCAGGGTGGATGGGGCTCCGCTCATCGAGAGATACAAAAGACAGAACAGCGATATCAAGGCGGGAATGGGGTTGGGTCTGGGCTTCAATACCGACCTTCCCTACATGCCGAAAACCGATGTCCATATCCTGATCGCCAGTCCTTCCAGCGATCCCTCCAACCTCAAATTCTATGCGGGATTCGGCGGATGGATCAATTAAGGCATGGAGAGAGGCCGGCCCTTCCCGATACCACCGGAAAAGGCCGGAGAGGATAGGGAAGGATGTCGCCAGGTGAAAGCCCGTGGAAAAAATCCGGCGGGTTT
>CAYRTQ010000089.1:0-14246 GCA_964426865.1 uncultured bacterium
GAGAAGCACAACGCCGTTATCGCCCTCTTCAACCGTATGAACCGTACGGCGCTGAAACTCCAAAGCCTCGACTCCGGCGATGGGGTCGCGGTAACCTACCGGGGATCCGGCGAGGCCACGGGGGCCATGCCGGGACGAATGCCGCTGCCGGACAGCTCCACTTCCGCTGAAGAAAAGGCGCGGTGAGCGGCGGGCCGATCCCGGTTCCCACGGAAACGAAAAACGGACGCATCGAAACCGATGCGTCCGTTTTATGAATTCTTGGCCGGAATCAGGCCTTCACCGCCGCTTTCACCCAAGCGGGAAGCGACTTCCCGGTAGCCATGTGATACACGGCTTCCGGGGCGATATCCTCACCATTGGGCCAGGTGAGAACTCCCAACTCGCGGTTGATCGTGACCCCGCGAAAGTATCCGGGCTCGGTGAACCGTCCGAACACTCCGCCTTTACTGGCCTGGGCGGTCAGATCGACCGTCCCCTTTTCCCCATCTTCGAACTCGACTTCCAGCCGATACCCCTCGACGAAAGTCACTTTCGTTGCTTCGAATGCCATGTGCATTCCCTTAGATAAGCGGTTTAATTCTGAAGAGGGGAATTCCCCCTTCCGCCCTGTTCCACTCCTCTATCAGTTCGCTCTGGTGTTCGGTGGCCCATTCGAGGACAATGTCCATGACCCGTCCGGGAAGAGACCCGGTGAGCACGGCAAAACCCGGAATAGCGAGTTGCGCCCGGTGTTCCTCGTATCGCACGTGAAAGTGCGGGGGATCGTAATCCTCGGGGTACATGGAAATGATGATTCCGAGGAATTTGGAAATTTCCGGCATACAGCACCTTTCTTCGCAAAGTATTCTTCTGTAATATGCAAAAGAATGGAGAACAATTCCAGCTTTTTCCCATAGGACGCGCGGGTAGTGGAAAAGGTTCGGGATTCCCGGACGGTTGGCGGACGCTTCGGAGGCGCCGTTTCCCGAGAGTGGGGAGTGGAGGGAAGTACCATGTCAAGCGGACAGAGATGGGCGGACTGCGCTTCGACACTTCGACAGGCTCAGTGTCCGCAGGCTCAGCGCCCGTCGGCTGAGCTTGTCGAAGCCGGCTAACCAGAGATTACACCCAACACTATCCTGTTGACAAGGCGGGAGGTATACGGGACGATTGCGGGGGTATGGGGGCGGGTGTGGAACCCGCCCCTCGGACATGTCAATTCCTTGCGGCTTTCATCTCACGGAAAGCTTTCGGGTTCTCAAGGATGAACAGCAGGTAGAGAATGGCGCTCACCATCATGCAGATTGCGACCGTGAACACTCCCTGGAAGGTCATGATCCCCGTGTCCATGAGTTTCCCGAAGATGATGGGCAGGAGCGCCATGAAGGGGATGATGCCCATATTGGTCACTGCCACGTAAGTGGACTTGTCGAGCGTCGGGCAGCACAGGAGACACATGTTCGTGTAGCCCACATTGTCCGAAATCTGGGCGAATCCGGTGACCACGAACGCGGCGAAGAACACCCAGGGACCGGTGGAGGGCACGAACCAGGCGATGAGCGTATACGCGATCGCAAACATCTGGGCGGTGGCCATCATGTACTTGGGACCGTACTTGTCGGCGATGCGGGTGATGGTCGAACCGCCGATGGCCAGCCCGAGACCATAGAGGGCGCTGAACCAGCCCGCGTCCGCACGGTCGAATCCCCGCTCCTGGATGAGGAAGGCGAGAAGAAACGCCATCATGATGTTATGTCCGCTCATGAGCCATTTGCCGACAAAGAATTTCACCAGCAGACGGTCGCTCTTTACAACAGACACACACTTTTTCAGGTATGCGCCGAACGTGGGGGCGCTCTTGACCGCGGAGCCTTCCGGCTCTTTCAGGAGCATGATGACCAGGGCGGAAAGCGCGGAAAAGATGAACGTGGCGATAAAAATGGCCGCAAAGCCGTATGGGGCCTCAAAATACTTCTGAATCCCCCGCGAGGCGAATCCGGAGAGAAATGTGCCGCCATACCGGAACGTGAACTGCACCCCAAGTAGCAGACCGAGCTGCGCGGTCGGAATGATTTTGAAAAGCAGGGTGTAGTTTGCCGGAATATACAGGTTTACCGTAAAACAGGCCACGGAGTAAATGATGAGGAAAAGCCAGATGCTGAATCCGGCGTTCACTGTCCCGGTGAGGAGAATGTAGATGCCGTAGAGAAGCCAGGGAATGCCGGACAGGAAGAATGCCCAGGCGATGTATTTCTTCTTGATGGTCCTGGATTCCGAGGCGTAGGCGGCCCAGGTCTGGGGAAGGGCGAATCCCAGCCAGTAAAGGGCGGTGATGAGTCCGATCTGGGTTTTGCTCGCTTCGAGAAACGTCAGGAATGCCACGGGAATGCCCATGTAATAGGTCAACCCGCCCCAGACGCTCCCCCCGAAGCCGAAGAAGAGCGCACTGGCGTTGTATTTCCAGTACTCCCGCAGGCTCGAGGGCTGACTCGCGCCCGTCGCGCCATTTACACTTGCTGAATCTGCCATCCCACATCCTTCCGGTAACAGGATCCGATACTGTTTCAGTGATACAAATATGAGGTTCCAGTATTTAACGCACTTTCCCCACCGATGTCAAGGATAAAGGACGCCGTTCCAAAGCGCCAAAAGCACAAAATTCCGGACACCGGCGTCTCCCGCCAACGATTCCCGCGCCAACCCCGGTCCCGGACGCCGGATCTCGCGGCGCCGGGGAGAATAGTTCCGCTGGAGGAAAAAAATATATCGATGGTCGATAAAAAAAGCTTGTCAAAATAGAACAATAGCGTTATATATATAAAAATTTTTCGTGTTCCGTCCTCGTCCCAATTTCTTCCCGTCCGCTTTCAAAGGCTTTCCCGCCTCCGGGTCTCCTTCAGGAAGGCGGTATGGATCATGTTCACTCCTGTAAACGTCCGGTACACCTTTCCCCTGATGCGTATTCCTGAAAGCCGTATGCCCGGTGGCTCTTCGCGCTTCCGGAATTCCACCATGGAAAAACATGGCGTAAACCTTCTTCACTAAAACGGTGAACCATGACCAATACTATCGTGCTCGTTCATCCCTACTTCCGAACGGGGTCTCCCGACGAGCAACTGTTTCGTCCCTTGGGGTTGGCATGTCTGGCGAGCCAGATGAAATCCATCGGGCTGCCCGTGTATATCGAGGATTGTACCTTCAAAACCTTCGACGACTCCATCCGCGATATTGTGGACCACGACCCGGCCATTGTCGGTATCCACGTCGCGGCGCACCTGGTCGGCGATACGCTCCGGATTCTGGGCGAACTGCGGGATCGGATTCCGGGAACGCTGTTTATCGCCGGAGGGCCGATGCCGACCGTGAGTCCGGAGCGGTTCGCACGGGAGTTCGATGTGGTGTTTCGGGGTGAATCAGACCAGGTGCTCGGACGGTTCTGCCGGGATTATCTCGCCCTGCGCAAGCGGGATCTGTACCACCAGGTGCTGGAATTCTACACCTATCCCGGCGTTTACACCGTCTTCCGCTCCCAGGTGATGCAGTTCGCTCCCATGCATCATCCCACTCCCATGCTGGATACCCTTCCCGTGCCCTATCGCAAGGACCAGGAGCATGAGCGGTATCAGGAACACTGGATGCGGCGCTCCGGGGTCAAGCCTGTCACCATGATGGCGGCGCGGGGCTGTCCCGGCGATTACGGCCCGGGCGCGAACCCCGTGTTCGGACGGATATTCCGCAAGCGGTCCCTGGAACGGATCCTGCGGGAGATCGATGTGCTCGCGCGCGACGGGTACAACCAGTTCTGGTTCGTGGATGACAATTTCACTTTCCACGAGGAGTATGTCCGTTCGTTCTGCGCAGCGCTGTCCTCACGGGAAACACCCCCGGACTGGACCTGCATGTCGCGGGCTTTCGGCGTCCCTCCCCGCATGGCGGATATCATGCGGAGGTCCGGGTGCAGCAGGGTGCTTCTGAACTTCGATTCCGGTTCGGAAGAAACCCTCCTGCTCCTGAACCGTAAGAACACGATCGCAGATGCGGTCCGGACCATCAACGTCCTGAACCGGATGGGCATCCAGATCGGCGGCTCCTTCATCGTGGGGTATCCCGGCGAAACCGAGAGCGCCATCGAACAGACCCTGTCCTTCGCGCTCTCGCATCCGTTCGACCAGATTACGTTCAACACGCCCTTTTCCGCGCCCTACACCGGGCGCAGCCTGCCCGTCGGGGCGGACGAGCCGGTGAGCGGAGAGGGGAAGGTGTTCATCTACTCGCATGATATCGACGCTGAATGGCTGCGGTCGAGAATCGCCGAAACCCAGAGGCTCTTTTCCACCTCGCGGATGACAGAGCATTTCCTGCCCGATCTGGCCTTGACAACGTAGTGATCCGGGACGGTCTTCTCTCAAGGACGAAAGTCCGCTTCCGTGTAATAATCCATCAACCGGATTTTTGTATCCCGTCGGGACGATGATCTTACCTGCTGATCGTTGCTTCGTCTGAACCGGTGATGCGCGTGATAAAAATGATGAACTGCTGATGAGAAAACGCTTTCATCAGCTTTTTATCATTTCAATCACCGGTTCAGACAATTCCTTCCTTTGTGCCTTTGCCCTTCCTTCTCCTTATTTCCTCTCCCCGGTATACAGGTATCTTCCCAGTATCCGGTTATAATCGCTCCAGTCCTTGCCTCCGCCCGCGTTTTCCCGTACGATCCGTTTCATCGCGTCGAGCTTGGCGTCGATCTCGTCGGCAAAATAGAGAGCGAATCCCTCGGGAATCATGGGCTCCACCGGCGAACTGAAATCACGGTGGCCGTGATGGGCGAGCATGAGGTGGCTGAGCATCATCCGCAGCCGGGGAGGGAAGTTTTCCACCCGCTCGGTCATATTCCGCACGAACCGCTCTCCCATTACCACATGGCCTTCCAGACGGCCCTCGTCGGTGTATTCGATGGTGGTCGCGGCGGAGTATTCCTTGATCTTTCCCACATCGTGGAGGAGCGCGGCGAGCACGACGAGATCGCGGTTGAGTTCGTATCTGCGCGAAGCGATGAACTCGCAGATTTCGGCCACCGACACGGAATGTTCGATGAGGCCCCCGAGACAGCCGTGATGCCAGTTGCTTCCTCCCGGACTGCGACGGAATTCCTTCATGAACTGGGGATTTTCGAAGATGAGTTTTCCCAGTTGCTGAAGCGCGGGGTCGCGGAAACTCTCCACCAGTTCCATCACCCTGCGGGCGAGGGCATCGACATCGCACTCGGTCATGGGAAGGAAAGATTCCGGATCGAATTCCCCTCCATGGGCGGGGCGGATCTTGTCGATCTTCACCTGCGGTTTGTCGCGATAGGAACCGAGGCGTCCCTTGACTTTGACCACGGAACCGCGGGGCATCTGGTCACGAAGGGTTTTGTGGGCATCCCAGATCACCCCGGGAAGGCTGCCGGTACGATCGGAGATTTCGATTTCGAGACGGCTTTTCCCGTCCGTTTCCTTCAGTTCGGACCGTTTCAGCGCATAGAACCCGATAAACTCCTCCCCCTCCTGAATATCGGCGATTCTGGCATTTTCTTTGCTCATCGGAGGCGTATGATCTCCTTTTCGGTGACAACTACATCCAGTGCACGGTCATGAGATTCCAGCGGAATGGACGGAACCTCCTGGAACGAGTAGGCGAGCCCGACTTTCGGGCAGGGGCAGTGGTGAAACAGGAAATCATAGTAGCCGCCGCCGAAGCCAAGCCGACCCCCCCGGCGGTCGAACGCCATGAGCGGCGCGATGATGAGGTCGAAATGCAGGGGGTCCACCTCGCTTTCCGGATTGTGGTCCGGTTCGAGGAGACCGAAGCGCGAGGGCCGCAGTTCTTCCAGGGAATTGATGCGGATGTGCTGGAGACGGTACTGCTCCGGGGCGCAACGCGGCACGATCACCCGTTTTCCCCGTTCAAACAGGACGGTGATGATATCGAGCGTATCAACCTCGTTGTTCACCGCCGACACATAGATGTGAACCGTGCGCGCTCCGGACAGCTCGGGCAGGGAGAGCGCCCGCCGTCCGATTTCACCGCCGAGCGCGCGGAAAGTGTCGGGGTCGAGCGCGGCGCGCAGGGATTTCATGCGGGCGCGGATGATTTTCTTTTCTTCGGGTGCGTTCATCGGAGAAACAGTATGCTCCGTCGGAAAATGTCCGAACCGGGATGGGCCCGTCAAAGGACGATACGGGTGGATTCTATCCCGACAATTCGCGAATTGCGCGAATCACGGTCCGGACAGTGCTACGATGGAATAATCTCTTGTGCGATTACTTCCTGAACATCCCCGCCGGATACTCCTCCACTCCGGTGTCAGCCTGGACATAGTAATCGTCCTCCAGCTCGTCGATGCGCACCTTCCCCCCGTTTTTCTCTTTCCAGGATTTCACACCCGCCAGGAAAACCGCGGTCTTGTCGAGAATGTGTTCGTGGGTCTGGGGCATCACTCCGCGTTCCACCATCTTCTGGAACTCGAGAAGCGGGGTGTTGAAGAATTCGAACCGCCGCGAATCGTAATCCTCCATCTGCCAGAGATTGGTTTCGTAAGCGCCCTGGTTGGTGATAACCCGTATCCACCCGTTTGAATCGGGATCCTGGGTGTTGACCAGGGCGGCGAAGAAGCCGGGTTCCTTCCCGCGGGGCTTGAATTTGAGCGTCCAGGTGGTGGAGGTCGTGGTGTATATGTCCTTCCCTGCCACATCGGCGCTCACACTCTCCACTCCCGGGCCCACACAGGAGAGGATGAGCCAGAGACCGTGGATGTCGTGGGTGATGTCGGCGGATGCGTTGTACGCGGTCACCCCGTTGATGGGGGGAATGGGAGAGGCGTTCTTTTCACGGGTGTTGTCCGTGCCGAACCTTCCGGCTCCAGACCACTGCATCAGCTTGCGCCGCATGGAGGAAGCGGCGAAGCAGTATTCCCGGGAGGAAAGGGTGCAGATGGGGGTTCCGGTTTCTTTGGAGAGGTTCACAATGGCTTTGGCGCTTTTCATGCTGGAGGCGAACGGGCGGTTGAAAAACACCGGAATCCCCGCTTTCAGGTAGGGAGCGACAAGCTGCGGCCAGTGGTTGATGGACCAGACCTCGCAGACCATGACCGCGTCAACCTCGCCCACCATGGCATCGTAGGAGGGGGCTTCCTTTACCCCGAATTTCTGGGCGAACTCCCGCTGATGTTGTTTGTCCACATCCCATACTTGGGTCATGAGCATGCCGTTCATCCGGGGGAGAATGGCGCCGTTCTCCGGGACCGGATTGATCATGGGTCCCCAGATGCTGTACAGATGATGGTGATGACCCGAGGTAAGCGCGCCGATCCGGATCAGGCTGTCATGGGTCTTCCGCTTCCAGGGTTTCGCTTCGGACGCTTTCGCCGAGGCGATGGAATACACCGTTCCCGCGGCGGCGGCCCCGGCGGTGGCGATGAAATTGCGTCGTGAGGCCATTGCATTCCCCTTTCTTGAAGAAGATTTGGGAATCACGGGCGAACACGGATAAACACGCATGGAGACGAATTGCCGGCCAAACCGGCAAGAAAGGGTTGAAATCTGTCTGAACCGGTGACGCGCGTGATGAAAGTGATAAAGTTGATGAAAAGAAATGCCGTATCAGTCTTTCATCCGTTCAATCATTCGAATCACCGGTTCAGACAATCAGTTGACTCGCTGAACGGATACCCTTTCCTCATTCCTGTTTACCCGTGGTTCCTACCCGGTTTCAGAAATCCATGACACGCTTGTAGAGGTCCGTGCGGCGGTCGTCCCAGTAGGGAGCGATGGCTCTCCAGTCCGGAAGACGGTCGAACTCGGTTTCCACCACGAGTGTTCCCTCGGCGTCGCCCAGCTTGGCCTGGATGGTTCCCCAGGGCGTCCCGATGCAGGAATTGGCGAGGAAGTACAGGAAGAGGTCGTTGCCGCACCGGTTGCAGCTCGGGATATAGACCTGGTTTTCCCAGGCCCGGATTCGGACCATGGAATTATACAGGCTCGAATCCCACCCGAAACGGTCACAGTCCTCGGTGGTCACCATGCCGGTGGAGTGGGTGATGATGCGCGCGCCCTTCGCCGCGATGGCCCGGTAGAGTTCGGGATACATCATGTCGTAGCAGATGGTGCTTCCCACCTTCCCGAACTCCGTGTCGAAGAGGCAGATATCATTGCCCTGCCCGAAAGTCTGATGCTCGGTGAGCCAGAGATGAACCTTGCGGTATTTCGTGACCAGGTTGCCGTTCGGCCCCATCACCGCCAGCGAATTGTATACGACATCGCCCTCTCTCTCCGGGAGGCCGAAGATGACATAGGCGTTGGCTTTCTGCGATGCGACGCCCATTTCCTCGGTGGCCGGTCCCGGAATGGTCTGGGCCACTTCCAGGTATTCCTCACGGGAGAAGAGAAAAGCGGAAAGCCCCATTTCGCATGAAACCATGAGGTTTGCGCCCCGGGCGGCTGCTTCCTTCACCCGTGCGGTCATCTTGTTCAGGTTTCCCGCGATATCCTTCTGGGCGGAATCGATCTGCAGCAGGGCCATTTTGACATCGTTCATGAGGTTCCTCCAGTGAAAAGACAGGAGCCGGAAGCCGGGAGAAAAGACAAACAAAAATTCGTCCGTCGGCGGATGTCGCACCGGTTGTGGGAACCGGCGCGGCATCCGTCGACGGATTGGGAGGAATGCGCTTCTTTTACGGCGCCAGACGGCCTTCGGTGGTCAGGGGCCAGTTGTCGGTGCGGAAGGGCGAGGCGGGCAGCCCGGCGTCGTTGGCGAGATTGCATTTGGGAATGTCGCTCCAGCCGTAACGCACCGCCACCGGATCGGGAACCTCCTTGCTTGAAACGAGGATGTCGCGTCCGCTGAACTTCGCCTCGGCGGTATGGAAAACCCGGTCTTTCCCGGCGATGATGAACTCCCGCAGCGGAGCGCCGTCCTTCGTTTCCATTCCCCCGGCGCGGTGGTCGAATTTCAGGCGGATGGCGTTGCCCTCTTTCTGCATGGAGCGGTACATCGGTCCGGAATATACGATGTCGCGGCCATACACCGTCCCGAACGCCGCCAGGGCCAGACGTCTTCCCACGTCCCACTTGTTGTTGAAGTGGACATTGCTCTCATCCCCGATATCCACGGTCACCGCCATGGCGGTGTTTTTCACCGAAAGGGAAAGCCGCTGCATTTCTCGGAGTTCCGGAAGCTGCCGGGGGTTGCTCTTGCAATTGGCGAGCTGGGCGTAGATGAACGGGAAATCCCCCTGTCCCCATATGTTCCGCCACTCCTTGATCATCGCCGGGAAGAGCCGTCGATACTGGGCGGCGCGCGCCATACTCGATTCCCCCTGGAACCAGATCACCCCGCGCATGCCGAAGGGAACGAGCGGTTCGAGCTGGACGCCGTACAGCCAGGTCGGATAGAGCATGGAGAACCGGAACGGTTTGGGCAGGAAGGGGAGATTGGGGTCTTTCGGCGCGGGTCCGTTCTCCTGTTTCTGCCTGGCGAGTTCGTCCAGATACCGCACATAGCGGTCTTTTGCCCCGGGATAGGCGGTCATGAGTGAATCCCAGTATGCGATAATGGGGCGGAATTCCTTGTCCGATTGAAGCGTCTTGCGGGTCATCCAGGTTTCGGGGACCGAGCCGCCCATGGAGGAGTGGATGAGTCCGACCGGAACGCCCAGTTCCTCGGAAAGGTATTTGCCGTAGAAGAACGCCACCGCGGAGAATTCCTTGATGGATTCCGGTGAGCATACCTCCCAGGTGGGGCGTTTGCCGAAGGAATCGTTCTCGGGCGTCCAGAACTGGAAAACCCGGAGCGTGGGATAATTCGCCGCCTTCACGATGGGCTCGATACCCGTTATACGGTCGATGGTCCACCACATGTTGGACTGGCCGGAACAGAGCCAGACCTCTCCGACCAGCACGTTTCGATAGGTGACCGTGTTCGTTCCGGAAACGGTCAGATCAAAGGGACCGCCCGCGGTCATTTTCTTGAGCCGCAACATCCAACGGCCGTCTTTCCCGGCGGTGGCGGATGCGCTTTGACCGTTGAACGACACACTCACCTTTTCACCCGGATCGGCGGTTCCCCATACCGGAACCGCCTGTTCGCGCTGGAGCACCATGTTATCGCTGAATACATCGGGGAGTTTTACTTCCGCCCGAGCCGGAGCGGCGAGTACCGCAAACGCCGCCAACGTGGACACGAGGACGGTCATCCCCGATCCTTTTTTCTTCCCGAACCACTCTTTCATGCCGTCAAATCTCCTTATCGTGAAAAGGTTGTACGTTTTGATCTGGTGGATACAGAGTGAAAAGCGCTGTATGGAGGAGTCAGGAGCCGGAACCCGGAATAAGAACCGCATTACGGGTATCCGGCGTTCAACAGGTTCTTTCTTCCGGCTCCTGCGTTTTATAGCCTTCCTTTTCCTTCCCCGCGTCTCCGTGGTGGAAGTATGCCGTCATTTTGCCCCAGTTCTCCGGAATTCATCGCGGTACAGCCCGATTTTCTCCACCGGGATGGGCTTGAATCCCAGCTTCCAGGCGGGCGAGTCTTTCCTGAGACGGTAGTCGCCCCGGTCCGCATCCATGAATCCTGGGTCCTTGACCACCGCATTGCCGCGCAGGATGAATTCCGAGATTGCCCGGGGATCGCTCGTTTTCAGGGTGACATACGTGTTCGACGCCTTGTCGAGACAATGGTACACATCCCGTCCGGCGAAAAGGTTGTCGCGCACCGTGACAATATCCATATCCATGCCGTCGCTGAGATTCATCAACAGCCCTCCGGAGCATATGTTGCGGATGATCCGGTTTCCTTTGGGAATCGCCGGATCGTCGCCGTAGAGTTTGAGGAGTTCCGGGTATTTCGCGCTGTAGGGCGGATTACGATAGTCCATGGCGTCCATACGGTCGAAGAGGGTGTTCACGTAGATGTCCATGGATTTGTCGAAATAGTATTTCGCCCAGCCGAGACCGCGGGCGTCCACATGCACCGCGGGATCGCAGTCCACGAAAATGTTGTTCTCCACCGTATTGTCGCGCCCGCCCCCGATGAACGCGGATCGCCCGGATTTACGGAAGATGTTGCCGAAAATGGTGGTCCCGCTGGTCCAGTCGTCGAGATACACCGCCATGACCCCTTCCCTGCCGGGGCCGAGGAGGTCGTGGAAATAGTTGTACCGTATTATGTTGCCGCGTTGGGTCCAGTCACGGCCCATGTAAAACGCGCCCACGTCTCCGGTCTGCTGGGCCAGCGTGTGGAGTTCGTTGTACTCGATGATATGTTCGTTGCCGCCGAGCATGATGCCGGAATGCGGGGCGTCGTGAATGAGATTGTTCGCCACCCGGTTCCCGACTCCGTTGACGGAAATGGCGGACTGGTAGGTCCGTGTCCAGGCGCTGTAATGGTGGATATGGTTGTTCACCGCATAGTTCCCGGCGGGAGTGAGCGTTTTGCGGTCGCCGCCGGAGAGGGTAACGCCCCCCGATGCCACATCGTATATGTCGCATCCGGTGATGCCGTTGTTTTTGCCGCCCTCGATGACCACCGCGGTTCCGCCCAGATTGCGGATGGTGCAGCCCGCGATACGGTTGCTCTGCCCACCCGTGACCACCGCCGCGCTCCCCCGGGAGAATTCGAGGTTGATATCCCGGATGGTGATGAATGCCGCATTCTCCAGCGAGATGAGCGGGGCGTCGAGCAGGGAAACGAACGCCCGTCCCTTGTCGATGGGCGCGGGCGGCCAGAAATAGAGGATTCCGCCCTTTCGGTCCAGATACCACTCGCCGGGGGTGTCCAGTTCCTCAAGGATATTGCAGGCGTAGTACCGCTGTTCCTTGCAGTAGCCGTACTGGGAGTGCGGTTCACGGATGAATATTTCCTTTTTCACGGTATCGATGGATTTCACTCCCAGGAATTCATCGTACCAGTCCCAGCACCAATAGCCGTGGAGGAAGATTTCGTCCACATCGCTCCAGCGCGCGGGACGGTCTCCGTTGTAGGCGATACGGCCGTAGTGCTTACCCACCGGGAGTCCGAAGCGCATGTGGGGGAGTTCACCCTTGTACACCAGTTCGCCCGTCTGCGGGACATCGGCGATAACCGCCCACCCTTCATTGGGCCAGCGCGCCAGAGTCATCCGGCGGTCCTGGAAGAACAATTCCATGCCCGGGCCGCCGCGACGGGTGATCCGGCCGTAATCGGTCATTCCCTGCGCCCGGAGATCGGCGCGGAGCACATGGTCTTTCGCCGATGGATCGAGCCGTTTCACCGCCGACGGTTCGGTCACCGGGGAAAACCCGGTAATTTCCTTTCCCCCGGCCAACTGCACCTTCTCCCCGTTGAACGCCCGCCAGACCACCGGCGCGGATTTTGTTCCGGAGTCTTCCGCCGTGAGTGTAAATGTGGCGGACAGGGGATAAGCGCCCCCGCGTATGAACACGGTCGCCCCGCCTTTTGGCCGGGCCTCGCCGGTTTTCAACGCCCTGACCGCCGCGCGCGCCCGCTCCAGAGTGGCGAAGGGGCCGTCGGAACCGCTGCGGTTCGGTTCCGGAAGCCGTCCCGACCAGGCGTCGTTCCCGCGAAGGGAAACGTAGAACCGCCCCGGCGCGGAACCTTTCTGGGCGGCGAATACCGGGTGGATTCCGATGAGGAAGCTGATGGCGAGCAGAAGGGTGAGGGAGCGCATGGATGATTCCTCCGGTGAGGAGCAATGAAACCGCCCGGTATATGCTGCTTTGGATTATTCCTTTGTGGTATCAACCGCTTTCCGCACGATCCAGATATCCTGGGCGCCGTCCTCCCCCGCAATATGCTCCAGTATCTCCAGCCCTCTCAGGAATACCTCCCGCATGTATCCGGGACTGTTGTACGAGGTGTAGGTTCGCTGCCCCTCGGTCACCTCGCCGCGTACCACGCACCCGGACTCACGGTAGGCCTGCAATTCCCCGGCGTCGAGTTTTACCGTACACACATCTCCGTGTACGGTCATGAGGAAGATGCCGCCGGGTTTGATCACCCGCAGGATCTCTGTCAGCCAGGCATCCTGCGCCTCACGCGAGAGATGGGTGAACACGGAGACACAGTAGGCCGCGTCGATAAAATTATCCGGCATATCGAGAGGCGGCAGGAGACGGTTGGTCAGAAAGGTCGCCTCGGGGATATATTTCGTGCACCAGGCGATGGACGCCCGATTGTAATCGGAGCCATAAATCGCGGTGCGGCAGCCCTTCAACAGGTCCGGAAAATGACGCAGCAGACGCGCCGGTCCGCATCCCCATTCCAGAATACGCCCACCGCGGACATCCGCATGTTTCCGGAGCAGCGCCAGGATAAATTCCGCGCTCTCCCGTCCCCCATAGTAGTAGGAGGCGTAATCCAGCTTCCCGAAAGACTCGTAGAGCACGAAGGGCGGCGGCAGCTTAACCAGAGGGTTTTCCCGTCTGAACCGTCGGTTGGCTCTCCGGAACTGCCACTTGTTCAGAAGAAAACGGGCTGAATCCGCCTGTTCCAGGAGATGGAGCGCCCGAAGCGCCTGTATGATTTTCTGCTTCATTTTCCACCTGTGGGGTAAATACCGTTCCGAAACGCCAAAGATCAAAAGATCCACGACGAAAATGAACAAGTGACCGGAGAGCCGGGAATCGGGAGCGTCGTGCATCTTCCGTGACAACCGGACGGATATTGCCGAAACGGGGCCGGAGAGGGCTCGCCGGACATTCTTTTGTATTTACACATATTTCTCCCGTTTGTCAATACCATGTCCCGATTGGCCGGAGTATTTCCGAATACATGGTTCCTTGCCGTCCGGGACCAATCGTCTCGGGGGAAAAGCAGCAGGTTGCACGCGCCCTCTCTCGGGCGGAGCCGTAAGCCCCCCGAAGGTTCAGGCAACCTCTTGCCGCATGATCCGCAGTATAAGATAAAATCCGGAGGGGAAAAAACATACACGATAATTCCAATTTTGTCCGAAAAGAGATTCCGGAGGCGCATGGATTTCAGACGGGTCTGCGGTGAGATGGATCGCGCCCTCGATCGTTGCGGGAAATGTTTGGGACTCGGTGCGGGATGGGAGTGTTATGGAGGAGTGGATGGCGCTGCACAGGCGGGATGAATGGCTGACCGTGAATGAGCGAGACGTGTGAATCCTGTTTCGGGGAATCCAGACCACAAATCGCGCCCTTCACGGAAAACATGCGCCCGGGGTCTGAAGATCGGGACGGCTTGAGGATGAGGTGTTTGTTTGGTGG
>CAYRTQ010000090.1:0-4122 GCA_964426865.1 uncultured bacterium
CCGCTTCAAATCCGGCTCAAAGGCGCGTTACACGCCGCCAGCCGTTTTCTTTCCATTTCGCAGCATCCGGAAGAATTCACGCAGCAAAAACGAGCATTCTTCCCGCTGTACCCCGGGAACCACATCGACCGTATGATTGAGCCTCGGGTCGCGGCAAACATCGTAGAGACTTCCGCAGGCCCCCATCTTGGGATCGGACGCTCCATACACCAGACGCGGAATCCGGGCCAGGACAATGGCGCCCGAACACATGGGACAGGGCTCCAGGGTCACATACATCGTGGTGTCGAGCAGGCGTTCATACCGGGTCGCTTCCGCCGCGGCTCCGATGGCGATGATCTCGGCGTGCGCGGTGGGATCACGGAGTGTAAGCACCCGGTTCCCCCCCCTGCCGATGATCCGGTCCTCTTTCACGATGATCGCGCCAACCGGGGTTTCACCCAGCTCGAGAGCTTTTTCCGCCTCGGAAAGGGCGATTTTCATCCAGTAATCGTCAGTGTGCATCGCTTCCATGAACCGCCATTCGTTTCAAGTTTTTAAATATAAAAAAAATGAGCATCGGAGTCAATGGGAATCTGGAATAATTGAGTGCAGAAGCCATAAGCCTTGTAAATAATGAACATACGCATTTTTACCAGAATCGTGGATCGATGGCCTTTGTGCGAAAAGACAGGAAATACACCGCCGTTTTTTAAAATAGAGTGCTCACATATTCACTCGAATCCCGGTTCCGGCACGAGAGTATAAACTGTATGGGATATTCGAAAAATAGGCCGGCACGGGGACGTTCCCTGTCGCCCCGTTCAGGGCTGCGCGGGATACTCCCGAATCCGTTCCTCCCGATGCGGGATGCCGAACATCTCGCGCTTTTTCCGGAGATAGAAGCGGAAGTTCTCGATGGAAACATCGGCGGGTACAAGGTGATCGCAATGCGGGACGAATCCACCTTCCTCCACCAGCGGCGCGAGATGTTCCAGTTCCCGGAGGATGGCGTCGCCGCCCAGGGCCATTTTGGTTTTGTCCACTCCGCCCATGAGCAGGATATCCCGGCCGTATTTGCGTCGGAACATGACCGGGTCGGAACCGCCGTTGCGCTCCAGGGGGAACATGACATTGACGCCCGCCTCCAGCCAGCAGTCCACCAGCGGCCCGATCCAGCCATCGCAATCCACGATGATGATATCCACACCGTTGGCGCGCAAAAGAGAGGTAATCTGTCGATACCGGGGAGCAAGGTGTTCGCGGAACCACTCCGGGGAGATCATGGGGCCGGTGTTGAAGCAGACGTCCTCCCAGAAATGGGCGACGGAGACCATTCCCCTCACCTGCGGGAGCGCGCGTTCCAACACGGCGCAGGAAACATCGGCCATGCGCTGGATCATTTCGTCCACCAGATCCGGGTCGTCGTAGAGCAGGTAACAGATCTCCGCGAACCCCACGAAATTGCGGATGCGCCCGAAAAGCGATCCGGCGTAGATGTAGGGAACAAAATCCTGTTCCAGCAAACGGTTGGTCAGGGGACCGAGATTGTCCGGCGTCCTTCCCGGAGCGTCCGGGTCGAGCAAGGGTTTGAAAATATTCTCCCAATCCCGTCGTGATTTGAGTGAATATTCCATGTGCTCCGGCATGGTGGTGGAATTGTCCTCCGGCGTACGGCAGAGGACAAGATCCTCGTCGTAGAAATACCGGTAACCATCGCGGCCCCCCATCTCGCGAACGGAAGGGGCCGGATGGAGATTCACTTCCAGGGGGAGTTTGCACCGGCGTTCCAGCCCGAAATACAATTCCCGCTGCTGATGGGTTTTCAGACCCTGGGGGATTCCTTTCTCCTCCCAGAGTTGTATGGTTTCATCCCAGAATGAAAATTCCATGTCCGGAACATGGTCAACGGACTGAAACCGCATGCAGCGTTCGAATCGTTCCCGGGAAGTCATCTCGCTTCTCCAATTGATATGTTCTTGGGGAAAATAATCCTTGTTGCCATAATTTACGGATATGGGTATCGAAAACCAATCGGAAATACACTGCGGGAGGAAACCGGCCCTGCCCGTGAATACCATTTATCATACATTTCCGTGATGTAAACATGCTATATTGTCGTGAAGAGGAAAACAGTGATGCCATTGTGCTTACATGTAATGGATACAACAATCCATTCCTGCGGCAGGTGTCGAAAATGGAACGGTTACCCCAGTATACGTGATCTCGAACGCCTCGAACCGGATGGTGTGTTCTCATGAAAAAATATATTGCTCCCCTCTTCGTGTTCATCGTCCTGTTTCTCGCCGGATTTGCGATGTTGTCCGGAGATACCGCCCCCGATCCGGCTGGGATCATCCCTTCACCATCGGGCGCGGGGAAACCCGCCCTGGATGTCTGGCCGCGAAAGATCACGCCCCTGCATGCCGTGGTGGTTTTTACCAAGTTCAAGGGCGAAGCGCCGGAAGTGACCACCATTCCATCCTGGGCGGAGGACCTTTTCAACGGGCAGCCGGGCAGTGTGAACGATTACTTCCGGGCGGTCTCTTTCGGGCAGTACGAAGTCACCGGGGAGATCATTCCGAAAATGTACGAAATGCCCTACGATTCCACCTATTACAAGAAAAGCAACCTGTATTCCCGCGATATCATTCAAATGCTCGACCGGGATCCGGATTTCAGCTTCGCCCGTTACGACAACGACGGATTGGATGGAATTCCCAACAGCGGCGACGATGACGGGTATGCGGACTATATCATCCTCATCCCCCGCACCCGGCCCTACGACTTCATTTTCCGACTCTCCACCGGGGTGATGACCCTCAACCTTTCCGAAACCTACTATACCGGGGAAAAGAGGGCTATCGAGGGAACCATCCTGGTGGACCGGTTTTCCGGATGTATTGCGGTTGCACAGAACAAGTCCATGGCGGTTGGCACGGTGACCGCGGAAATCGCTCACGCGTTCGGCGCCGAGGATCTCATGGACAAGTCGTACGACAGCCCGGAACTCGATTCCGCCGGAGTGGGATGCTGGGACATCCTCGGATGGGGAGCGACCGGATGGAACGGGACGACCGGAGTTCCGGTGGGACCCTGCGCCTACAATCGCATGGTCATGAAATCCATCGGGGTCAACAATTCGAACCTTGTGGATCTCTATGGCGCGCACCAGGGAATCCGGATGAAGGACGCGGGTGATCCCGAGGGAAAAATCTACCGTATCTGGATCGGTCGTGAAGAGTATTTTCTTGTCGAATTCCGTAACAACGAGGGTAATCTTTACTATGACATGCAGTTGCCCCGGAGCGGCCTGCTCATCTGGCATATCACCGAACGTGAATCAAACAGCACGGAGGATCAGAAACTGTGCGACCTGGAATGTCCCGACGGTTTGTATCGTGACGCCGGATATCCTCTTGGTAAAATCCCCGACCCGGTCAATGGGAAGGACAATCTCGATTTCTGGGCCCACGATGACGCATACCGCCTTGCGCACGGGGGGAATTATGGCGATGCGACCGATGTTTATGACGGAGTGAATTATACCGCGTTCGGCGTCAAAACCAATCCCGGGACGTTCTCCAACGCTTTCAACGCTTCCACCGGCATTGAGATCTACAACATCCGCCGAGAGGGGAACGAGATGATCTTCGATTGCTTCATCCCGCCGCTCCCGGGGAAAAAGCCTCACCTTGCGCCCCTGATCGGCATGGGATTCCAGCGCTCCAATGGGTATGACATGACCCACTACATAGATTTCAAGAAGCATGTCTATCTGGTGAATTTCGGTCTCGGCACGGGCCCGAATGTCCTGGTAACCGTCTCACGGGACTCCATCCATGTACGGGAATTGGACTCCCTGAACCAATACGAGATCAACATGATGGCAACCGCCAGTCTGTCCGGGGGCAACGGTGCGGGGAATTCCTCCCTTGCCCGTGAGAATGTAACCGAGGAGGAATTCGCGCGGGTGCTCGGAGACTATGACATTCGTCCGGAAGACCTCTGGCCGGGACTGTCACGTATTCAGCGGATCAGTCTCTCCCCGGAACGGCCTCTGCCGTTTGTTCTGCGCATTTCCCAAAACCATCCCAATCCCTTCAATGGGCAAACCTCCATTCCCTTCCTCCTTTCCGCGCC
>CAYRTQ010000090.1:4132-10315 GCA_964426865.1 uncultured bacterium
GCAGAAAGTACTCGAGCGCGACCAGGGGTATATGGACGCGGGATCCCATACGATACGCCTGTCCGGCGAGAACCTGTCCAGCGGCATGTATTTTTACCGTTTACGTGGTGCGGCGATTTCCGAAACGAAAAAATTCATTCTTTTAAGGTAGCCATCATGCTTCATATCACCACCGGATACCCGTCTGCCATCGGGTCCCTGTTTCTCATTCTCGCCATTCTCTTCACCGGATGCGGCAAAAGCTCCACCGGTAACGATGGCGACCTCTCCAACGCCGCCGGTTTCCGTGTGAAAGTGAGGGACGATACCGGAAAACCGCTGCCGGATTTCACCGTGACCACCGATCCCGCCACGAAAAGCGCCCTTGGCGATTCCACCGGAACCGCACTCCTGGAGAACATCCGGGAAGGAGACTGCCGGGTGATCGTCAGCAAGCAGGGGTACCCTCCCTTCTCCAAGGCCGTCACCGCGCTCTCCGGTCAAATCGTCGACCTGGTCTTCACCTATATCCCACGGGTTGAGGTCACGGTGCATGATGATACGGGAAAACCGTCGATTGGAGCGGTCATCTCCACGACTCCGGTTTCCACCGCGCAGACCACGGACCAGAACGGTTTGGCGGTATTCCACAATATTCCCGCCGGACCGGTCACGTTCAGCATTCTCCGGGGACGGTATGCGCAGACGGACACCACGGTGGAAGTGAATTCGCGGGAACTCCGGCTGACCGTATCCTCCACCCCGCCCCGTATGGAAATCATCGCGCCAAAACTCGACCATGTTTTCACCGGACCGCACAATATCATGCTCTCCGGACTGGGAACGGATCTCGAGGACGGCAATCTCCCGGACAGCTCCCTTGTCTGGAGTTCCAACCTTCAGGGAGAACTGGGGAGAGGAAAGATGCTCACCGTCCCCTATCTCCGGCCCGGATATCATACGATCACTCTGCGCGGAACCGATTCCGACCATCAGACAGGGGTGGCGACCGTTTCTTTCCCCGTGTTCGATTATCAGCTCGACTCCTGGTTTCCCATTCCCGCCGGGGAGAGTTGGGGGTATCGGTACACGGTGACGGAGTTCTATGTCACAAACGAGTACAATGTCCTGGAATACTGGGTGCTGAAGAATCTCTCCGCGCGGGTTGACTCGGAATCGAGGCGAGTGGTGGACATCACATGGGATGCCATCCTCCAATCGACCACCACCCATTTCCGTCTGACCCTTTCCGATTCCCTGATCCAGGATAACGGGAATCTCTACATCGGCCAGACCATCGAGAAGCTGCAGGAGTGGCTGGGATCGGAGGAAAAGCCCCATACCACCATGAACATCGCGACTTCCTACACCCCCCGGTTACTTTTTCTCAAAAACGTGACCGACATCGCAAAGGAAAAGAAGTATGAGAGCTCGGTCCGCGTGGAAACGCAGTACCGATACATCGATTATTCCGATGTATCCACCGTTTTTCAGGAGTCCCAGTTTATGACCTCCTCGGTCGAGATCGGGGGCGAAACAAACAAACAGACGGACCGGGGGATTTTTCCCGCTATCGAGGTAACCTTTCGCCAGAACGATTCAGAAAAGAAATGGTATCTGAGCCGTGGATTGGGGTTGATACGCATGGAGGATTCGGCGTTGAGCGTCAGCACCGAAGCGTTGCTGAACAGCGCCAGCATGCTCCGGTTTGTCAACAAGGCTCCCCGGGATACCGGATCCGGAACGGCTTTCCGCATCGCTCCGCCCCGGTACGACCTGAAAATAAACCGTAAGAATCCGAAGGACCTGATCCGGCTCCACCATTTCCTGAAAAGTATGAGCCCGGTATTGATGTGATCACGGTCATCGGAACCGGTCGGCTTCGACTCCGCCCGAAGGCAAAATTCTTTGTCTGATTGAGAATCGGTTCATTCACACGGCAAAGGAGCCATACAGTCCCGACTGTATGGCTCCTTTGCTTTTGTATTTTTTCCGGAAAGGGGGATCATCCACCCCATAGCACACGGTCATGATCCGCGGATATCCATATATCACTGCCATGGAACGCGACCGTCACATCGAAAGGGTCCAAACAGAGTTCTTCGTTTCCGCTTCTCCGTCATGTATTTGTTTATACTTGCAGTATCAGGTTTCCTCCAGGTAGGACATCGCTTCGCGTTCACGTTCGAGTTCTGTGACCACGGACTGAAGCATGGTATCCACTCGCGCCACAAATGCCTGCAACTCGTCTTCGGTTTCCACTTCATTTGCAAGAGCCTCGATGTCTGCGCTTCGCTGTTCGAGAATTTCGCGGAGTTCGTCCATCAGTTCATCATACATGGGTATCACCTCGCTTCCGTGAAATGGGCCGTTTCTATTATCTTAATAGGGAGATGAGTGTTTGGCAACACATATTCTTCAGTATTTTCGCGTCCGCGTCCCCTGAGACAGCCATTGGATTCCGACCGCTTTGCCCCGATATTCCCCGGGGATAAATGTCTCGCACCCGCGCCGTATCGCATGGCCGAAGGATACAAAAGCGGCGGTCCAGGCGAGGATGACTCCGATAACCACCACGGGGGACATGCGGATCGACAGGAACAGGGTGCAGGAAATCACCGTCTGCGTTATCCCGTAACTAAGCGCCACCATCCAGTGCGGATAGCCCATCTGGTTTGCGGCGAGTTGATAGATATGCCGGCGATGCGGCTCGGTGAGCTTTCCGCCCTCACGCCAGCGGATGAAAAGGGTGGTGAGGGTATCCAGGTAGAAGAGGAACAGGAAGCCGCTCAGGACCAGCGTCAGAATGAAACTCCCCGCATACCGGTACACCTGGACCGCGAACAGAAAGCCGAGAAGAACGCTGCCCGTATCGCCCATGAACACTTTCGCCCGGTGGATATTGAACGGCAGGAATCCGAGACAGGCCACCGCCACGCTCAGATTGAACCAGTATTCCCCGGTGGGGAGTCCGGTGATGAGCGCATGAATTCCCAGTGCGCCGAATGCGATTCCCCCCCCGATGGCGGCGTTTCCATCGATACCGTCCATGAAATTGAAAAAGTTTGCGGTCCCGGTGATGTACAGGACCCAGAACAGGCCGAGCGGAATCAGGACGCCCGCGGTGTATGCATTGTGAGGCGCCAATGCCACCACTGAAACGGCGCACCCGAGCTGGATGAGGAATCGCGTCCTCACCGAAATTCTCCAAAGGTCATCGGCCAACCCGGCAAGCGCCATGATGACGGCGGTTCCCCACACCGCTGCGGGAATGTGGCACAGGAGCGCGGAGAACATGACCGCGAGACAGATGCCCAGTCCGCCTCCCCGTGGTGTGGGTTGACAATGGGACTTTCGCTCGTCGGGATAATCGATCAGGCCCCATGCGCCGGCGAAACGTGAGACCAGCCACGCGCCGAGAGCCCCCAGGCCGAAGGAAATGGGCAGAGCCAACATTCCGGAACAGATCATTGGCGCCACACTTTCGAAAAGATTTTGGACAGTTGTTTTAATGATTATTAATCCGGGAGAGATGAGACGCGTATAACGATGTGTCGGTTAATGATATCCAGACTCATGGATTACCGTGATCCCGGCTGTTACCCGTCCCGCTGATTCTCTGCAGCCCCATAATCCCGTGGGTCAAGGGTCGGACCTTTCCTCTCCGTTTCTTTCTCACCGGAGATATGGGACCGGAACAGGGTATGGAAACGCTCCGCCGCTTTCTGGAGCGTATAATTCTCGACCAGCGTACGGCGGGCGTTCAGCCCCATCTGTTCCCGTTCTGTTCGATTATCGTGCAGCCGCCGCACGGTCTCGACCAGTCCCCGGACATCTCCGGGATCGACCCGTTCTCCGCACCGGTGTTCCACAACCATCCCCCCAACCTCCGAATTTGCGCCCATGACAGCGATCAGCGGTTTCCCCGCCGCGAGAATGGAGTAGGTCTTGCTCGGCACCGCCAGTTTTTCGATCCGGGGATCCAGTGTCACCAGTGCGACGTCGGACGATCCGAGGACTTCCGGGTAGCGCTCCGGGGAAACAGACGGAAGCACCCGCACATTTCCGAGATGCTCTTCCCTCACCCTGCTTTCCAGATGATTCCGGGCGTTTCCGCTCCCCACCAGAAGGAAGGAAATATCCCGATCATCCCCCTGCATGTTCTTCGCGGCATCGAGCACCATATCAAGCCCCTGCGCGTACCCCAGGTTCCCCGCATACACCACCAGGAAACCGTGAAGTCCGTGTTCACGGCGGAAAGCGGTGCCTCGGTTCAGCGGTTTCACCCCGTCGGCATCGCCCCAACTGGGGATGACACTCACCTTTTCCGGGGGAATGCCATAGGCGTTTACCAGATGCCGCCGCATGCAGCGCCCCAGAACCACCACCGATTGCGCCCCGAGCAGCCATTTCTTTTGAAAGCTCCGGGTATACGACACAACCGGATTCCCCGCTTTCAGCGCTTCCAGGCCAACCGCGATGTCGGGATAGAGATCGTGGACGAGATAGCAGTATGGAACGTCTCTCCCCTTGCTGAGCAGGCGGGCGATGAGCGGAGCGGAGGGAGGGTTGGTTCCGACCAGAACCAGATCGCAGTTACGGGCGATCCTCTCCGCGGTAAACAGCGCCCGACCGGAAAACAGGAAGCCGTAAAGCAGCCGCAGAGCGGTGGAATCCCGGTTGGACTTGGGCGCGCCGACCCGATGGATGCGGATTCCGTCCCAATCCTCGAACGGGGAGAGCTTTCCGCCCGGAGTACGGTACAGGTTGGCGCTGGTTATCACGTCGATGTCGATATCGGCATAATGATCGTGCAGGTATCGCATGAGTTCGGAGAGCATCGTCGGTGAGCCGCCGGAGTTTTCCGGGTGAAAATATTCTGTTATCAGGCAGATTCGCATGTTTCCCCCGGAAATGAGCTGAATGCAGCAACATACTGCATTGCAGCGCCATGTCAACTGGATGGTTTCGGGTGGATTGCGCGTCGACACTTCGACAGGCTCAGTGTCCGCAGGCTCAGCACCCGCCGCTGGCTGAGCTTGTCGAAGCCAGCTAACCGAAGATTCATCCCACATTCTCTGGTTGACAGCGCAGTAGACTGATGCCATGAATTTGACACGCCTCGTGTATTCACTCCGGACGCTTGTTCCAGACCGTCCGGTTGATATATCCGGTGTAGCTGAGGATGATTCTTGCCACCTTCTCGCTCACATTCGGCACGCCATAGTCGCCGACCATGCGGAGCATCCGTTGCTCGCCGCGCGGTTGCTGTTCCAGCACCGTGAGCGCCGTTTCGATGGTGTTCCACTCCAATCCGGTGAGCATCACCGCAGCCTCCTCGAAACCCTCGGGCCGCTCGTGGGCATTACGGATATTGAGCGCCGGAAAGTTGAGAATGGAACTCTCTTCGGTGATCGTTCCGCTGTCGGAGAGGACCGCCCGGGCATGGAGTTGCAGGTTCCCATAATCGCAGAATCCGAGGGGTTTCATCAGCTCGATCAACGGATGCAGCGCAATCCGTTCCGTTTCGATCCGCCGACGGGTTCTGGGATGCGTGGAAACCACGATGCGCAGCCCGTACCGCTCCGCCAGACGGTTCAATACCCCGGTCAGCTTTTCGAACTGCGCGGGATCATCGATGTTCTCTTCACGGTGTGCGCTCACCAGGAAAAATTTCCCGGGATCCGTCCCTATCCGTTGCATGACATCCGACTGTCGCATTTTCGGCAGGTAATGGTTCAGGACCTCATACATGGGGCTGCCGGTCTTTATCACCCGGTCCGCCGGAAGCCCCTCGTGCAGGAGGTATTCGCGGGAAATAGCGCTGTAGGGCATGTTGATGTCGCTTATGTGGTCGACAATCCGGCGATTGATCTCCTCGGGAACGCGCTGATCGAAGCAGCGGTTGCCCGCCTCCATGTGGAAGACCGGGATTTTGCGACGCTTCGCAGGGTAGGCGGCGAGACTGCTGTTGGTGTCCCCCAGCAGGAGAAGCGCGTCCGGACGGGTGCTGGCCAACGTCTGATCCATGCGGGATATGATCGTTCCCACCGTTTCGCAGGCGGAAGCCCCGGCAGCTTCCAGAAACAGGTCGGGCTTGCGAATTTCCATATCCTCGAAGAAAATCTGGTTCAGCTCGTAATCGTAATTCTGTCCGGTATGGACGACAATCTGCTCCATGTAACGATCCAGCGCGGCCATTAC
>CAYRTQ010000090.1:10350-13879 GCA_964426865.1 uncultured bacterium
AGGCGGATGATTTCCGGACGGGTGCCGATCACGGTCATGACTTTCATTCCGGTATCCTCCCAGTTCTCCCAATCATGGCTCCCCTCCGGCGCTGACAGTTGAAAGCACGGGCTGGGAAACGGTATCCGGGTGGTCCGGATCGAAAATTTCGGAAGACCAGAAGAGGGTAACCATCTCTTCCACGCCGGTATTCTCGATGGAATGCGTGTATCCCGGAGGGATATCCACCACCCGGTACTCCTCCCCACCCACCGGAATCTCGGTGACCGTGCCGAGAAGAATGTGCCGCAGGCGGATGATTCCCCTCCCCTGGACGACCATGAATTTCTCGGTTTTCGTATGGTGATGATGGTTGCCGCGGGTGATTCCGGGGCGGGTTCGGGAAATGAAGAGTTGTCCGGACCAGGGGGATTTGATGAACTCCGCAAGGCTTCCGCGCTCATCGGTCCTGCTGTTCAGGAGATAGCTGAATTGCTCGGGAGGAAGAGCGGAAAGATAGGTGGCGTAGAGCCTCCGCATGAAAGGATCGGAATAATCGGGAAGCTGGAGGGTATTACGATGGTCGTGGAAGAATCGAATGGCGTCCGCCAGATCGCCGAGAGCGATGGAATGGGACGGAAGCGGCGGAGCGAACCGGTATCCCGTACGGGAGGGTGACTGAATCTCGCCCAGGAAGGAGGCAATCACATCATCGATGTAGGTCAGTTCGATATGGCATGAGCGGTCGGTGATCTCGACGGGCATACCGCGGGCGATATTGTGGCAGAATGTCGCCACCACCGAATTGTAATGGGGGCGGCTCCATTTGCCGAAGAGATTTTTCAGCCGGTAGAGCACCCCCTCGGCTCCGGTCTCCTCGCAGAAGACGCGCAGCGCGTTTTCCGCCTCGCGTTTGCTTGCGCCGTAGGGGTTGTCGAGATCCGCCTGGATGGAGGAGGAGAAGACCAGTTTCGGGGACCGTCCGAACTCGCGCAGTTTCTCCAGAATTTCCCGGGTGAATCCGACATTTCCGGAATGGTACTCCCCGGTGTCCAAGGGACGGTTCACGCCGGCCAGATGGAAAACCAGACCGGCCCGACGGAGCGCCTTGTCGAGATCGGCTGGATCGCTGTCCAGATCGTATTCGAACAGTTCCACATCATCACGGGCCTGGAGCGTCACACAGAGATTCCTGCCGACAAAGCCCTTCGCCCCGGTAACAAGCACATCCATGTTCGCCTCGCAATCAGATCGATTCGTTCCCGAACATTCCGGCAAACCGGCGGGATGGATTCCTCCGTCAGAAGCCGTACCGTAATCAGGTCTCCACCAGTTCTCCCCGCATCGCCTGCTGCACGCATTCCAGTTCCATGAGCATGGCGCACAGGCGGTCCACATTCAAGCGGTCGGCATTATGGGAATTGTAGTCCTCCTTCACTGCGATCTCACGGCTTCCCTCGCTGAAATAGAGCGCGTAATTGAGATCGCGGTTGTCGGCGGGAACCCGGAAAAACCCATCCATGTCCTCACACGCCGCCCGTTCCTCACGGGTCAGCAGTGTTTCGTACAGCTTTTCGCCGTGGCGCGTGCCGATCACTTCCACCGTGTTTTCCGCCCGGAGCAGCCGTTTCAACGCCAGAACCAGAGTGGCGATGGTCGCGGCGGGGGCCTTCTGCACGAAAGTGTCGCCGGGATTCCCGTGACGGAAGGCGAAAAGCACCAGATCGACAGCCCCCTCGATGGTCATCATGAACCGGGTCATGGTTGGGTCGGTGACCGTGAGCGGCCGTCCCTCCCGAATCTGGTTGAGGAACAGCGGTATCACCGAACCCCGGCTCCCCATGACATTGCCGTAACGGGTGACCGAGATGATGGTTTTCAGCCCGGCGACCCGGGCTTTGGCCACCGCCAGCTTTTCCAGCATGGCCTTTGATATCCCCATGGCGTTGACCGGGTACACCGCCTTGTCCGTGCTGAGCACGATGACCCGTTTCACTCCGTTCCGTATCGCGGCGTTGAGCACGTTTTCCGTGCCGACCGCATTCGTCTGCAGGGCCTCGAACGGGAAGAACTCGCAGGATGGCACCTGTTTCAGCGCGGCGGCGTGGAATACGAAATCGACTCCGGACATGGCGTCGCGAATACTGTTTTCGTTGCGCACATCCCCGATGTAAAACTTGAGTTTGGAGTTGGCGTAGAGTTTCCGCATGTCGTCCTGTTTCTTTTCATCCCGCGAAAAGATCCGGATTTCCCCGATGCCGGTATTCAGAAAGCGCCTGAGCACCGCATTGCCGAAAGTCCCGGTCCCCCCGGTGATTAACAGGGTTTTCCCGTTGAACATATTCATCTCCTGTAAAGCCAGCCGCATGATGTAAGGACACGATGGTATCGCGGGCGGTTCTCGCCCAGGTGAACCGTCGGATTCTCCAGAGCGTGCGCGCATGGAAGGCCCGGCGTTCGGAATCGCTCAATTCGAGCGTTCGTTTCACCTGACGCGCCAGCGCCGCCGCGTCTCCCCAGGGATAGTAAATAGCGGTATCATGGTAAAACTCCGGCATGGGATCGTGATCGCAGGAAATGCAGACGCAGCCCTGCCCCATCGATTCCAGGACGATATTCGGGCACGCTTCCGCGCGACTGGTGAAGATGAATGCGCGGCTATGGCGATAACACCAGGTCATCTCCTCACGAGAGAGACCGCCCGCCCAGCGCAGGTATGGACCAACCCGGAGTTTGTCGGCCAGACGGTGGAGTCCCCGTTCATAATCGCGGCTATCCCGGCCCGAAACCCCGGCGATCACGAGCGGCGGAACACTGATCTTTTCATCCGCCAGGATCGCGTACGCCCGTATCAGGTCCTCGATGCCCCGGTACGGTGACAATCCTCCCGCGGTGAACAGGAACGGACCGTGAAGGGGGTCCATTATGGATGGCTCCCGCTCCGGAATCAGCAGCCCATCCGGTTCAGAACCGTGGGGAACCACATCGATGCGATCCGGATCGATGTGGTACGTTTCCACCAAACGTCGCCGTATGTATTCCGAAACCGCCAATATGCGGGTGGCGTGACGGCAGGCTATCTCGTGCTCCCGGCGGTAGTACCAGAGACGGGCTTTCCATCGCGTGGATATGGGGTAATCCACCGGTTGGAGCGGCTCCGAATTACGGACCATGACCACGGTCGGCACGCCGGAGAGTCCGATGTGTCGCGCGTTGATGATCAGCGCGGCGTCCGGACGGCTCTCCCGCACCATTCCCCGAAGTGTCCGGAAGCCTCTCCAGAAATCCGACTCCGGAAAGGTTTGTGTCATTTCAGGAGGGAATTCGGAGAACCCATCGAGATGTCCGGGGAGGAAGAAGGTCACGGTATGATGTCCCTCCATTCGTTGCCATTCCCCCCAAATCGCATGGAGATGTTTCACCGCTCCTCCGCTGGCTCCCGCCCGCAGGGGAGCGATGACCGCAATATGCAAATCCGTTTCCCCTTTCTCCCGGTGATATATCAATGATTACGGTTCACTTCGCTGATGATATACCGGGGTTTTCCGCG
>CAYRTQ010000090.1:13889-14173 GCA_964426865.1 uncultured bacterium
TGAGATCGGTAACCCTTCCCATGATGGGAGAAAAGAACTGAGTACGTACGCCGCAGGAGCATTCGCCCGTCATGACGCGGGCCGGATATCCATTCTGGCGCCCTATGACCGGAAAACAGTAATTGTCCAGACCGGTGACCGTGATTCTTCCCATTTTCCCCATCTCCGAAGGATTGCCGTATTCATCGGAAAACTCCAGGCGACGGGTGTCGGCGAATACATGCAGCCCGCTGCGCACGGCATTCCGGAGCCAGCCTTTCTACTTCGCGGCAGGCGTTTATATA
>CAYRTQ010000091.1:0-10049 GCA_964426865.1 uncultured bacterium
GAATACACTCAAGCAAAAAAACTCGTCACTTTACTTTTGAACTTGAGTACTTAGATATCGGGGTGAGATTCAAACTGATGGCTCGGTCTGCCAAGTCCGGACGAACCACAATCTCGATTCCGTTGATGATGATTGGAATCGTTTTATTGAAATTCACTTCCGTGTCATCGGTGAATACCTTCCTCGTGCTGAGCCCTCCCCCGGTACTGATTCGGCAAAGCATATCGGAGAGTTCGGGACTGATTTTCGATACATTGTCGAAAGACCGGACATAAGAATTGGAGGTAGCGACCGCTAAATTACGCTCCGTCTTCGGTAGCGCCCTGAGAATCGATTCCGAAGGATCGATAATTGTGTGTGCGATTTCCGTCAGCGAACTCTTTGAGCAGCCTTGTTCCCCCTGGACCATTAAGATCAGGTATTCGCGTGAAATATGCAGAGCATTGACCAACCATCCCACGAATAGCCGAAAGGCATTTTCGCTGGGGAAGTGAATAATTTCCTTGAGGCGGAGCAGCGAAGTTTCCCTTTGTGGATGCGGAAGCGCTTTCATCCCTGGCTTTCTGATGAAATTCACCGGTGGATTTTGAATGATGCGCCAGTCATCGCGGGTTATTTCGACCGCCTCCCAGTCATCATTACAAAGATCAACATAAACTGCATTCGCATCCATGCCGACCCTGGTAAAGACTTCTTCCTGGGGACATTCAAAGAGGGCATGGGCTTCAAGAGCATTCCTTGCTTTTTTTACATCGGACAATGAAACTGCACTCTGCTTCGCCTTAAAGTATTGGTACTCTAGAAATTTCCGGTACATATCGGACTGAATTCGGAATGTCTGGCCGTTTTCGTTCACTTTCGCGTATCCCTCGCCCTTCGCATTATGGAAAAACGTCGAAATCTCTTTCATTTCTTGGATAAGGAAATCCGCATTTGCCAGCAGAGTTCCTTTTCCCAGATTTGAATCTTCCGAATGTACCGTGTCCGATGAAGCCATGTTGTCAGCGTCTACTGAGGGTGAAGCCACAACGTTTTCACTGTTGGAACTCATTTCAGACTCCGTTATTGAATTTTGATTTTTTTATCGACAATCGTCATCACCCTGGCTTTCAATAAATTACGGTTGACAATGACCGTCGCTCCTCATCGTCATACCCCGTTTCCGCATCGAATACCCATCGCATACATCGCGGATATGGGCGCTGTCAGCGTTTTCTTCCACCCAGTCGGTGTTTTTTTCCCGTTAGCTTCGATGAAGACCATTTCGCCCCACCAGGCACTTGCCGATTTTTTCGGCATCTCGTTATACGATTGTCCGCTACGTCGAGCGGTTGTCATAACCTCCATCAGTAAGTAGCCGGTGACACGGCATATTGTTCATGGTTGATCCAAAAGGTCCAGTCCTGAGTCCCTTACCCGTTCCTCCATTGGGCGGGAGAAATGAACGCTCGTTCTCTTACTTATAAAATACCAGACATCGAAGAGGCTGTCAACGTTAACATATTGTGCTGCATATAAATGAAAGGACATCCTATTTTGAAATAGGATGTCCTTTTTGAAATAGTTACTATGCGGAACTACTGGGCAAACGGCTGTTATTCTATATTATTATAGTATATATTTATATTTTGCAAAAACACTTCAGCTTATTGTTTAGCCGGATCGAACTCTAAGTTCGGAGTGTTTTGGATGATGTATTTGACATTATTATAAAATCTTGTATGTGCCCTGTTGCTACTACTGCGTTCTTTCTTGTCTGATCTTGTGGAAGGTAGCATATCCCAGTGCCACTGATACTTTTTGGGCTTGAGCAGAAAACCTCGTTCCTCTTTGAGGGAGCCATATTTGGGATCGTGCCAGGTCTTGACAAGCTGGTCATACTTTTCTAAATCATTAATATATCCCTCAATATGATCAGGGCGCGCTGATAAAGTCCCTTCCCCTTGAGACTTTTTCCGCAACCGAGTTTTTTCTGCTTTCATGATTTTTTCGATGGCTTTCTTAACCGATGCTTCGGTGCTGTAGGGATTAATGGATACAACCAGCCTTCCCGCCAGTTCCATTTCAGAAATACAATAGTAATGCCGATGGTGAAGACTTTCGATGAGAAAGAAGTCTCCACCGATTCGGTCACAGTTGGCGAGACTGGTACAGTGAGAGTCCGGCGGTGGAAGCTGATGCGCGCTAACTGCTCCACGTTTGAATTCTTGCCAGTATGGATGAACCTCTTCAAACCGTTCACCTGCCAGAAGCCGCTCTTTTATGGTATGAATCGAAATAGTCGGGTCGAACAGTTTCGGGAAAATCAGCCATTTCCCGCTATACCACAGACCACTATCGTTAGAACTGACGAAGTCCTGATATTCCCTCTTGTATTCTTCATTCCGCCGAGTTCCTTCCCACATGAGATCAATAGGGTAGAACTTTTTCGGATCGTAATCATCATTCATGACCGATTCCCCGCGCTTGGACTGATGATAAGGACATGCTATGTAGAATTACGATGTCCATTCTTGTGCTCACATGCACCCTATTTGTTGGGCCAAATTTGAAATTTTGTGGTATAATATAACAGCTACCCAGGAAGGAGGTGAAAAGATTTTCGACCGCGAACGGAGGGTAGATACAGCAATTTTTTAATTACATCACAACCAGATACCGAAAGGGAAACAGGCCTTAATTATACGATATAGCAAATGAAACATACATGATGAAGATTATCCCTCGAACAGTATAAGTTCGGGGAACAGCCCTTCCCTTGAGTATCTCTTTCAAAGGGATACAAGGGCTATGAAGAAGAAATCATCAGTAACAGGAAAAGAAAGTTTAAGGGCATTACCGGAAAAATTATTCACGCCAGAAGAGGTGGCCGACCGTCTCAAGGTTTCCCTTTCCGCGGTGTACAACTGGGTAAAGCTTGGCAGGCTGGAAGCCTATGTTTTCGCCCAGGGGAAACGGAAATCCACAGTACGGTTCGATGAGGGCCAGATATTGCGGTTCATGCAGTCCGGGAAGGGAGGCTCGAAATGATGGACCTTCCGACCAATCTGGACTTTACTGGCAGGCGTGGCATATGTATATTTCTTCCGTGTGGTTACGCGGTCATAGCGAGGAGGTGCTCCTATGGCCGAAAGTAAAAAGAAGAAGAAAGATCAGCATCTGGTAAAGCGTGGTAAAAATTGGTACATCACGTACCAAGTCAAGGAGAACGGAAAACGAAAACTGCGAATGGAGGTGGTTGGGACACGGAAGGACGATGCCGAGGATAAGCTGAAGGAATACCAAGAGCTTCTCAAACGGGGAATTGATCCGCGGAGTAAGGGAGAAGAAGCGAAGGAGACGGAATCATCGACAGCGAAGAAGTCAACAGTTGGTGTGGTATCACCGGCGCCTACTTCGAACGACGTTCCCACACTGGAGGAATTTCTGGAGACTTTCCTGAAGCTTCACGGAGAAAATCAAAGTAATGGCATGCAAGAATCGTATAAATCGAGCCTAAAGCACCTCATGCCAACTTTCGGAAAACTGAGACTCGACAAGATTACAAAAGTCATGGTTCAGGAATACATGAAGAGGCGGTTGACTGAAAGGATCGTTCCCTACGAGAAACGGGTAAACCTTGGAAAGTCTACTCCGTCAAGTAATTCTGAAACCAAAGAAAAGTCTAATCCAGTAAAGCGAAAGCCCCGAAAAGCCAAACGCAAAAAAAAGAAGCTTGGCTTTGTCTGTGAAGCCACGGTAAATCGTGAGGTGGCCTGCCTGAAGGTGATCCTTTCGAAGGCAGCTTTTTGGGAATATATCCCCAAAAACCCGATACACGGACTGGAGTCTTTGAAAGAGGCTCCGATCCGGGAACGTTACCTCACCCGTGAGGAATACCAGCGACTTTTGCTTGTAGCACCGAATTACCTGCGCGATATCATTGTCTTCGCACTGGCAACTGGCATGCGTCAGGATGAAATTTTCGGGCTGAAATGGGAAAGTATTATTCTCAACGAGCGGTTCCGGCATGGGGAAATCACTTTTGTCGGAAAGGGTAACAAACGCCGTAGCGTGAGAATGAACCAAACCGTATATGAATTGCTGGCCCGAAAAAGGCGGGAGAGGAAAGGGGAGTATGTTTTTACATCCCCAAAAACCAAGGCAGGCAAAAAACTGGATAATGTCAGCCACTCATTCTCAACCGCCTTGGAGAAAGCCGGAATCACAAATTTCCGGTTCCACGATCTTCGGCACACAGCGGCATCATGGATGGTACAGGGAGGGGCTGACATCTACGCAGTGCAGAAAATTCTCGGCCATGCCGATCTGAAGACCACCCAGCGATATGCCCACCAGTCCCCCGAGTATCTTGAAAGCCAAATCGGGATACTGGACGGGTTTTTGGAACCGAAGAAGGATTCTAACGACGACTCCCCGATGGGAGTTGCCGTATAAGCCTGTCGGCAAGATGTTAGCAAATTACTATGGTAAAATGTTAGCAAGCCTCGTCCGGGGCAAAAAAATAAGGGGTTACGCAATAAACGTAACCCCTTGCAGCTCATCGAGTTATAAAATGGTGGAGCTTACGAGGATCGAACTCGTGACCTCCTGACTGCCAGTCAGGCGCTCATCCCAGCTGAGCTAAAGCCCCACCTCAACTTCGGACTTATAATATACCGTTTTGTTCCGGCTGTGTCAACAAATTTTTGCATTTTCGCACGGAAGGCGGCCGGATTCCGAGGGCATGTCCCCTTTCCTGACGCTTGCGGCGTCAATCCATGAGCAGGGAGAGGATGCGCGACAGCTCCTCTTTCATGTCGTGACGGGAGACGATGCGGTCGCAGTAGCCGTGTTCGAGAACGAATTCGCTCTTCTGGAATCCCTCGGGCAGATCGCATTTCATGGCCTGCTTGATGATGCGCGGACCGGCGAACCCGATGAGCGCCTTGGGTTCCGCCAGGTGGATATCGCCGAGCATGGCGTAGGACGCGGTCACCCCGCCGGTGGTGGGGTTGGTGAGGATGACAATATAGGGCAGCCCGGCCTCGGAGAGGAGTCCGATTGCGGCGGCTGTTTTTGCCATCTGCATGAGAGCGGTGGTGCTTTCCTGCATACGGGCGCCGCCGGACTGGGTGATCATGATGAGCGGCAGACGGCGCTGGATGGCCTCGTCCACCAGACGGACGATTTTTTCGCCCACCACGGAGCCGAGGCTGCCGCCGATAAAACGGAAGTCCATGATGCCGAGAGCGGCCATGCGCCCGTTGATACGGCCGACTCCGGTCTTGATGGCGGAGTTTTCGCCGGTTTCGGCGCGGGCGGCGCTGATACGGGCGGAGTATTTCTTGGTGTCCACGAAGCGGAGGAAGTCGATGTCGCGCAGTTTGGCGTTGGTTTCGACAAAAGATCCCTTGTCGAGAAGCAGCGCGATGTAATCGTTGGGCGTGATACGGAAGTGGTACTGGCACTTGTTGCACACCCAGAGATTCTCCACCATCCGTTCTTTCAGCAGGAGGGCGCCGCACTCATCGCACTTTATCCATATTCCGCCGGGCGCTTCGCTCTCGCCGATGCGGAAGTTTTTTTTCATGGCGTCAAACCAGGACATATCCTTCTCCTATCGAGTATCGCGCGTTTCATGCCAGTCCGTCGCGACAGGGCCGGTTTAAAAAATATACAGGATGAGAATGATAATATACTCTCGGGGAGAAGAAAAGTAAAGCCACACAAAGGAACATCAGCCCGGGTCATGCGTCACGCAGACGTTTGGACTTTTTCAGGTGCATAATCGTGAAATATGCGACAGTCAGAAGGCCGAGCGCGATGATTCCCCCCGGCAGAACGGTGTTACGGGAAACCTCCGCGTCGAGCGAGGCGCGGCTGTTCTTCAGGACAAGCAGGACTGCTCCGGCCATCCAGATGTAGGTCGCATTGTATTCCCGGACAATGACCCGTTTCCACCGGAACTCCATGGACTTGAGCGTTGTCCCCAATCCTCCGAAACGGGGCAGCCAGCGATTGACCGTCCGGGTGTACCGGGCGTATTCATCGCCGAACTTGCCGAGAAGGAACGCTTCCTCCGCGCGGACGATCGCCTGATAGAAAACGAGGAAAACCGGGAATACAAGCCCGCAGAACACCACGGAATCGGCCATGATTCCGAGCCCGAGCAGGATGAGAATGTTCCCGACATACAACGGATTCCTCGCATGGGAGAATATCCCCGTGGTTACCAGGTCTTTCGCGTAGATGGTACGGTGGCTTCCCCCGCGGATGATGTAGGCGAGCCCGATGGTCATGACCCGTATCCCCTGCCCCGCCAGGCAGACCGCCAGTCCCGCGAGCGCCGCGAACAGATACGAGTCGAAGATCCTCGGCGAGGGCAGGAACAGCCCGGCGTATCCGATGGGAAAGAGACAGTTACGGTATCGGAAAAGAAAGTTCCCCAGCCTCACCATCATTTGACCGCCACCATCCCCGTGAAATTGTTCCACTTGAAGAAGGTATCGATATACCGGAATCCGCACTTCGTCAGGAGTTCGCAATTTTCGGAGAGTTTGTAGGGGATGAGCACGTTTTCCAGCGCTTCCCGTTTCTGGGTGATCTCGGTGATGCTGTAATCGTTGCGCTTTTTCATCTCATAATAGTACTTGATGAACAGACGGTTGAACAGGGTGTCTTCCCCGAGCACCTTTTCCACCAGGATGAGGCAACCGGAATGGTTCAGCTGGGTAAAGATGGTCTGGACGATCTGCTCACGGTAGAGCGGGCGGACGAATTGCAGGGTCAGGCACATGATGACCACGGAGGGGTTCTGGAACATGACTCCCTGGTTGAGGTCCTGCTGCACCAGTTCGAACGGGCGTTGCATGGCGGCGAAGTTTCCCCGGCACTTCTCCAGCATCTCGGGAGAATAATCCACTCCGACAAACTTCACCGAGGGATCTACCACCGGGTCAAGATTCAGAAGGGTGATGCCCGTGGAACACCCCAGATCGTACACGGACGATCCCGGCGTGGCGAAATCCGCGGCCATTTCCGCGATCATGCGCTGGATTTCGTGATAAAAGGGAACCGACCGCGAGAGCATGTCATCGAACACATTCGCCACCTCGGCGTTGAACGCGAAATCGCCGATACGATCCCGTTTTTCCCTGAAAATCTTATCCTCGGCCATGCCACCCCTCCTCGTGAGAAACAAACCAATGAAGCACCTGTGATAAACGGGAAAAGAATATCCATTCATGAGCCGCGGCAAGCCCGGGCGCGGGAATGCCATATTGACTGATGTTTCGTCGTGGAGAACGGGGAGAGAGGCTATCCCCGCATGCTGTGATATAATAATCGCGTAATATATATGTATCTATTCTATTTCCAAATACTTTTTCGGAGCTTCGCGGTTTTCAATGCAGATACCGGACGCCAGCCGCAATTGACTGTCCCAAAGGCGCTTTGATGGGGCATGGAACGTCCGCATCGTGAAAGACGGGGAAAGCACACCAAAAGGCGTTCCCGGACTTTCTCCTTCCCCGCCCCCGGCATCATCCCCGGTTCATTTCATCACCTTCGCGAGAATCTCCAACGCCGTGTCGATGTCTTCGCGCGAGACATCGAGATGCACCACCGCGCGAATGGTGTCGGCGGCGGTTGCCATGACATAGAGCCCCTCGGAGAGGAGTTCCCGGGCGATCTCGGGGGCGTTACCGCGCACCACGGCGAAAATGACAATGTTGGTTTCCACCGTGGAAAGATCGATGGCCAGACCGGGAATGTTCGCGATGCCCTCAGCCAGAAGGCGGGCGTTGTCGTGATCCTCGGCGAGACGCTCCCGGTGATGGTCGAGCGCGTAGATCGCCCCCGCGGCCACGATGCCCGCCTGGCGCATGCCGCCCCCGAACTGCTTGCGGAACCGTTCCGCACGCTCGATGTAGGCGTGGGTTCCGGCGAGAGCGGAGCCGATGGGCGCGCCCAGCCCCTTGGAGAAGCAGACGCTTACCGAGTCGAAATACTTCGCGTATTCGGCTTCCGGGATGCCGGTGGCCGCCGAGGCGTGCCAGAGACGGGCGCCGTCCATGTGCATCTTCAGGCTGTACTGACGGGCGGTGGTCTCCACATCGGCGATGGTTTCGATCGGCCAGACACTCCCGCCGCCCTTGTTGTGGGTGTTCTCGATGACCACCAGACGGGCCACCGGGTAATGGATGTTCCAGGGCCGTACCGCGGCGGTGATATCCTCGCCGGTGAAAATGCCGCGCTCGCCGAGAATCATACGGCAGGATACCCCGGAGAGCGCCGCGGCGCCGCCCACCTCATAATAGTGAATGTGGGTCTTGTAATCCATGATGATCTCGTCGCCGTGCTCGGTATGGCTGCGCACCGCCACCTGGTTGGACATGGTGCCGGAGGGCATGAAAAGCGCCGCTTCCTTGCCCAGTATTTCCGCGGTGCGCTCCTCGAGCTCACGCACGGTGGGATCTTCGCCGTAAACCATGTCCCCCACCTCGGCGTAGGCCATGGCCAGGCGCATGGCGGGAGTGGGACGGGTGATGGTATCGCTCCACAGGTCGATCATGATGTTTCCTTGGAAATGGGGTGTCTCAGGGGGTGTGGACCGGAAAGGAGAGAATATACGAAATGGAGCGGGGGGAAAGCGATATCTTTCACCTGCATCGCGGGGAGACCACGTTTTTGACCGGAATCGGACGTCCGATGAACCGGTGATTCGAATAACTGGAATGATGAGTTGATGAAAGCATTTCCCATCAGCCGTTCATCATTTTCATCACGCGCATCACTGGTTCAGACCAGCTCTTCGCATTCCTCATTCCCCCGGATACCCCACGGTCTGCGACATGATAATCGAGCGGCTGTCGTCCAGCTTCAGCAGCTTACGGAGTTCCTCGGGGTGGACGATATCCCGCACCACGGTTCCCAGCCCCCGGGCCGCGCAGAAGAGGTACACGTTCTGCGAGATGAGCCCGGTGTGCAGTGTCGAATACTCCTCGATCATCGGCTGCCCCCAGGCCGGGTACTTGGCGCGGGAAACCGAGTGGTCGGCGACATAGATGAGATGCACCGGGGCGTTCTTCGCGTATTCCTGGGTGTTGAGAACGCCGCGGATGTCATTCCCGGTAATCCGTTCCAGCGCCCGCCCCACCGCGTCGTACCGGAAGCCGCCGTCTTTGGTGAGCACATAGACTTCCATTTCACGAACATTGAACGCCGAGGCCGCAGTTCTCCGCCCGGTGCGTTCGTCGTTGACCCCGAACGCCGCCCACAGCAAATCCGACAGGGTTTGCGGGGAGAGATCCTTCACCCGGAAACTCTTCGCGGTGCCGCGATTCTTGAGCGCCTCCATGAACTCTCCCCGGATATTCGGCTCGGGGAGGAGAATCTTTTCCTGCGCCGCGGCGGTGTATCCGCCCAACAGTCCCAACACCAGGAACAAAGCGGGAATCGAACGGTTCATGAAATCGTCCTTTGGCTGGATTGGAATGGAAGCCCGCCGAAGAATGAACGCCGGCCCATTCCCCGTATACATGGTCTTTACACAAGCGCTTTTTCCCTCTCTCCCGCGAAATGATGCGCGGACGAGAGGAGAAGGAATGCTTCGGGCAAGGATTGTGAAGAGTATACCCGCTCAAAGAGGAGAATTTTCTTACAGCTTTGCGTTCTCTTCCGGCCAGTTTTTGAAAAGCCCACCTTCCCCTCTCGCCCGCGCGTCATTTCGCGTGGGAGAGAGGGTAGGGAGTGAGGGTATAAAGCGCCTGCGACGCAACAAATTCCTTGATTAATACACCCGCCGCCCGGAATGAGTCACCCTTCTCCTGACTAGGAGAAGGGACGGGGATGAGGTGCGGCTTCGACCAAGCCGGACGACCATCATCGTCAGGACCGTTCCCGGAGGAAAGCCTCGATCTCGTCCCGTTTCGGCGCGGAGGGCTGCGCTCCCAGACGGGTCACCGAAATACCCGCCGAGGCGGACGCGAACCGTACCGCCTCCCGTAGCGGCATGCCCTCCGAAAGCGCCACCGCGAGCGTCCCGTTGAACACGTCCCCGGCGGCGG
>CAYRTQ010000091.1:10059-13931 GCA_964426865.1 uncultured bacterium
CGCCGTTTCGGCGGCGGTGGTGTCCACGCAGGGAACGGTGAAACAGGGGATATTGCCCCGGAACTCCGGGGAGACCGCAAAGACTCCCTGCGATCCGCGGGTGATCAGCACCGTGTGCACCCCGCGTTCCCGCAGGATATCCGCGGCGCGGGCCGCCCCCGCCTCGTCCTCCGCCGCGACCCCGGTGAGCAGCTCCGCCTCGGTCTCGTTGGGGGTGAGAATGGAAACCCGGGCGAGCAGCGTGTCGCTCAAGACCTGGGCGGGCGCCGGATTGAGAATGACCCGCACCCCGGCCTCGTGCGCGATTTTCGACGCCGCCTCCACGGTCTCCAGCGGCACTTCGAGCTGCATGAGGAGAATACCGGCGTTCTCCACCTCCCCGCGCGCCGACTCCGCGTCCTCGGGCGAAACCCGGGCGTTGGCGCCGGACGCCACCGCGATGCTGTTCTCCCCCGCGGCGTCCACGAAAATGAGCGCCACCCCGGAAGGCTCGGAATCGTCACGCCTCACATGGCGGACATCGATGCCGTCCCGGACGAATCCCTCCACCGCCCGGTCGCCGAACATGTCTTTCCCCACCCGCCCCACGAACGTTACCCGTCCTCCGGCTCGGGCGGCGGCCACCGCCTGGTTGGCGCCCTTTCCTCCCGCGGCGGTGGAAAACACCCCCCCGATGACCGTTTCTCCCGGACGGGGGATACGGTCCACCTTGGCGATCATATCCGTATTCGAACTGCCGATGACCACAATGGATTTGCGCATGACTGGCTCCTTGAAATGGTTCTCGCGGAGATGCGGAAGAGGAACAAAGGGAAAGACAGCGCCCTCTTCCCGGCGAAAGGCATTCATTTCATTTTACGCACCCGGACCTCGATTCCGGTGTCCTTGAGTCCCGACGTGAACTTCGAGAGGTCCGCGACACCGTAATGGATGGGGTACGCCACCTTGGGGCGGAACACTTTCACCGCCTCCGCCGCGATTTCCGGGGGCATGTTGTAAATGCCGTCCATGGCGATGAAAACATAATCGATGGCATGGATACGGCCCAGTTCCGGGATGTTGTCCGTCTCACTGGCGAGATAGACCCGCGTGCCGCCGAAGGTGAGAATGTAGCCGTTGCACTGCCCTTTGGGATGCACCTGTCCCTTTGAGGGGCGGGCCAGATTGTAGGCCGGGACCGCCTCGATGGGGATGCCGAGCGATTCCGTGACGTCCCCGTTGCGCAGGACAGTGATCCCCGGATACAGCCGCGAGCAATCGTACGTTCCGAGAATCGGGGCGTCCGGCTTGTGAATGAGCCGCAGGGCGAGCGAATCCAGGTGGTCGATGTGATGATGGGTCAGCAGGATCAGGTCCGCCCGGGGCAGCGCGGAGTAATCGGCCAGCGCGCTCCAGGGATCCACATGGATGACCTTCCCCCCATATTCAAGCATGAGCGTGCCGTGGCCGATGAACGTGACCGCCAGTTCGCCCCCGGAGGTCTTGATGATGTCCCTCTCGAAATCCGCCGCGAACACGGAACCGGCGAAAAGGGCGGCGAAAAGAAAACAGAAAACGATTGTGCGCATATACTCTCTCGATGATTTCCGAAACGTGTTTCGCATGATTGCCGGTTCACCCTCCGCGGGCGTTGCTGTTATTCCCGGTGCAAGAAAGGCATCTCTCGTTCTTCCCGGACTGGTTGAAGATTCAGGGGTGGGTTGGCTGGCTTCGACACGCTCAGCCAGCGTCGGGCGCTGAGCTTGTCGAAGCGCAGTCCACCCGGCACTATCCAGTCAAAGAAGTATTACATCACTCTCGCCGCGATGATCAGCGCCAGCCCGATGAAAAACGAGACAAACATCACCCCCAGCAGCGTGTTGGTCCCCTGGGGAGCGGACCGGAATTCCTTCCAGACGAACACGCCCCAGAGCGCCCCGACCAGGGTCGCGCCCTGCCCGAGTCCATAGGAAATGGCGAATCCCGCGGGCCCGGAGGCGATGATGCTGAAACTCATGCCCACGCACCATATCGCGCCGCCCAGAATGCCGACACTGTGCAGCTTCGGGCTGCCCTTGGTGAAATAGTGGCTGAACGGCACCGGATCGCCGGAGAAGGGTCTGACCATGATGAGACTGTTCCAGATGAAGTTGGAGGCCAGCAGTCCCAGGGTGAATACGAACACCGCGGCATAGGGCGCCAGTTTGCCCGGCTCGGGACTGGCGAAATCGGTGGTCATGGCCGACGCCACGAAACGGTAGAAGAATCCCATGAGCACGCCGCCGATGATGGAAAGAACGATGCCCTTGACCGGGGTTTTCCGCGTTCCGGTGGCGAGACGGCTATAGGCCAGCGCATCGAGAACGATGGCGAGCGTGACCCCCGCGACTCCCAGGGAAAGGAGCAGCGGATTCCCCACCGGCGTCGCGAGATAGTTGGTCACCACGCCGACAACCAGCGCCAGCCCGATGCCCACCGGGAACGCCACCGCCAGCCCGGCGATGTCGATCGCCGCCACCACGAGGATATTCGCCAGATTGAATACAATCCCGCCGAGGAAAGCGGACCACAGGGCGGTCCCGCTCGCCTGGAACAGGTCGGGGAGGAACGCGCGCCCCACGCTCCCCGTGCTTCCCAGGGTCAGCCCGAACGCCAGCGCCAGGAGCACCGTCCCGATGGCGTAATCCCAGTAGAAGAGCTGGAACCGCCACTCACGGGAGGCCAGTTTCTGCGTGTTCGCCCAGGACCCCCAGCAGAGCATGGTGATGAAGCACAGGAATACCGCGACGACGTACGATTCCACCACGAACATGATGTCCTCCGGTTTGTAAGGATACTCACCCGGCCTCTTTCCATCAAGATGGGAAGGAGTGATTTGGAGCCTATTCGCAAATAAGGATATATCCTTCTCCAGGAAAGCAGCCCCCTTCTGGCCCTCCGGGCCACCTTCCCCCGGAGGGGGCAGGAAAAACATGGGGTTACAACGGCTTCCCTTGCCCCCTCCGGGGGAAAGGGATTGAGGGTTAGGGGGCCAGGACCTCACGAATGATATGATTTCCTTATTTATGGATAGGCTCTTATTCCGGGTGACCTCGGGAAAGCACTTTCAATGAGATATGGTTAGCGCTCTTCAGATTCATATCTTTTCCCCTGGGGCAGGCATGTGCGCTTATACAATTCTCTCCCCGGTCTCAACAATTTCCCGGATATAGGGATTCGTCTCATCAAAGTCAGACCGCGCAAATGCATGCGGCTCAATCCGGAGATCGATATCGCTGTCCGGTCGAGCCGATCCTTTGGCGTACGATCCATACAAATAGATGCGCCACACGCCGATATGATTATCCTCAAGACGCCGCGCATATTCTCTGACTATCTCGTGTATCAACCGGTTATCCGTTGTAACAGCCATTGCTTGAACTTCCCCGCCCTTTTACTCCTCGATCCGCTCAACCTTGAAAATCACCGGGCGGATGCCATCGGAACAGCAGGTAATCATGCATCCGGGGTCTTTCATCCATCCCTTGAACATACCCTCCGAAAAGTTTCCTCCCCGGGAGAGCGCCACGACCGTCTTGAAAATGTCGTCCCAGGCCCAGCCGCAGAAACCTTCCGGTTTGCCCATCGCGGACACCGTGAACTCCTGCCCCTCGGTGAAACATTCGCAGGGGCCTACCGCCATCTCCACGTATTCCGACGCGAGATCGGCGTTGAGCGTCCGTTTCAGAACGGTGATCCTGCAATCCGGCATGCTGGTTCGCTTTCGTGACGCCATATTCCGATGGCTATTCCGTGGACGCCTTCACGATCCAATCCGTGAATTCCAGCAGATCGCTCAATGACTCCGGGAAACGCGAATCTGCTTGATGCACCGCTCGATGCTTTCCTTTTTG
>CAYRTQ010000092.1:0-13713 GCA_964426865.1 uncultured bacterium
AGTCCGCCGCCAACGGGATCGACACCTACAGCGGCGGCAGTTCCTCCCAGCTCACCGCCAATGTGATCGTGGAAGGAAACTTCGTATACGAGTGCGTTCACTCCCATATCGACCTCCAGGGATCGGTGGATGTCATCGCCCGGTATAACCGGATCACCGGGACCAACATTCCCCATGACGCCACGGGCTTCTTCTGCGGGAACAATTACGCCGGTCTGCCGGTGATCCGCCCCCGCATCTACGGCAACGTGGTGTACAATTTCAAGGGGAACGGCATCCAGGTGGACGACGACACCCAGAACGCCGTGGTGTACAACAACACGGTGAGCAACTGCACCAACTTCAATTATTATTTCAACAACAAGTCCAACAGCGACATCATCCGCAACAACATCGGCATCTCCACCACCGGAAGCAGCAAGATCATCCGTATCGTGAACACTTCCAACAAGACGGTGGACAACAACTGCTGGTACTCGACCACCGGAACCATGGCCACCATCGGCTCCGGATCGAACTATTCCACGTTCAGTTCCTATGTGAGCGCCACCGGATTCGACCGTAACAGCATAAACCAGAATCCGCTGTGTGTCAATGCCACCGGCGGGAATTTCGCGCTCCAGTCCGGCTCGCCCTGCATCAACAAGGGCGTGGACCTGGGCGCGGACTACAACGGCGGCGTTCATCCCAATTCCACCTGGCCCGGCGCGGTCTATATCGTGAAGCAGAAAAGCGCCGCCGCCAAACCGGTGGAAGAGGCCGAAGCCGACGAGAGCGAAGCCAATCCCTCGCCGACCCCCTTCGCGCTGACCGGGAATTATCCCAACCCGTTCAACCCTTCCACCACCATCGAGTTCTCCATCGATGCGCAGTCGCAGGTGGAACTGGCGGTCTACAACATCGCCGGGCAGAAGGTGGCGGTCCTGGAAAACCGGGTCATGAACGCCGGGAAGTATTCCGTGGTGTGGGACGCCGCCAATCTCTCCAGCGGCATGTATTTCGCCCGTCTTACCTCGAACAAGGGAGTACTCACCCGCAAGATGCTCTTCCTCAAGTAGGGGAGTCCTCACGTCGTAAAAAGGGCGCGGACGGAATTGTCCGCGCCTTTTTTTTGCGGTGTGGTGCGCGGGATCTTTCGATAACCCGGGCGCCTGTCCGCCACCGGGACGTCTGCAAAGGGGAAGGCGGTGTACTCTCCACCGTTGCGGCCACCTTCCCCGCCGTAAACGGATTGTCGTCACCCGGGTTTGGGGGGAAGCCACGGGCGCTGTTTGCCCTCACTCCCCCCGTGAAATGACGCGCGGGCGATAGGGAAAGGAGGATTCTCGAAAGAAGGTCGGGAGCCGGTACAGAGCTGTACGAAAATTCTCTCCTGTGGGCGGGTATATTCTTCTTGAGCCTTGCCGGAAGCACTTCTTCCCCCCTCTCGCCCGCGCGTCATTTCGCGGGGGAGAAGGGCAGGGGTGAGGGCATCGGCGCGCACAGGCGAACCAGATTGATTTACTCAAAACCCGGGGGAATGACCGGCATACACGGCGGGGGAGGAGGGGAGCGAGGCGGTTTGTTTTGACCTGTGCGTCCAAAAAAAAGCCCGGAATCACGATGATTCCGGGCTTTTTTTTGGACGTTGCCGTCCGGTATTGAAAAGCGTGTTACTTCTTGGCGCCCTTGGCGGCAGGAGCGGCCTCGGCCTTGGCGGTGATTTCCGCGGTGGCGGCGGCAGCCTGGTCCTTGATGGACTTGGCGGCGTTGAAGGCGGCGAGGTATTCCTTGTTGTCAACCTGAGCCTGAAGACCGGCGGCCTGGGACTCGAGAGCGGTCACCTGATCCGTGTACTTCTGGGCGTCGGCGCCAAGAACCTTCTGGCTGGAAGCGACGAGGGCCTTCAGTTTGGCGACTTCTTCGTTGGCGCTGGCGACTTCGGCGGTAGCCATCTGCTGGCCATTGGTCTCGACCGCGGACTTGACAGCGGCGACCTGGGTGGTCAGGGAGTCGACCAGAGCGGAGGCGTCTTTGTACTTCTTGCTGGTCATCAGGTTGTCGAGTTCGGCCATCTTGGTGTTGAGGGCGTCAAACTCGGTGGCGGCGAACTGCTGGGCGCCCTGATCGGTCAGAGCGGTTACTTCGGCCTTCAGAGCATCAACCTTCTCCGTCGGGGGCTTGGCGCATCCGGAGATCAGCATAGCGCCCAGGGCGAGGACAACGGCGCCATTGATGACAAGCTTTTTGATTTCCATGGTATTCAAATCCTTTCGTGCTGTTTTGTTGTTTGCAGAGCCGGCCGTCGTGGTGACGTCAGCCATTAACACATTTGAAAGAGCGGATAGTTATCCAATTATTCCTGCCGTACCGCATACAACATCGTCAGGATGCTTCTCCTTATCCGTCGGCGCCGGTCTCCTCCTTTCCCGTGCGAATGGGAGCGCTCCGTGCCCGGGGAGACAAGTGAACGGTGAAGATTTCTGGGCGGGAACTCCTGAAACTACGATTCTGGAGCGTTCCGAACTTGACGGGCGATAATATAACCCTTTTTTACGGGAAGTATATACATTTTTTTTTCACAACATACGGTTTCCCGGTAAATATTCTGTTCTTTGCCCATGAAAAAACATGCGCCCGTATGAATATTCCTGAAGGACGTACTGTCGGGACGAGCCTCCTCCCGCATCGAAGGCCGTTTCATGGGCGTTTGTCCCGAAGCGGTGAAATAATAATTATTACTTGACCTTCCTCCGTTTTCGACATTATATTCTCAAGAAATGGTAGCCCCGTGGGTCTGAAACCCTGTACGGGGGTTTAAAAAGACACACCCTGCCAAGGTACTCACCAAAGGAGACCCGATGGAAACACGGAGAAACTTCATCTCTCATATTCTGCTCAGCGTCAGCGCCGCGCTGGTCGCCCTTTTCGCCGCTTCCTGCGGGAAGAAGCCCGATGCCGCGACCGAGCCCTCTCCCGAGTGGCCGCCCAAGGAGTAGGAACGTTGATTTCGCTTTGTGAAGACGCCTGGTGATACGGGCGTCTTTTTTTTTGCCGTTCGCGTTCGGGTTTACATAATGGTTATTATGCGCAATGCTGGCGCGGCACGGGAAACGCCGCCGCTCGGCAGCTCGCTCCCGGTCTCCTTCGGACTCCCTGATCACCGGACGCTATTCCCAATCTTCACGCTCGTAGTAATCCATGATGTCCTCACGCTCGTAGTCGAATGTCAGATCGTCGTGCGAGCGACCGCTCCCGAGCCGTACCGCCATATCCTCACCGCAGTCCGGGCAGAAATCGGGATATCGGCCGTTGAGACGTTCGGTCCTTTTGCCGCAGTTGGGACAGATGATGAAATCGTTGTTTTTTACTCTTGCCATGATTCTACCCTCGCTTTTTCATGTATGCGGTTCGTCCGCCCCGGTCGGGACGGCACGGGATGTCAAAGGATATCGCGGGAGCGCCGCGTTCTGGCGCTGGCGCACCATGCTTTCCTGAAAAAATACACGCTTTTGGCGCGAAGTCAATATATAATTTATACAAAATGAGCTTATTATACTTTATGCGCGTTTCGAGAATGGTCCTGTATTTCGTGGATGGAGAGGGAGAAAGTGGACGGTCAAGTCAATAACGGCGGGTGGTCCGCGCTTCGACACTTCGACAGGCTCAGTGTCCGCAGGCTCAGCTCCAGCCCCTGGCTGAGCGCCTACCGCTGGCTGAGCTTGCCGAAGCCAGCCAACCGAAGATTGCACCCCGTATCTTCCGGCTGACAGAGTTCGAGAGTCCAACCCGGCGGGTGATGAGCGGTCGATCCGTCCGGAACGGTATCTCCCGGATGCTCATGGGAATATTCCCCCCCGGCTCCGCCACGAAAACAGTTGCGCATCCTTTCCCCGATTACCATATTGTCCAGATATTTCGCGGTATTATACCTTCCAGGCCAAACGAACGGAGGATGGATGAATTTCACCTGGATCGACTGGACAATCATTGTCGCGTATCTTTCCATAACGGTTGCCGTCGGGCTGTACGCCAAGCGGTACGTGGACGATCTCTCCGGGTATCTGGTGGCCGGGAGACGGCTCCGCATCGGGTTGGGCACTTCGACCCTCATCGCCACCGAACTCGGCACGGTCACCATCATGTATATGGGCCAGAACGGGTATCAGAACGGGTTCGCGGCCATGGTGGTGGGAGTCATCCTGCTTGCCGCCTACATGCTGGTGGGGCGCACCGGATTCATTATCGAGGGGCTGCGGCAGCTCCGGGTGATGACCATTCCGGAGTTCTACGAGATGCGCTACAGCCGTCCGGTGCGGGTCATCGGCGGGCTGCTTCTCTTCTGCGGCGGAACGCTGAACATGGGGGTGTTCCTGAAACTGGACGGGGTGTTCCTGAGCCACGCCATGGGCTTCGGTGATTCCGCGGTGGCGGTCATCATGGTGATCATGCTCGTGGTGGTCGGCCTCTATACCATGTTCGGCGGCATGCTCAGCGTGGTATTCACCGATTACATGCAGTTCACGGTCATGACATTCGGCATGCTGCTCGCCACCATTTTCGCTTTCCGGGCGGTCTCGCTTGACCAGGTGGCGCAGGCGGTCACCACCACCCTGGGGTCCGATGGGTTCAACCCGCTCACCAACGACAACCTGGGTCTCACCTTCGTCTTCTGGATGCTGCTTTCCAATTTCGCGGCGGCCTCGCTCTGGGCGCCGGGAGTGGCCCGGGCGCTCTCCTCGGAGAGTCCCAAAACCGGGAAGCGGGTGTTCACCCTCTCCAGCCTGACTTTCGCGGGAAGGGCCATGATCCCCATGTTCTGGGGAGTCATCGCGCTGGCGCTCTACCCCGGGCTGACCGGCGAGGCATCCATATCGGCCATGCCCCGCATGCTCGGCGCGATCCTGCCCACCGGAGTGCTCGGCATCCTCATCGCGGGCATGCTGGCGGCCTCCATGTCCACCTACTCCTCCTACCTGCTTTCCTGGGCCTCGGTCATCACCCGTGATGTCATCGCCATCCTCTTCGGGGGGCGTCTCTCCGAAAAGGCGGTCATGAACATCACCCGGGTTTGGGTGGCGCTCATCGGCATCTATCTCGTGCTGTTCGGCCTCCTCTACACGATGCCGGACATCGCGCTCAAGTATATATACATCACCGGGAACATCTACACCGCGGGCGCTCTTTCCGCCATCGGATTCGGCCTGTACTGGAAGAAGGCCAACAACGTGGGCGCCTATGCCGCGCTTGTCACCGGCGCCATCGCCCCGGTGGCATTCCTCATCCTCTCCGGGATGCAGTCCTCGCTGCCGCCCTCGCTGCACTGGCTGACCAATTCCAATTTCTCGGGGTTCGCCTCGTTCGGTCTCGGCGCGGCGGGCATGGTCATCGGGTCTCTTCTCACCCAGAAGACGAACCCGCCCCGGGATATCACCCCCCTGCTCGCAAAGGAGCGCTGACATGGATATGACTCCGACCTACATATGGATGGGAATCTTTCTCGTCGCCGGAGCGCTGTTCTGGGGCGTCGCCTTCTGGGCGATCATCCGGGGGGGAAAGGATGTGCTCGAAATCATCCATTCCGAAACCGCGAAGGAGAAGAAGGCCCGTCTCGCGGCCCGTCCCTCCGTCGAGAGCGCCGAATAGAAACGCACCGTCATGTGACGAACACACGCCTTGCCGCGCCGGGATTCCCGGCGCGGCAAGGCTTTTTTGGTTCTCCGCAGTTTTTGTGGGTAAATGGTGCTCGTGTGGTTTTCGCCTGTTTTGGAAAAGCCCCCCGGGTATGGTATGGATTCCGGGGCATTGGACCGCTGCTGTTCGAGCGACAGCGAGTTCAGCGGTCCCCGGAAGCCATGCCGTACACGGGGAATCTTTGGCTTTTCCCGGACCGCCCTCTTTTGGTACTTTTCTGGGCGTACAGAAAAGTACAGAGGCAGTGGGAAGGGCAAGGGTATTCCTTACCCCACGAAAGCGCCTTTGCAACCGGCAAATGCAGTTGGCGTCCGGCCTGATCTACCGATTGAAAACCGCGAAGAACCAAAAAACTCTTGCGCGGAGCGCAATATGTATAATATGTTTATTGTATTCATGAATTATGGGCGCGCCTTCCCCCTCCCGCCCCGATTCCGGCGCTCCGGCGTCGACGGGAATGCTCCTGCCACGGATTACCAGGTGAGAGCGCCATGGATAACCGGTCCGGGTTCCGCACCGTCATCCCCCCCCTTCTCGCCCTCCTGCTCTGCGCCGGGGGCGCTGTGTCGTCCGCTTCGCCGGAAACGGTCCCCGGGCTGGCGGTAACCCCGCTCGCCGGCATGGGAATCACCGCGAACGAGGCGTCGACCCTGACCGAACTTCTGCACACCAGCGTCTCCCGCATTCTCCAGGAGCCTTTCCCGCCCGGAAGGGAACGCTTCTCCCTGCTCGAACGCTCCCGCATGGATCATCTGCTGGACCAGTACCGGTTTCAGGACCTGGGCGGCGTCGATGTGGCTTCCGCGGTGGAATTCGGAAAGATGCTCTCGGTGCAGCGGATCATCGTGGGTTCGGCGGGACGCATCGGGGAAACCTGCTTCATCTCCGTCCGCATGGTGGATGTGGAGACCTCCCGGGTGATCCGTTCGGTCAGCCGAACACGCGAGGGGAATATCGACGGGGTAATCGATCTCCTGCCGCTGGTGGGGTGCGAACTGCTCACCGGGGAGCATCCGCCCGATCCGCTCCCTTTGGACCGCATGCGGGAAGCGGCGGACGTCCTCTCCCTTTCCGGCGGGGAGACGGAAGAGGCCGCAATATCCATCGAGGGGACTCCCCTCGCCGCCAGGGCGCTCATCGACAGCCAGTATATCGGCCTGACCCCGGTTCGTAATTATCCGCTCGCGCCGGGGCGGTACACGGTGACCGTATGTCTCGAGGGATTCCGGGAAACCGCGCGGGAAGTGGTGATCGCTCCCGGAGAACGGCGACGGTTCAGCTACACGATGGCCGCGCACGGCGCGCTCGTGTGCCGGGGGACGCCGGAGGGCGCGGAGATCACCGTGGACGGCCGCAGCGCCGGGACGGCGCCTCGGGAGGATCTGTCGCTCTCTCCGGGACGGCATACGGTGCGGTTCTCCCTGCCGGGATACACCACCATGCTGCGGGATGTCACCATTTTGCCCGGAATGACCCGCGAGCTGGTCTACACGCTCTCCGCGCGGCCCCGGATCAGCGTGGAGACACTCCCCGAAGGGGTCGAGGTTCTCCTTGACGGCGACCGGGCCGGCGAAACCCCGCTGCTCGATTTCACCCTGGCCGCGGACGATTACCTGCTCACCCTCCGCCGCGACGGATATGAAACCATACGGGAGCGTATCGCCGTGGACCGGGACATCCCCCTCCACATCGAGCGGGTCCTCGTTCCCAAGACCGGAAGGCGGGCGCTGCTGCGGAGCGCGGCGCTCCCCGGGTATGGCCAGCGGTATTCCGGGCGTCCGGCCGCCGCGTTCCGCTTCGCGGCGCTCCAGTCCGTCACGCTTGCCGGAGGGGCTGTCACGCGTCGTGGAAACGATCTCCGCGCCATCCTGTTCGGAGCCGCCGCGGCGGTCTACCTGCTCAATCTCCTCGATGCCGCGATCATTTCTCCCCAATGATGCCGCGCGTTACCGGCCGCTCACAGGCCCAGGATTTTCGCCGCCAGGGCCGCGCCGGGGGGGAGTTCCACACAGCGTCCACGGGATTGCGCCATATCGTTGAACAGACGGTTCACCCATTCCCGTGAAATCCAGATCCGCTCCGCGGTGAGGAGGGTCTTTCCCCCGCTCCGCTCCAGGCAATAGGTGATCCGGGCTTCGATGAGCTCCGTCTCGCCCTTGAGCCGGAGCGCGAAGTGTATTTCCTTCTTCAGGGTATCCGCGGTGAATCCGGTCATTTCGCCATACCGCGCCAGTTGCAGGCGATTGGCGAGAAACCGGGCCAGTTCGCTCAATGCCCGGTCTTTCCCCCGGATGAGGGTTTCGGCGATGGCGCCGAACAGGGTATCGGTCATAACATTCACCTCAAATCGGAATATGGAATATTTTTCTCATGCGAACATCTGAGACGAATGAGCGATCACGCATTTGATCCAGAATTCGTATAAAAGCCGGGGGACAAATACCAAAATACCGTATATTTTATATACCGGGGAAGAAAACATTCCGGAAATGGAGGAACACTCATGGAATACCTGTTTCTGGCGCTCGCCATCCTGTGCGTGGCGGGGCTGGTGATCGGGCTGGTTCGTCCCGGGCTGGTCCTGCCCGGACGCCGCGCATCCCGTGGCGGCGCGCTCCTTGGGTATGGACTGGCGACAGCGGTTTTTCTCGTTCTGTTCGTCGTAACCGCAGATTCCTCCCTCTGGCGGGGGCGCGCGGCGCAGTCACCGGAAACCGCCCCGGCGGCCGGAACGCCGCGCAAGGCCGGGTTCACCCGGCTCACCATCGATACGGTGACCGCAGAGAGCGGCACGGTGACCGTGACCGGGACCACCGACCTGCCCGATGGATCGCTCCTGAGCGTGGATTTCGATGTCTCCGGTCTTCGGGACAGCGAATCCGACATGGCGGTCGGCGAGGAAACCACGGTGAAGAACGGGCGATACACCGTTGTCATCACCCCGCCCCGCACTCCGGCTTTCGCCCGGGGTCCCTACATGATCACCGTGCTGTTCAGTCCCCGCGCCCAGTCCGGGGAGGTGCTGCGAAAGACGGGGAAGGATGGCGGGAACCTGGCGGGGCCAAACGTCCGGGAAACGTTCGGTTTCAAGGTGCTTCAGGCGGAAAAGCAAGTGAATCTGACGCTGTGACGCCGCTCCGGCGTTCCTGATACTTGTACCGGCGGTCTTTTCCCGGTATGTCCCCGTGTCTTTGCCCCCGCTCTTTTCCCTTATCCCCTCTCGGCGGCCAGTTCGGACTTGGGCGCGGGTCGCGGCGCATGCAGGGTGAAGAAAAAGGCCGCTCCCTCACCCACCGCTCCTTCCGCCCAGATTTCGCCGCCGTGACGGTGCACGATGCGGCTGATGATGGAAAGCCCGATGCCGGTTCCCGGAAACTCATCCTCCGAATGCAGGCGGCGGAACGGGATGAACAGACGGTCTGAATACCGCATGTCGAATCCCGCGCCGTTATCCCGCACGAAATACACGGTATGGCCGTTTTCCCGCGCGGCTCCGAACTCGATCCGGGCATGAACGGTTTTCGAGGTGAATTTCCAGGCGTTCCGCAGGAGATTGTCCAGTGTCTGACGCAGGAGATCGGGGTCTCCTTCCGCGGTAATACCCTCCTGGACAGCCGTTTCGACTTCTCGGGACGGGTCCATTTTCCGGAGATCGTTGAGGATGTCTTTCGCGATGACACTGAGATCCACTGTCCGCTGACGCATCTCCGCCCGCGAGGCGCGGGAGAGGTTCAGGAGATCGTCGATCAGATGCCCCATGCGCTGGGCCGCGGCGCGGATACGCTCCAGATAGTCCCCTCCCTCCTCTCCCAGTTTGTCCGAAAAGTCCTCCAGAAGCGCGGCGCTGAACCCGTCGATGCTCCGCAGCGGGGCCCGCAGGTCATGGGAAACGGAATAGCTGAACGCCTCCATTTCACGGTTGGCGACGGCGAGCTGTTCCGCCTGGCGACGCAGCCGCTCGTTCAGAGAGTTGGCCCGTTCCTCCGCCTGCTTGCGTTCGGTGATGTCCTGACTGATCAACAGAAGCTGCCACACATCGCCCTCATCGGTGAGCAACGGGATCAGATTCATGATCACCCAGTATTCCTTTTTCGGGGTGGCCAGATTGGTTTCCAGCATCTGCCGCGTTTTCGTTTCGATGGCCCGGAGGAGCGAAGGCAGGTATTTGGAGGTGGTTTCGGGCGGGAACACCTCCTCGTCGAAGCGGCCGATAATTTCCTCCAGGGGTCGCCCGGCCTTTTCGATCCCCTGACGGTTCATGAATTGAATATGCCGCCCTGAGTCATACACGATGAAAACCCCCGGGAAATTGTCCACCGCCGCCCGGAAGCGAATTTCGCTTGCCCGGAGCTCCAGTTCGGCTTTCTTCCGCTCCGTGGTCACCTCGCTGTAGAGGATCATCCCCGCGATACTGCCGTCCGCGCGGCGCCAGGGACGGCATTCCCAGCGGTTGTAGGTAATGGAACCGTCCGGACGCTCGAACTGGTCGTCATCGTTCCGCTCGACCGCGCCGCTCAGGCACCGTTGATGCACATCCTTCCATTTCTCGGGCAATTCCGGAAATACATCGTAATGACGCCGTCCGATGACATCCTCCTCCTTGACGCCGTAATCATGGAGGAAGCGGTCGCTCACCGCCACGTAGCGCATTCCCTTATCGTATACGGCGATGGCGTTGGGATCGTGCTTGACGATGTACCGCATGATCTCTTCGCTTTCCCGAACCTTCTCCTCCGCGTGTTTACGGTCGGTGATGTCCATGAACGCGGAAACGGATCCCCGGGGGTTCCCGAACTCATCGCGCAGGGGAGTGGCGTTGCCCAGCATATGCCGAACCCCGCCATAGGGATAGACGATGTCGAATTCGAAATTGCGGATTTCGATGCCCGAGGCCGAGACCTGCACCGGCATTTCTTCAGCGCCGAGTTCCACCCCGTTCCGGAACAGCCGGAAAGTATCCGGACGCTCGTTTTCCGGGGCGGATTTGGACATGTTGGCGCCCACCGGCAGGCCGAGCCATTCATAGGAAAGCCGGTTTCCCGTGATCTGAAGCCCCAGGGGATCGTGCGCGATCCACACCGCGGCGGGGACAGCGTCAAGCACGGTTTCCAGCTCCGAGGATCGGACGTGCAACGACTCTTCCGCCATTTTGCGCTCGGTGAAGTCGATCCCGATTCCGGCAATCGCCGGCTTTCCCTTCAGCATGACCAGGGAGGGAGAGAAATCGATCCAGCGGGTTTCGCCCGATTTGGTGAGTATGCGGAATTCATAGTGAGTTTCCACCGGCTCCCCGGCCAGCCTTCGACGCGCCCGGTCCGCCATTATCTCCCGGTCGTCCGGATGGATGAAACACGAAAAGTCGGAAGAATAAATCTCTTCCGGGCCATATCCGCTGATTTTTTCGAAATAGGGATTGACATAGACGAACCGGGAGTCCTGCAGGAAGCCCACCACGGCGTGGCTGTTCTCGGCCAGAGTGCGGAAGCGTTCCTCGCTCTCCCGCAATTCCTCCTCCACCTGCCTGCGCCCGGTGATTTCCCTCGCCGCGCCGACCAGGTACCGCGGAGTTCCGGATTCATCCGCGATCTCCCGGAAATAATCCGCGATCCAGCGGTATTCGCCATCCTTCCTCCGGAACCGGTATTCGATTCTCTCCGAGGCGCATGTGCCGTGCATCACCGCTTCGACTTTCGCGATCATGGCCTCCCGGTCGTCCGGATGAATATGTTCGATGATGTTCTCCATGCTCAGCAGACTGAATTCCCCGGCGGTAAAGCCGGTGATCTGCTCGATCACGGGGCTGACGTAGTCATACCGGTCGATGTTCAGGTCGCGACGGTATGCGGCGTCCAGTGAATTTTCCAGGACCGACCGGAAACGCGCTTCACTTTCCCGCAGACTTTTCTCGAACCGTTTCCGCCCCTCGCTCTCTCTCTTCAGTTGGGCTCGGGCGTCGGCCAGTTCGGTCTTGATCCCCTCGGCCAGCGTTTCGAGGTCTTCGACACGGCTCCGGAGTTCATCCCCGGTCTGTCCGCATCGCGCAAATTCCTCCCGCAGTGACACAACCGCTTGTTTCAGGTCCGCTGTCCGGTCCGATTGTCTGTTCATGGGAGCTTCTCCGGAAATGGATATATTCGCGACAGCCGGATAATGGTATAAGTATAATATATAAATAATTCCGCTGACGTGGACGAGAATCGTTCGTTGTGGCACGGCGCGACGCCCCGGCCATTTGTCCGCTCTTTTGGCGGGAAAGGACCCGGGGGTGAGGACTGCCTTGCGGCGCATCACATAACGATACCCCGCGGAAACCCAGCAGGAAACAGGGCAAATACATCTTGACATTGTGAAGCTGGAATAATAAAATTCATGATGAGCCATATACAAAGTTACAGAGGCTGCCCACCTTTTCCGTTCCGTCTCCGTCCGCGCGGAGCGCAGAGCGCATGGGCGGGATTGCATCCCCGGGAAACGGCGCGCCGCGCCCGGAAAGGAGGAAAAGTGCGAACATGATACCGTGATATTCCCCCATTGCCGCACACATGTTATCGGGAGAGAAGATGATGAAAAAGATTCTCGTGGTGATGACCGCGCTGTTTATCGCCGTCCCGGCGTGTTTCGCCGTCCCGTTTCTTCCCAGCAAGATGCATTTCTCCGCATCCGCCTCGGTGCGGTACGATTTCGACGGCTCCCTGCTGAAAATCCCGGTGACCCTCAGCGGCGTACCGGGGACCGTGCTCTTCAGTCTTTATACCCGGGACGAAGCCCCGAATATCGTCGCGGTCACCAACGGGTATCTGGGTTGGCATTATGTGAACAAAATCGATACCTGTGTCTTCGTTTCCGATCCCTACACGTTCCAGATCGGCAGCAATTTCATTACCTGGGACGGGAGCGACAAGGACGGAAAGCCGGTCGCCGAGGGCGTGTATACCTACTATCTCTTCGGTTTCGACACGTTCAGCGCCAAGATCCCGGTCAACAAGGTCTTCAACCCCTCGGGGAACCGGGTCACGCTCGAAGAGACGGACGAGGATGGAACGCCGCTCGCCAATCCCCTGATGCACAGCGACGCCACCAAGCGCTGGGTGATCGGCGGCGATCCCCTGGACCAGGGACTCATGCAGACCACCACAATCCCGCTGCCCACGGGCTGGAGCCGTCAGGGACGCACCGCGCTCCTTCCCACCGATTTCGACTCTTTCTACATCCAGATTCTCAACAAGGAATCCACCCTGCAGGGACTGGCCAAGTACCAGTGGGTCCCCAACGGCGCGGCTGTCCTGCAGGGCGACTTCGGCGACAACGGGTACGCGACTTTCTCCGCGAACGTGGATTCCGAACCCGGTGTGGTCTGCGATGGCAGCTATCTTGTCACCGGGGATTCGAACCACCATCTGATCGATCCGGTATCGGCGCTCTATATTTATGATTTCGAGGGAAGCCTGCTGAAGCGTGTCGACCTTTCCCCGTGGTGGAGCAATCCTGACGACAAGGCCGCCGGGGGCCAGATGAACGGCGGGCCGAATTTTATCTCCGAGAAGAACGGATTCGTATTTCTCGACTGCCATTGCTCCTGTATCAAGCAGATGGTGAATCCCTCCGCCGCCCTGGACAACGAGGACGATTTCCTGGTCTGGACCAATCGTAACGGCGACTATTTCCTCGATCACAATTATGACGAGAATTCCAGCAAAGCTTGGGTCTGCAACGATTTCAACGTCGCGCCGGAAGTCTATTCGCTGGAAGCGGACGCCAACCTTTTCACCGCTCCCATGACCAATTACATCGGCGCGGTCACTCTGGGCATCCTGGGCCCCGACGGCACCGGGATGGGATATTACGCGCTCGCCGGGGATACCTCCAGCCGGTTCGGCGGCCAGGAAACCGGCGGACACTTCTTCTGCCAGAACGGTTCGGCTTATGACGGGATCTACACGGACAATTACAGCTCGGCGGATTCCACCCAGTATTACGGCACCTAATACCCTTTCAACTGGATAAAGTTGGTAAGAACTGAAAGAAAAACGGAACAAAAAA
>CAYRTQ010000093.1:0-13170 GCA_964426865.1 uncultured bacterium
GGTCGTCCGCTAAAAGTCGTGACGGTTGACGCTGAAATTGAGCAGGAGCCCCACCATGACCGCGTTGGCGATGCAGGATGACCCCCCATAAGAGAGGAACGGCAGCGATTTGCCGGTGACCGGCATGAGTCCGACCACCATTCCCACGTTCACGTACAGGTGAAGCACGAACACCGCGGAAATTCCCACCACGGCGAGGGACATGAACGGGTTGCGGATGGAATTGGCGAGCATGATTCCTCGATAGACAATATACGCGAAAATGCCGATGACCGCCACCGCGCCGATGAACCCCAGTTCCTCTCCGATGATGGCGAAGATGAAGTCGGTATGGGATTTGGGGAGAAATCCCATTTCGGTATACTTCCCGTTCCCGATCCCTTTCCCGAGGATTCCGCCGGACCCGATGGCAACCTTGGAATTGAGAATCTGGTAGCCCGCGCCGAGCGGGTCGGCCTCCGGGCGGATGAACGTGGTGATGCGCTCCTGTTGATAGGACTTAAGACGATTGAAGGCGATGGGAGTTGCGATTCCCGCAAGAATATTCACTCCGAGAATCAGACCCATGCTCCCCAGAGAGTACCGGGAATAGTAAAGAACTCCCAGGATGAGAAACATGAAAATGATCCAGGTCACCCAACTGAACCAGGGAATGAACGGCGCCGCGAAAATGGCTGAAAATATGGGCGCGATGAGGAAAAAAAGGCGACGGCTGTCCAGCCCCGCCCAGTAAAGCATGGGGAAAAGGAGCGCGCTGATGATCATGGAGGTTCCCAGGTCGGGCTGTTTCAACACGAGCAGAAGGGGAAACAGGATGAAGAGACCCGGAATCAGCGCCTTGGAATAATCGATGGGTTTGTTTTTCTTGAACGACAGATATCGGGCCAGCGCGAGGATGATCCCCACTTTCATGAATTCCGAAGGCTGAAACCGCAGGGGTCCCAGCTTGAGCCAGCGTTCCGACCCCCCGCCGGTCGATCCGGCCACTTCCACCAGGACCAGACACGCCAGCATGAGGCCGAAGAACACATAGGACAGGGCATAGATGTATTTAACCGGGATTTCGATGATAGCGACGATGATCCCGATGGAAAGAATCATCCAGGCGGCCTGTTTCAGCCAGAAATTGGAAGACGCCATGTTCTCCCCCTGGCTCGCGCTGTGAATCATGAGCACGCCGAGCGCCATAAGAACAAATACGGCGTAGGCGATTCCACGGTCCAGATTTCTGTCGAGCAGCTTTTTCATGGAGTCACCACCGCGACCGCCGGGTCGGGATAATCCTTGAAATATTCCTCAAAAAGCCGTTTCGCGATTTTCACCGCCGCGGTGGGATCCTGGTCCTCGATATTCTCCACCACGCAGGCCACCGCGATGGATGGATTGCCATAGGGCGCGAACCCCACGAACAACTTGTGCGCGGCGCCGTGCGGGTTCTGCGCCGTCCCGGTCTTTGCCGCGATGAGATGCCCCGTCACCTGTACCGAGCGCGCGGTACCCTCGGTGGTCACCATCAGCATTCCCTTCTTGACCGTCCGGAAGGACGCCACGGAAATATCCTTGACCCGCCGGGGAGGGACCGAATGTTCCAGGGTGAGATGCGGCGTGGCGTTGACACCCTCCGTGGCGATGATTCCGGCATAATGGGCAAGCTGGATTATGGTGACGTCGTTCTCTCCCTGCCCGATGGCCAGATTGAGCATCATGCCCGGCGAGTAGTACCGCTTGGACTTCTTGTAGTACTCGGTGGTGGGAAGCCGTCCCGGCTCCTCTCCGATGAGATCGACGCCGGTCTTTTTCCCGAACCCGAGCGCCAGCCCCGCTTTCTGCCAGTTCGCCAACCCCACCGCCCGCCCGAGCTGGTAGAAGTAAACATTGCAGGAATTGGCGATGGCCCCGATGAGATCGAGAGAGCCGTGCCCGCCCTTCTTCCAGCACTTGAAGGGGCGTCCGCCGAAATAGTAGGCCCCCCCGCAGGCCCCGAAGCGGGTCGCCTCGGTGAATCCGCTCTCCAGCCCGGCCAGCGCGGTCAGAGGCTTGAATGTGGACCCGGGCGGATAGGTGGCCTGGATGGCGCGGTTGAACAGGGGCTTGTCCGGATTTTTGAACAGGGAGTCGTAGCGCGCGCTGGTCATGACATGGGTGAATTCATTCGGGTCGAAGGAGGGCTTGGAAACAAGCGCCAGAATCTCGCCGTTACGGGGGTCCAGCGCCACCAGCGCGCCGATGAGACTGTCGCCGTATGCTTCCTCCACCGCTTTCTGAAGGCGGAGGTCGATGGTGAGATGCAGACTGTGGCCCGCCTCCGGGGGATCGGGCTTGATATCGTCCGCGTCGTTCATTTCCATGACACGGTTCAGATAGTTCTTGGCCTGGAACTTGGTGCCGTTCTTTCCCTTGAGCGTGCTTTCGTAAAACCGCTCGATGCCGCCGCGGCCCATCGCCTCACCGTAGAAATAGCCCTTTTCTTTCCCCATTTTGCTGTATTCGGCCTGGGTCAGTTCACCCATGTACCCGATGATATGGCTCGCGATCTTCCCGTTCGGATAACTGCGGCGCTGTTCGATGATGCTCCCCAGACCGGGGAGGTCGCTCTTGTGCTCCTCCACCAGGGAGAGGAGACGAAAATCGGCGTCCTTGAACAGTTTGACCGGATTGTGGTACTTTTTGCGGATCTCGCGCACCTGTTCCCCCAGTTCGTCCTGGGGAAGTCCGGCGAGAGCGGCCAGATAGCCCACGCTCCGCTCGGCCTTGTCCCCTTCCTGAGGGTCCACGGTGATGGAGTAACTCAGTCCGTTTTCCGCGAGTATGGCGCCGTTGCGATCGAGGATGGAACCGCGGGGAGCCTCGATGATCACCCGTTTCAGACGGGTGAGCTCCGCGATGAGGAAATAGTCCCTCCCGTGCATGACCTGCAGTTGGAAGAGACGGAGGACGATGATGATCATGAGCCCGAAAGCGACATACAGCAGCGGCCAGGCCTTGCTGGCCCCCATTCTACTTTCGGAACCCGGTGAATTCCCGTAAGACAACCCGCAAGCCTCCCCCGGTAGTCCATTCGTACGCTGAAATGAACAGGACGGCCAGAACCGATGTATACAGCGCTCCGGCGACGCTCCCTTTCAGGAAGAGCCGCCAGAACAGGGAGAAATCGAGCGCCGTGTAAAAGGACAGATAAATGATGTCATGCACCAGACAGGCCAGGAACGTGACCAGGACTTTCACCCCGTAGTTCTCCACGGTGAGCGTTTCCCGCAGGATGCCGAGGAAGAACCCCAGAAGCGTCATGGCGAACGAATTGTACCCCAGGTATTCCGGAGTATAGACATCCTGAAGGAACCCGGCGAGAAACCCGTACAGGGCGCACTCCGCGGTCTCGGAGCCGCTGGCCACGAAGATGAGCACCAGCATCCCCAGATCCGGGCGTATCCCGAATAAATCCATACGTCCATACACGGTGGACTGCACCAGGAGCGCGAGAATGATGAGGAGCACGTTTCTCAGGATGTTCATGCCATCACACTACTGGAGGGTTGATCGTTGGAAATTTCCCGGCCCCTTGCCGTCGTTCCAGATGTCGGAGCGTTCCGAACCCTTGAGTACGAAAAGCTCGTGAACCCGTGAAAAATCCACCGCGGGTTTCAGGTCTATGCTGGCGTATATCTCCACTTCCTTACGGGGGAGGTGCGCCACGATCCCGATGGGAATGCCCGCGGGGAAAACCCCGCCGAGACCCGTGGTATACACCATGTCCCCGATCTTCACGTCATTGATGAGCGGAAGGCCGTACATCCGCAGAAACCTCCCGCCGTCCCAGCTCACCACCCCGTAAGCGTTACGGGCGACAACCATTCCCGAAACCCGCGAGTTGGTGTCGGCGATGAGCTGCACGCTGGATGAAGCGTAGTACACTTCACACACCCGCCCCACGAGGCCGTCGGCGGTAACACACGCCATGTTCTTGTGGATCCCGTCGCGGGAGCCGATATCGATGACCAGCGCGTTCACCACCCGGTCGGTATCCCGTCCGAGCACGTTTGCGGCGGCCAGAGTGAAAGAGTTCTTCTGCCTCAGTCCGAGCATATGGCGGAGGCGCTCGTTCTCTTTCATGGCGACGGTATTCTGGCTGACCTTCCAGGTCAGTTCGAGATTCTGCAAGCGCAGTTCACGATTCTCTTTCCAGAGGTCCAGCATGGAAATGCCCCAGGAAAGAGTGAACTTGCCGGTGTTAAAGATGGCGGTGGTTACCGCCCGGGCAAAATGGGTCTTTGCGCCCTCCCCCATGAGCATCAGGGAAACAGACAGGAAGAGTGCCACGACCAGGGTTACCGACCGTCTGTACTCCGTGATAAACTGGAGGAAGCGGCGCATGGATCAATACAGAACCTTTCTGTACACCGGAATGTTCTCGAGAATCTTGCCCGTTCCACGAACCACGCAGGTGAGCGGATCTTCCGCCACGTGCACCGGAAGGCTGGTTTCCTCGCGCAGCCGCTTGTCAAAACCGCGAAGGAGCGCTCCGCCGCCGGTGAGGATGATTCCCCTGTCGAGAATGTCCGCCGCCACTTCGGGAGGAGTGCGTTCCAGGGAGAGCATGACCGCATCGGTGATGGCGCTCAGGGGATCGGCGATGGCTTCGCGGATTTCGACGGAACTGATGGTGATGGTGCGAGGAATGGCCGCCACGAGATCGCGGCCACGGATCTGGGTTTCCATTTCCTGGTCGAGTTTGCAGGCGCTGCCGATCTCTTTCTTGATCTGTTCGGCGGTGCGCTCGCCCACCAGGAGGTTGTAGTTCTTTTTCAGGTATTGCACGATGGCCTCGTCCAGCTTGTCTCCGCCGATACGGATGGAGGTGGCGCCATTGACGATGCCGGAAAGAGCGATGACCGCGATCTCGGAAGTGCCGCCGCCCACGTCGATGACCATGGTCCCGACCGGCTCGTGCACGTTGATGCCGACCCCGATGGCGCCCGCCATGGGTTCGGTGACCAGGTGCACCTCACGGGCGTTGACCCGCTCGGCGGAGAGACGGACCGCGCGCTTTTCGACCTCGGTGATGCCGGAAGGAACGCCGATCACGATACGGGGGCGGACCAGGAAGCGGCTCTTGATCACCCGCTTGAGGAAGATGCGCAGCATTTCCTCGGTGAGTTCGAAGTCGGCGATCACACCCTCGCGCAAGGGGCGCACGGTGTAGATTTCGCCGGGGGTTCTCCCCACCATTTCCTTCGCTTCGTGGCCGACCGCCAGCACCCGTCGGGTTTTGGCTTCGATGGCGACAACGGAGGGCTCGTCCACCACGATCCCCTCGTCCCGAACATATATGAGAATATTGGCCGTCCCCAGGTCGATTCCGATGTCGCTCGACATCAAACTGCTCATGAAACCCATGCTCTCTCTCCGTGCTTCCTGCAAATTAATGCATAAAATGCCGCATGCCGGTAAACACCATGGCCACACCGAGTTCATCGGCGGCAGCGATCACTTCGTCATCTCTCACCGAGCCGCCCGGCTGCACGATGGTGCGAACGCCCACCGCCACCGCCTCGCGGACTGTATCATCAAACGGGAAGAAGGCGTCCGAAGCCATGACCGCCGCGGCCATCCGTGACGCAATCCATGTTTCCCTTTCCTCTCCCGGGTTGATTTCCCTATACGCAGTCTCCAGATTTTCCCGGGCCTTGGTGGCCGCCAGCTTCCGGAGGCTGTCCACCCGGTTCGGCTGACCCGCGCCCATGCCCAGAACATGATAGAAGCCGGGTTCGTACTCCTCGCAGAGAACGATGGCGTTCGACTTCGTGTTCTTGCACGCGATCATGGAGAATCGTGCAAGATCCTTCGCGGATTCCGGGAATTCACGCTTCGTCACCACCCGCCACTTCTCCCACACCTCATGGTCCGGATTCTGGCGGAGCATGCCGCCCAGCACCTGACGGTAAACCGGGGTATCGGGGCTGCCCACACCGGCCACATCCAGCTTGACCAGCATGATATTCTTCTTGCGGCCCAATATCTCGCGCGCTTCCTCGCTGAACTCGGGGGCGATGATGCTCTCCACCAGACGCCCGCGGAGGAATTCCGCCGCCTCGGCGTCAAACGGCCGCGTGCAGGCGATCACCGAACCATATGCGCTCACCCGGTCGCCATCCCAGGCCGCGCGGAGCGCTTCCGCGATGCTCTTCCCGGTGGCGAGTCCGCAGGGATTGGTGTGCTTGATCACCACCACCGCGGGCTGCGGGGCGAAATCCTTCACCGAGGCGATCGCGGCGGTCATGTCGATATAGTTGTTGTAGGAAAGCTGCTTGCCCCAGATCTGCTCCGCGGTCCCCAGGTTGGGATAGGCGAGCGTCTCATCCCGGAAGAACTCCGCTTTCTGATGCCAGTTCTCGCCATACCGGAGCGACACCCCCTTGGTATACGTAAGCCGGAGGATGTCCTCGTCCAGGAACCGTTTCGAGAGGAACCGGTCGATGGCGGCGTCGTAATCGGCGGTGTGACGGAACACTTTCGCGGCGAGACGCTTCCTCGTGTCATCGGAAAGAGCGCCCGCCTCGCGGAGTTCCGCGACGATCGTGGCATAATCGGCGGGATCGCAGACCGCGCCCACGAAACGCCAGTTCTTCGCCGCGCTCCGCAGCATGGTGGGTCCGCCGATGTCTATATTCTCGATGGCGTCCTCGATGGATACATCCTCACGGGCCACCGTCTTTTCAAAGGGATAGAGGTTCACCACCACCAGGTCGATGAATCCGATGCCGTTTTCCCGTAACTGACGGAGATGCTCCTCGGAATCGCGTATGGCGAGCAAAGCGCCGTGTACCTTGGGATGCAGGGTTTTCACCCGTCCGCCCAGGATTTCGGGGAAACCGGTGATCTCGTCGATGGAGGTCGCCTCGATGCCGGCCTCGCGAAGGGAGCGGGCGGTCCCGCCGGTGGAAATGATGGTCACTCCCATCTCTCTCAGGGACCGGGCGAACTCCACCAGCCCGGTTTTATCCGAAACACTGAGGAGAGCGCTCTTCACACGGTTCTCATGCATCACTTCCTCTTCCTTTCCAAGGGCATACACTTCAGCCCGATTCACCATATGGGGTAAGCCATGCCCCGGCAATCGCGGGGACGGATGGTTCCTCCGGACAACAGGCGGTGCGACATGTGAGAGTATGATTCACGGAAAATGGCATACTGGAATGTTTCATGCGGACAACCAAACAGATTCACAATACCCGGAGAAGAGCGGACGGTATTTTCCAGCCTGCCGCCCTTTCCGAAAAAATCTCCGCCGGTATCATCGGCGGGACGGCGTTCACCCCAGCAGGAGGTTCCGGGCCTCGCGATACTTCTCCAGCGTCTTCTCCACGATTTCTTCGGGAAGCGCCGGAGCCGGGGGAGTCTTGTCCCAGTCCAGGGTTTCGAGATAGTCACGGACGAACTGCTTGTCGAACGAGGGCTGCGAGCCTCCCGGACGGTACCCGGAACGGGGCCAGAACCGTGAGGAATCGGGTGAGAGTATCTCGTCGATCAGGATGGTTTTCCCATCCACCCGCCCGAATTCGAACTTGGTATCCGCGATGATGATTCCCCGTGTTTCCGCGTAGGCCCGCGCCTTTTCGTAAACGGCGATGGAGAGATCGCGAATTTCGGCGGCGAGTGTATCGCCGATCATGCCGGCGACCGTCTCGAACCCGATATTCTCGTCATGCCCCGTCTCGGCCTTGGTGGTGGGAGTGAAAATCGTTTCCGGAAGCCGCTGGGCCTCGACAAGTCCCGCGGGAAGGGAAATTCCGCATACCGAGCCCTGCTTGCGGTATTCCTTCCAGCCGCTGCCGGTGATATATCCCCGCACCACGCACTCCACATCGATGCGCCGGGCCTTTCGGACGATCATGGAACGGCCCTCGAGCTGGTCGCGGTATTTACGCAACTCCTCCGGGTAATCATCGACCCGTGAGGCAACCAGATGATTGGGGACGATATCGCGCACATGATCGAACCAGAAAAGGGACATCTCGGTGAGAATTTTCCCTTTCCCGGGTATTCCATTCGGCATGATGCAGTCGAAGGCGCTGATACGGTCGGTGGCGACGATCAGGAGCCGGTCGTCCAGATCATAAACGTCACGAACCTTGCCGCGCGCAAAGAGGGGAACATCGGGCAGATGGGTGAAAGTAAGAGCGGTACTCAACGACTCCTCCCGAATCTATCTGGTATGTCCAGTGTAACCGATTCTCTCGCAATAAAATTTAACCGGGCCTAAAATAGCGAATAATCCATTTTGAAGCAAAACATATTCTACTCTAAATATCATATTTTTTTCGGGATTTCAAAGCGCTTTTTTCACGTTTTTCCCATGAAATTTTCGGCCCCGGTCATCGGGATGTCATGGATTTCTCATCGCCTTGCGGGGGAGACGTCCGATGGGGTTCCGGACTCCCCGGCTCACCCGGAAAGGAGGGAGGGAAGCATGGGCCGTTACGGGCCGAAGCGCCGTCGAACCGTCTTCCGGAGAAGGAAGGACGTCATGAACGCGGATATGGTTCCAGAGAGAAACGGAAAGAATCCGGTCAGACCGCACTCCGCGTCAGAATACGGCGGAGAGCATCCAACCCCAAAAGGTAAGAATCCGGGCCGAAACCGCTGATCTGGCCCACACATGCCGGAGCGGTGAACGATACCCGCCGGAATTCCTCGCGACGGTGGATATTGGAAAGATGCACCTCGACAAAGGGGATGTCCACCGCGGCGATGGCGTCGCGGATGGCCACGCTGGTATGGGTGTAGGCGGCGGGATTGATGACCACCCCGGCGTACCGTTCACGGGCGTCGTGAATGGCGTCCACGATCGCGCCCTCGCTGTTGGACTGGAAGGTATCCACGGTCATCCCGAGGGATTCGCCGTACCGGACGCACTCCAGATTTATTTCCTCGAATGTCCGGGCGCCATACACCGATTTCTCCCGCACCCCCAGGAGATTCAGATTGGGACCGTGGAGGATGAGCACTTTGAGCATGGGGCCTCCGGTCAGAAGAAGGAAGAAAAGAAAAGGGACAAAGGCGTAAAGGGAAAAGCGCTCCCGGCGTACGCCGGGGGACGCGACCAGGGCAATTTCGGCGCGGAAGGGGATGGGACGCAGCAAACGTACGCGACCCATGGGATCTGGCGGGGTTTTGTCTTTCCCCTTTGTCCCTCCGCGCCTTTGCCCCTTTGCCCCTCGCTTTTCAAATGAACAGCTTGGAAACCGAGGTCCCCATGTGGATGGCGGCGATAGCCTCGCTGAAGAGGCGGGCGACGCTGAGCACGGTGATCTTGGGAAACGCGGCGCTCCGTGACTGGTCGATGGTGTTGGTGGTCACAAACTCGCTGATCTCGGACTCCTGGATGCGTTCGAGGGCATTCCCGGTCAGAACGCCGTGGGTGCATCCGGCGATCAGGTTACGGGCGCCGTGCTGACGGAGTGCGTGGCAGGCCTCAATCATGGAGCCGCCGGTGCTGACCTCGTCGTCGATGATGATGCAGTCGCGATCCTGTACATCGCCGATGATCCGCAGGATGGTGGGTTTTTCGTTGTCCGAGTACCGCCGTTTGTCCATAACCACCATGGGGGCGTCCAGTTTACGGGCGAATCCTTCCGCGCGTTTGGCGGACCCCACGTCCGGCGCCGCAACCACATAATTGGACAGGCCTTTTTCCTTTATATAGTTGCTCATGGTGTCCTTGATCTGGAGTTGGTCCACCGGAATACGGGAGAAACCCACGATCTGGGGAGCATGGAGATCCATGGTGAGAATACGGTTCGCGCCGGCGGTTTCGAGCAGGTCTGCCACCAGGCGTCCGGTTATGGAAATGCGGGGTTCGTCCTTCTTGTCGGAGCGGACATAGGGATAATAGGGCAAGACCGCGGTGATGCGGGAAGCCGAGGCGTACTTGAGCGCATCGATGATGATGAGGAGTTCCATGAGCCCCTCGTTGGTTTCCGGATACCCCGACTGCAGGACGAACACATCGTCCTCCCGAACGCTTTCCTCGATCCGGACCTTGATGTTACAATTGGAAAACTTCTTGTACGTCATCCGGCCCGGTTCGATGGAAAGCGCATCGCAAATTTCCCCGGCCAGTCCCGGGTTGGACTGCCCGGCAAATATTTTCAGACGCCGTTTCAATTCCGTATCCTTTCGCATGATTTTTCGGAGACACTCGTCCGATCCGGTAAAATATGAAAAAATTGTGTGAATTTCAATGTTTATATCAAGTCCGTCCGCAATCGCCCGCGTGCGTGGCGGCGCGGTGAGCCGCGCAATTGACCTGTACGACATGACATTCCAGGCATGGTGAAAGCGCGCCGCCCCCTTCGCGCGAGGGAAAGCGCCAAAAGAATGCGGGCGACCCATCACGAGGGCGGACGCGGAGGTCTTCTCCCCCGGATAGCAGAGGTTCAGTACCCGCGATCCTTCTACCCGGAGAAAAAGTCCGGGAAAGCACATTTTTTCCATCTCCGGGGTTAAACCATCCCTCTCCCCTGTCTGTCCAATTTCTGAAACCGCTCACTATGAAAGGAATAGATCATGACCAGACTTGTTGCATTTCTCACGGTGGTTTGTCTTCCGTTTCTCGCCCTGACCACCGCCCCCTCCGCACAGAACATGCAATCGCAGCAGCAGCGCGGCGGCCAGGGCCGTGGAATGAACCCGGACCGCATGGTGGAACGGCTCAACCGCGAACTCACGCTCACCGCCGACCAGCAGAAAAAAATCAAGGCCATCTACGAAAAGGCGTTCAAGGAAGCATCCCCGTCCGGAGACAAAGGCGCCACCGGAGCGGCGGCGCGCCGTCAGCGCATGCAGCAGCAGAACAACACCCAGAATGATTTCCGGAAGCGTTCCGAGCAGATAAACGCCGAAATCAAGAAGGTGCTCACTCCCGCCCAGCAGAAGAAGTTCGAAGCCATGCCCCGTTTCGGCAACGGCCGCGGCATGGGCATGAACGTGGATGATCGTATCGCCAACATGGACAAGCGTCTGAAACTTTCCGCGGACCAGAAAAAGAAGCTCAAGACCATCTTCGAGAAACAGAACCAGGTCATGCAGAAACGCATGGAGGAGATGCGCCAGCAGATGGAGCAGGGCGGTCAGCAGGGCGGTCAGCAGGATGGCAACCGTCAGGCGAGAATGGCCGCCATGCAGAAAGAACACGAACAGAATCAGAAGGAAATCGAATCCGTGCTCACCCCCGCCCAGCAGAAACTGTACCGGGCCATGCAGGAAGAGCAGCGGCAGCAGTGGCAGCAGCGTCAGGGGGGCGGCAACCGGTAACCCTTTTCCGTAATTTCCGAACCAGTGTCCGGAACGGCCCCTTCCCCTGATATCGCGATCATCCCCTCTTCGCGGCCAGGGCGGGGGCCGTTTTTTTCAGAACCCGAAACGCGCCGGGCGCGGTCCGAACCGGGAGTTCGGATGACAGGAGTGGTGAGAAACCGAAGAAGCGCCTCATCAGCAGTTCATCCTTTTTTTCGAAAATCCCCGGGTGCAGACATATTTCCCCCTTGTGTCCCCTGTGCCTTTGTCTCTATCCTTACCCTTTGGCGTCCCCGATTCGATGCCGTGCTCGCCGCAGATGCGGGGTGCGTTGAAGTGAGATCGTGGTATATACTTTTCCGCAATCATGTTCTCCCGCGTCTTAAACCTTTCAGGTTCCCGGAATGTCGAATTTTATAAAGGCGTCAAGTGCCCTTCAGCCCGTTCCGTGGTACAATTATGTTAATAAAGGTAAATTTCCTCATCAATCGAGTTTGAACACTAAACGAATCCTATCCCGTCCTCGTCTGATATGACAAGACAGGAAAACCCATCATAGAGGAACGGCCCGTATGCAAATAACGGTAAAAGATCTGAGCAAGACCTACTCCTCGGGCAAACAGGCCCTGAAGCAGGTGAATATGGAAATCGGGAACGGCATGTTCGGTCTTCTGGGCCCCAACGGCGCCGGGAAGACCACGCTCATGCGCATCCTGGTCACCCTTATGGAACCCTCCGCGGGAACGGTTTCCTTCGATGGCCTGGACCTGAAAAAGGACCGGGGGCGGATACGGGGCATGCTGGGATATCTTCCCCAGGAATTCCGGATGTTCCCAAGGCTCAAGACCTGGGAATATCTGGACTATTCCGCCGCGCTCTCCGGGGTGAAAAGCGGCAGCGCCCGTCGCGAGGCCGTGGAAAAGATGCTGGAGTCGGTTGGGCTCTTCGAGGCCCGGGAGCGTCTGGCCAACAAGCTTTCCGGCGGTATGAAACGCCGTCTCGGCATCGCCCAGGCGCTCATCGGCGATCCGAAGATCCTGGTGGTGGACGAGCCGACCATCGGGCTGGACCCGGAGGAACGCCTCCGTTTCCGTAACCTTCTGGCCGACCTGAGCCGAGGAGAGCGCATCATCATTCTCTCCACCCATATCGTGGGGGACATCTCCAGCACCTGTACGGACATGGCCATGCTCCATCAGGGACAGTTGGTTTTCTCCGGCTCACCGGAAGCCCTCGTCTCCCAGGCCCGCGGCCATGTCTGGCTCATCGAGACCACCGACGAGGAACTGGAAGTCATCAAGGAAAAATACCCGGTGGTCGCCACCATCCCCTCCGGTCTGGGCTGGGAGGTACAGGTGGTGGGCGACAAGCCGGACGGATTCGCCGGGCGGCCCATCGAACCGAATCTCGAACACGCCTATGTCCACTTCCTGGAGCGGAACACCCCGCGGGAAACCGGAGCGGACCACACCGAGGGAGGGAACGTCCAATGATTTCCTGGCATATCATCCTCACCGTGGCCAAATACGAGGCCAAGGTTCTCTGGCGGAGCTGGTTTTTCCGCATCTTCTCCCTGCTCTCGCTGACCGTGCTCGCGCTTCTCGATGTCGCGCAGTTCGCCACACCCTTCGCGCAGTGGATGAACCGGGGCATGCCGGGTTCCGTGCCCTACATGAACATCATCCTGCTGAACCTGGTCCAGGCGGTCATCGCGGTGTTCATGGCTTCTGAATTTCTCAAGTTCGACCGTCACCTGGACACCGCCGAGGCGGTCTACACCCGTTCCATGACCAACACCGATTACATCATCGGGAAGATGATCGGCATCCTCGGGGTATTCCTCGGGCTGAACATCGTGGTGCTCGTCATATCGTT
>CAYRTQ010000093.1:13180-13673 GCA_964426865.1 uncultured bacterium
AGCCTGCTGTCCTCGTTTTTTTCGGTGCTGGTGTTCAATTTCTTCTTCACCGAGGTGACTCCCGCGTTGGCGCTCTATGCGCTCTATCCGCTGCTCCTGAGCCTGCCCACGCTCCTGTTCATGTTCGGGCTTTCCTTCCTGGTGATGTCCATCGTGCGGAACCAGGCGGTCACGTTCCTGCTGCTTCTGGGATACATCGCGGGCGCGCTTTTCTTTCTGGGGGCGAAATCCCATGCCATATTCGATGTCATGGGGCTGCATATCCCGCTCATGTACTCGGACTTCACGGGGTTCGGGGACCTGCTCCCGGCGCTCATGCAGCGCGGGATGTACGCCCTGCTCGGGCTGGGGTTCATACTCGCCACGGCGCTGTGCATACACCGTCTGATAGCGTTCGCGATCCGACAGCTCATCGGCGCGGTCGATATAGGGCGGCAATGGCATGTGGCCGATGCGCTCTAGCAAAGGCAGCACCGGCAGATCAAACTCCAGT
>CAYRTQ010000094.1:0-3182 GCA_964426865.1 uncultured bacterium
AGTGGTGAACGTATCGACCAGTTCGCTGAGCTTTTCCTCGCACTCCGTTATATACTGGAGGATAAGCGCAATGCCGAGCACCGCGTCGCGTCCACTGTGGAGCGGCGGATAGATGACGCCCCCATTGCCTTCGCCGCCGAAGCCGGCGTTTTCCTCGCGCATCTTCTCCACCACATTGATCTCGCCCACCGGGGCGCGGTAAACCAGGGCGCCGTGACGGTCGGCGGCCTCGTCGATCAACTGGGAGGTGGAAAGATTGACCACCGCGGTCCGCGCCCCTTTCCAGAAGATGAAATCCCCGGCCAGAGCCAGGGTATACTCCTCGCCCGGGGCCCTTCCGGTCTCATCCACCACGGAAAGGCGATCCACATCGGGATCCACCGCGAATCCCACATCGGCCTGCTGCTCCACCACCGTATCGCACAGTTCCTTGATGTTTTCGGGGACTGGTTCCGGACCGTGGGGAAACACGCCGTTCGGCTCGGCATTGATCAGATGCACAATGCACCCGAGGCGTTCCAGAAGTTTCGTGCACACCGCCGCGCCCACTCCGTTCACCGCATCGAGGCAGACGGTATACCGGGCGGCGGCGATACGGTCCCGGTCAATCACATCGAGCGCCAGAATGGACTCGACATGGTACCGGTTGGCGCCGTCCCAGGGAGTGATGATCCCCCGGAGCGGCAGTTTCCCGATATCTCCGGTGGCATTGTAGGCTTCCAGCAGTTCGATGCCGTCTTTCGCATCGAGAAACACCCCGTCGGGCCCGAGAAACTTGAGACCGTTCCACTCGCTCGGGTTATGGCTCGCGGTGATGATCACTCCTCCGGCGGCCTCTTTCGCAACCACCGCCTGCTCCGTGGTCGGAGTGGAGGCCAGGCCGATATCGATGACATCCATGCCCGCCTTGCGCAATCCGCTCATCACCGCACGCGCAAGCGCCTCGCCGCTCGGTCGGGAATCCCGGCCAACCACAACCGGCCCGCCGTAAAGTTTTCCGAACGCGTACGAGAATTTCTCGGCGACCGCCTCATCGAGGCCGTCGCCATAAACCCCCCGCACGCCGGAAACGCTTATCATCAGTTGTGCCACCTGCTTCTCCCTTTCTGGTTGAAAGAATCCGTGAGAATGACCCGGCCGGGAACGATCCCCGTCCGCACATCTGGGGATGATACGCCCGGGCATTCCCGCATCTGACGGGAAGGCCGCCGGTTTACCGTTCTCCTCCGGACACTCTGTTCTATTTATTTTCCAAGAAACGTACGAATCCGTTACGCTCCGGGAGGTGGAACGTATTGAGATCGAGGGGCGCCCATCCGGAAAGCTCGGGGACGAGTTTGCCATCCACCCGGGTCTGTTCATAGCGGTTTACATTGATACGCCACACATCGCCCGGCCTGGGCGGAATATTCGCGGTTCCGGCGATCTTTCCCAGCCCTTTCCAGGGTATTGCGATCTCGAATACGGACCCCATGTCCACGTCGGATTTGTCGTTCACCGTGCCGTAATTCATGACCGCATGCTGCATTCCCTGGAGATTCCAGGAATAAAGGTCCTTCCAGTCCACCGCTTTCCCGTCGCGATACGTAAACGTTTTCCGGGGAATCCAGATGTCGTTGATGGTATTCAGACAGTTGAAATGCAGTTCGGCATAATCATACCCGTCGCCATCCGGATCGATGAACAACTCGATGGTTTCTTCCAGACACAGGCAGTCCTTGTCTCCGATGGTCATGGTGCTCCAGATGTCGGGGTCCTCCGCGGTCACCAGGATATAGAGATTATCCTCATCCCAGACCATTTTGGCCGTGGTGCGGTGCTGAACGGCCAGATCCCCTTTCTTCTGAAAACGGGTGAATTCGCCGATTTCCGGGGCGAGCTGCCATGCGATCTCATCCGCGACCCCATTGACCACGATCGAACCGGTTTTCTGGCGGCAATCATACCGACGCTGCCAATCCCCGTCAGCCTGAGCCCAGGCCTGTGCGCAGACCAGGAGAAACAAACCCATGACGGGATATACGATACGATTCATTCCCACCTCTCCGTTCCGTGTTCGGATTCCATACGGTAAACTGTTTATGAAAATGGTACGGTATTTATAGTGAATATAACCCCATATTCCGTCTCAGGCCATAACTTTGTTCTCGAAAACACCAAAAAATTACCTGTTCATCCGGTGATATCAGAACAGGGCACGTACAATTCCCGGCCATGAATTTCCGCTCCCCCGTGATAATCAAGGAACAATCCGGGGCCGGAGTAGTGAAACGAGAATGGAAAATGCAGTAGGAATGACGGTGTGGAAACGCTATATTCCGGTTAAGAGGTGTGTACTCATTCCTTTCCTTGAGGAGATCATGAGAATTCCCCCCGCGCTGCTTCTGCTCGTTGCCACCATCGTCCCGACATTCACCGTATGCCCCGCCATTGCCGCCCCGTCGCCGGCGACCGGGAAGTGCGGCACACCCCAGATTCTGGAAACACTCCTCCAGCGAGGAAAAATCGCCCAGCGTCCGCTTCTGAGCCAAACGCTTCTTTCCCGTGACGGGCATTTCCGGATTCATTACAACACAAGCGGCGCCAACGCTCCGAACAGCGCCGATCTGGACAGCAACTCCGTTCCCGATTACATCGATTCCACTCTCGCCGCTTTGGAATACGCCTGGGATATCGAGATTAACGTGCTCGGATTCAAGCCGCCGAAGGGCGATAACGGCGGAGGCGGAGGCGACGAGATCGATGTATATATACAGGAACTGGGCAACGGCAACTACGGAATAACCTACCCCGACAACATGGGCAACGGGACGTCCTCCGGTTACATCATCCTGGACAACGATTATGCGGGAAGCCAATACTATTCCAAGGGTCTCGACGGGATGCGGGTCACTTCCGCCCATGAGTTCTTCCATGTCGTCCAGTTTGGATATCTCTCGTTGGATCTCTGCCCGATATGGTGGCTCGAACAGTCCGCCACCTGGATGGAAAACCGGGCCTGGGACGGGGTGAACGATTATCTCAATTACCTTTGGGATTTCTTCGACTATTCCCATCTGCCGATCGATTCCACGGTCAGCAATTTCGAATACGGAGCGGTCTTGTGGCCCATGTATCTGTCCAACCGTTTCGGCGATTCGATCATACGTTCCATATGGGAGACGCTGGCGGCCAACCCGGCC
>CAYRTQ010000094.1:3192-4096 GCA_964426865.1 uncultured bacterium
ATGGTCGAGGTCAATCCCCTGCTCATGGAGCGTCTCCGCTCGCTCGGGCTGGACGCCGCGCTCAATGAATTCGGGGTCTGGAATTATTTCACCATGGATCGCGCAAACACGTCCGATTTCTATCCGGACGGCGATCTGTTCCCCTGCACCGTGACCTTCGATCTCTCCAAGTACGATTCGGCCCCCGATTCACTGTGGTTGGGCAATCTTTCCAGCAGCTACGCCGAGTTTCTTTTTCTCGGGGACTGGAGAGCGGAGGACGGCCTGAAAGTATCGTTCGATACCGACGCCGGGATTACCACCGAAAATTCTATTGTCTTCTACAACAGTCCCCGGGATTACCGCATTGACCGTCTGGTCTCCGGGAAAACCCTGGCGTTCGGGAAATCATGGAATCGCGCGACGCTGGTCAGCACCTGCACCACCATTCCCAATGCCGATGGACAACTCCGGTTCTCCACGGAGCGGGACATGTCCGCCGCAGTGACCGGACGTCCCGTTTCCGCTTTCTCGGTCGAGGGAGCCTATCCCAACCCGTTCAATCCCGCCACCACCGTGCGGTTTACCCTTCCCGTCGCGGGAAAGGTTACGGTCAAGGCATATTCCGTTACCGGCCAGAAGGTGGCGGACCTCTTCGAAGGCGTGCTTTCCGCCGGGGAGAAGAATATCCTCTGGAAACCTTCCGGATTATCCGGAGGAGTGTATTTCGTAACCGTCACCTCGGGATTCGGGACGCGGACGGCCAAGGTTCTCCTGCTCAAATAGGTATTTCGATTCATGAGACTCCTTTCCCTTTTTCTTGCTTTCGTATTTCTCGCTGCACCCTGCGCCTCGGCGCGGACCTTGAAAGCCATGAACCGGGCGGAACTGTTCATCCGTCATGCCGAGAACCGGGTTCTGGAGA
>CAYRTQ010000094.1:4130-13619 GCA_964426865.1 uncultured bacterium
CCCCGAGACTCTTCAAGCTCCTGCATGATCAGTCGGCGTCGGCGGCGGAATTCCGGACCGAATACAACGATCTCGGACGTCCGCAGATGGAACGCCAGATCGATTCCGCGGAAGGGCATTTCCGGGTCCACTACGATATCACCGGCAGCAACGCTCCCAACCAGGCCGACGCCGACGGGAACGGAACTCCGGACTTCGTGGACTCCACGCTCGTATACCTCGAATACGGGTGGAGCGCCATCATGGGACTCGGGTACGGACGCCCCAAGTCGGACATTGGACGGGGGGGCAGCGACGCCGTGGATGTGTACCTGCAGGATCTCGCCGTCCTCAAGTACTACGGGTACACCAGTCCGGACAATGGGTTCTACAGCATGGACTCGGCCTACATGGTGCTCGACAACAACTACACGGATTCCGTGTATCCGGTGAAAAACCAGGGATACCCGGCGCTGCGGGTCACCACCGCCCACGAACTGTTCCATGTCTTCCACTACTCCTATTACGGCGCGAACGACGCGGTCTGGTGGATGGAGCATACCGCGGTATGGATGGAGGATTACGCCTGGAACGATGTAAACGATTATCTCAACTATCTGGGCCTTTTCCTCAACGACCGTGAATCCGCGCTCGATACCGGCTCGCCCTCGTCCTATATGTATGGCTCTTCCCTGTTCGCTTTCATGCTGGCAAAAAAATACGGCCCTTCGGTTCTGCGTTCCCTCTGGAGCACGGTGCGGGATCATCAGTCCGGGAGCATCGAGTTGTTCAACACGGTCATTCCGGGGGGTACGGCCCAGGCGCTCTCCGATCTCGGGGTGTGGACGTATTTCACCGGCAGCCGCGCCAATTCAAGCGCCTTTTTCACCGATTCCCCGCTCATCCGGGGGACGGTTTCCATGTCGGACACGCTTACCTCGATCCCGGCGGTGGATTCCCTTTCCTGCCGTCGGTACACATTCAAATATGTGGAAATCTCCCCGCCCGCCGGGCTTTCCGCCGGGGATTCGCTCACCTTCGATTTCACGGACCGTACCGGAAACCTCTGGAAGAAACAGTTGATCCTCTTCAACTCCGCGGACGATTATCTTGTGAAGCCAATCGACGGCGCGCGGTATCTTCTCGCGGTGGAGCGCTCCTTCCGAAAGGCGGTGCTGGTCATATCCAACGCTTCCGCCTCGGGAACGGGCCGTCTGGTGTATTCTCTCCGTCGCGCGAGCGGCACGGACGAGCCCATCGCCGGCTTCTCCCTGGAGCAGAACCATCCCAATCCCTTCAACAAGGAGACGACCATCCGTTTCACCGTGCCGGACACCGCGCCGGTGAAACTGCGCATCTACAATATTCAGGGTCAGATGGTCCGCGTCCTGGTGGACGATACCCGCGAACGGGGAACGCACAGCGTGGTATTCAACGCCTCCGATCTCTCCAGCGGAATGTATTTCGCCCGTTTCGAATCAGGCGGGGCGGTGATCACCCGCAAGATGATGTTTTTGAAATAGTATCGGATGACCCGTGAGAGGGTTTTTCCGGTTGCGGCGCAGCATCGATCCGCACGGTCCGGACGGTTGTCCGCATATCGCCGCATTACAGCCGCCGGGCGGGCGTCCAGGAGGAATTCTCCATGAAAATTCAGCTCACCAAATCCCAGATCACGGATCTTTTCGAGGCGCTCGGGAAAAGCGGGAAGCAGGAGACGGAGATTTACTCCGATCTCATGCACATCATCAAACTCCATCCCCGGGTAGCCCCGAGCAAGGTGTTCGATCTTGAATTGAGCGAGGCGGAAGCGAAGATGGTACGCGAGCTCCTCACCCCTCCCGAGCGGGAGGTGTCCGGAGACCGCATCTTTCACGAGATGAAAAAGGGACTGAAGAAGCAGTACTGAAACCGAAGCTCCCGGCCCGCATAACGAGTTGACAGCAAAAAGCCCCCGGTCGCACCGACCGGGGGCTTTTTGCATACCGGACCATATTGCCGGGTTTATTTCACGAATTCCACATAGTTGTACTTCTCGAGGAACCGGTAGTATTTGATGAGATCGAAGCCGGCGATGGGTTGTCCGGATTCCAGTTCACAGAGCCGCTTGATCTCCTTGAGATTCCGCTTGCCGTCCACCCACCAGAAGGAAGCCGATGCAGGATTGTCCGCGCTCCACCAGTGCGGCGAGGATGTGACCTCCTTCCATTCGGATACGGGGATCTCTTCCAGGAAAAGGGTGGCGAAATGGCGGCGTTTCGGAATGAGGGTCGAGGCTTCCTTGTCCCAGGCGGATTCCGCATCGGGCAGTTTGGCGATTTTCCCCTCTCCCGCCAACCCGGGAAGCTGTCTCGCCAGCGATCCGCCAATCTCGCCGATTGTTTTCACATGGGGAGCGATCAGTTTCCGGGTGTCAGCTTTGCGGTCATCCGGGACCAACCGCCCGATCGATTCCATCGCCTGTTTCTGCAGGCCGGTGTAGTATTCGATCGCCTCTATTCCCCGCCGAAGAGCCTCGCTCCGGGCGGCGGGATTGGGCGCGTTCAACACCGCTTCGTTCGCCTGACGGGCTTTTTCCCGCAGGACATCCACCCCCCGCCCGAAAGTCAAATTGGCGATCCAGGGGACATCCTCATATCCGGCGTTCGCCAGATAGTACAGGTAGGCGGCATTGAGGAAACTCAGGTGACGAAGCGAACGGACATCCACTTTCTCGATGGTGTCCATGGAGTTATGGTGCAGGCGCCCACCCGCGTCAAGCTCGATCCAGTTGGTGGGAACGCCGATCATGGGCTCGCAGAAATAGGTGTCGGTACCCATGGAATAGGGATGAACGGCGTGGACGCGGGGCGGCGAGTACCGGTCGAGGTATTCCCGCGCGATCTCCGGATAGAGGGCGTCGGTGAAGGTCGGGCAGACATTGGGATTCATGTAGATGCCGACCTGCGTGGTAGCCGCGTCCCAGTTCGGGGCGCCGGCATCGCAACATACCCCGGCCACTGTCCGGTGGAAACGATCCAGATGACTCTGGACGTACGGCAGGGAACCGTACATTTCCGCGCCGAACAGCACCCGTATGGACCGCTTGGGACGGGGAAGCTTGCCCGATTTGATGAGGTCGTTCAGAGTGGCCACGGATTCCAGCACCGATGAGCAGCCCGAGGCATCGTCGCCCGCGCCCCATTCGTTTGCATGGGCGGTGATGAACACCTCTTCCGGGCCGGTCCCCCGCACCAGTCCGCTCACGTACGACAGGGTGTCGTCGGTGAAATACCGGCTGTCGATTTTGGCGCGGACCCGCACTTTCGTTCCTCCGCGAAGGAGGGCGCGGAGATAGTCGGCCTTTTTCCGGGAGATGGAGAATCCGAAGTTGTTCCTGCCGGTATAGGAAGTCATCCACCACCCGCCGGGAAGATCGGTCCAACCGTTCAGCCACTGCGTTTCGTTAATGAAATCCTCGTTGGATTTCTCGATCTGATCCCCCACGAACCCCAGGATGCCCAGGGGATCGAGATACCGTTTATAGGCCCGGGTGCCGTTCCCGGTGAGAATGATCTTCCCCCGGGCGTTCAGCTTACCCAATTCCGCGGGGTCTCTCCCCTCCCAGAGCACGATTTCCGTCTCGACACCCTCCTTCGGGGTGGGCGCACTCCAGACATTGAGAGAAGTGGGTTGGTCGAGGTAATTGCAGAGATACCGGTACTCGTCGGGCAGTTTCGGCTCGATAACCTCCAGGGTGGCCGATTTCACGTCCCAGCCCAGGGGATTGACCCAGGCGCCGGACATGGTTTTGCCATCGGCCGGTGTCTCCTCGATCACCGCCTCGTCGAAGCCCCGCTCCCGCATGATGGTCTGGGCCTCCTGAATAGCCTTCTTCCATCCGGGAAGCGTGGACCATTTTTCATAACGCCAAAGGCGCATCACATAGTCGCGGGCACGATTACCGGAAATCTCGCTCTGGAGGGCGTTGAATATACCATTGACATCCGGTTTTGAGGTCTCCGCCGAAAAGGCCGGCGCGCACGATACGAAAAAGCCGAGAAGCAGCAACTTTTTTAGCATGAAATCCTCCTGTATGAACAAGCGAATGACACGTATCGGATCTTCAAGTCAATAAGGTTATGGAAATTCCCGGCGGGCCGGGAATGGACTCCCGAATATCCGGATCGCAGCGGTTCAGGATTCCTTCCGCATGATCACCCGCCCGTCGTGCGAGGCGGCGACAGTCCCGCCCGGCTCCATGACCAGATAATCGTTCTCATTCCAGTTTCCCTCCAGGAAATCTACCAGCAGCCGCGGATTCCCCTTCAGAACGTCGCAGTTCCATCCCAGCCACCGGGCGCTCCTTTCGGTGTACTCCCGGTATTCTGAATCACCGGGAAATCCCTGCTCCACGAACGCGGCTCGGGAATATTTCCCCAGCCAGCCCTGCTCCATTTCCATGAGGTACCGGGCATTGTCCTCGCCGTACTTTTCGATGTAGGATTGCAGGGTGCGCTCGGCGGTTTCCGGCCCCGGGGTGAATCCGGTCTCGATCCACCCGGCGCTGTACCAGTAGGTTCCGGGGCAATTCTCGACATACTGCTGATACCGCTCCCTCGATCCGAGCAGGAACGTGATGCAGTCGTGCCCCCGCATGAACACCAGGGGACGGTCCCGGGCGACGATCCCCTCGATACCGTTGCAACAGAGGCCATAGCCCACCAGGACGGCTTCCGACTCCTCCGGAGCGGAGTCGATGGCTTCCTGGAGCGCGGTGCGGAGCAGATCGGGAGTGTTGTGCAGCCCCTGTTTCAGAAACTGGAAAGTGAACGTATTCCGGGAAAGGGAAGCGTAACGGCACAATTCTCTCCAGAGAACGTGGCAGGCGACAATATGGTATCGGGACATCGTCATCCTTCCGGAAAAGCGGGACAGAACGGTTTCATTCCCCGGATATGCATGGTAATGCAGCGGTTTGTCAAAGTATTGTTCGGCGCAATCCGTCGCCCCGCAGAATCCCTTGAAAGGCCGGGAGAGCGCCATATATCGCAAAAGACAAGATAATCCATGCAGCCCGCGTGGAAAAGTCCATTCTGGAATATTTCCCCGGGATGCACGCCATGAACATAGCGGGACACTATTATCCCGCTATTCGCTTTTCCCGCTTGCCTTCCCCGTAATTTCTCCGCATTATTCCCGGCAGTGATTTCAGATCGATTCTCATTCGTGACATACATTCGGAGGAGCCGGCAATGCGTCGAAGATCATTCCTAACCCATCTTTCCCTGGCGTCCGGCGCGGTATTCTCCGCCCAATCCGGCGTTACTTCCGCGGCGGAAAAGGACGCCGCTTCACTTCCCAAAAGAATCGGATCCATCGTCGAACCCGCGCGGGAGATACCGGTGATCGAGAATACCGATGTGCTGGTGATCGGCGGCGGTCCCGCGGGAGTGGCGGCGGCGGTCGCGGCGAGCCGAGGGGGAGCGCGCACCATCCTTGTCGAACGCTACAACCATCTCGGCGGTCTCTGGACCGGCGGGCTGGTGCTGCCTTTGCTCTCGACCCATGCGCTGTACAAGAACGGCGAGTTCAAACAGGTCATCTACGGCATCGGCGATGAGATCGCCCGTACGCTGAAAGACATGGGAATGGCCATCCACGAGGTCAACCCCGTGGTCGATCCGGAAGCGGCGAAATACGTGCTCGATACCATGATCCGTGATTCCGGGGTAAAAATGCTCTATCACTGCTGGGCCTCGAACGTCATCATGGAGAACGGCGGCATATCCGCGGTCATCCTGGAATCCAAATCCGGCCGTATCGCCATCCAGTCCATAGTGGTCATCGATTGCACCGGCGACGGGGATATCTTCAACCTGGCGGGTGAAGATTACATCCCGATGAACTACAATATCGGCCTGGTGCACCGTCTCGGAAACACCGACCGTATCGACAAAACCAAGCCCGGTTACAAGGATATGGAGATCGGGGAAGAAACTCCCATTCCCGGGGTGAACTGGGTCAACATGGGCGGCGAAAAGGACCGCAACGGAGTCGATGTGTATACGCTTTCGGAATTACAGCAGAAATACCGCATCCGGATTTGGGAGGACACCCGGAAAATACGCTCGACTCCCGGCTATGAGAAGGTGTTTCTCCTCGAAACCGCGCCCCAGCTCGGAGTCCGAATGTCGCGCATCCTGCGGGGCGGGTATACGCTCACGCTCGAGGATTCCATGACCTACCGCGCGTTCGATGACGTTGTCGGAATCAGCGGCGCCTGGACCACGGTACAGTACAACGGCGAAAAGATACCGCCGAAGAAACGTCCGCTCTGGCGGATTCCCTACCGATCGCTGCTCCCCCGCAAAACGAACAATCTCCTGGTCGCCGGGCGGTGTTTCAGTTTCGAGACCAAACTGGTCGAGGACGCCAGAATCATCGGAACGTGCCTGGTAACCGGCCAGGCGGCGGGCGCGGCAGCGGCGGTGATGGTTCAGACGAAATCGACCGCCATCGCCGTTGACATTCCGAAAGTGCAGCAGTTGCTCAAAGCCCAGAACGCGTACTTGGGGTGATTCGAAGGGGCGCTCTTATCCCGGTTCCCGGCGCGGCCTCATAGTACATGCTTGCAGCCGGTTCCCCGCTTACTTCAAGGGGAGCGGGCGGAACCGCTCCGTTCACACAAAAAGCCACGGGTTTCCGTGGCTTTTTGTGTGAACGTCATGAAAAGACGCCGCTACAGCGATTTTTCCGGCTTGTCGATCGTCTCGCGGAAAACCCGCAGGAAGTTGCCGCCCCAGAATTTTTTGATTTCCTCCACGGAGAGGCCTCGTGCAAGCATGGCGCGGGTGAGTTCCACGAGATTCGATACTTCCGGAATTACGGGCGGAACGGTGATGCCGTCGTAATCGGAGCCGAATCCCACGGTGTCCATGCCCACCAGGTCCCGAACATAGAGGATGTGGTCCACCACGCGGTCCACGGTTGCCTTTTGGGAGTCGAGGTCGATGAAATCGGGAACCAGAGCGACGCCCATGACCCCGCCTTTGGCGGCGAGCGCCTTTATCTGATCATCGGTCAGGCACCGGTAGGTGTTGCAGAGGTAGAATACCGCGGTGTGGCTCATGATGGGCGGCTTCGTGGTGAGTTCCATGACATCGAAGTACGCCTTGTCGTTCGAGTGGGAGAGGTCGACGATGATGCCCATCTCGTTCTGGGCTTTCACCACCTCACGACCGAAGGGGGTCAGCCCGACCGCAGTACGGCGCTGATTGTCCCTGTCCGCGGGCGTGCAGGGACCGTAGGCGCTCTTGCTCCCCTGCAGGTAGGTCGGATCGCTCCCCCCCTCTCCGTGGGTGATATGCACGGAGCGCACGCCGAGACGATAGAGGAGCTGGAGAACCGCAACCTCCCCTTTCAGCCACCGCGCGGGTCCCTCGATTTCCATGAGGATGCCCACCTTGCCCGATTTCCCGGCGCGGATGGCGTCCTTCGAGGAAAGCACCAGCATGAGTTTGTCCGGGTGCGCTTTCACCTGCTCCAGGATAAACTCCGTGATTGTCCAGAGACTGGTGGCGGAGCTGTCCTCCACGAGGAAAAGCCCGGTGTACTGCTGCCCGTTCTCGAGCATGCGCGGGATGTCCGAATTGTAGGATGTATCCCGGTTCATCCATGTTTCCGGCTTTTCCTTACGGGCGAAGCGCCGCACCGAAGTATCCTGATGGCCGTCGACGATGAGGCATTTACGATGCACCGCCCAGGCTTCCTCCAGGGAAACCCCGCCATTCTGGGTGCGCTGCTTCGCGATAACGGGAGCGGTCCCGGAAGCCACGATAGCGGCTATGCCGACTTTTGCCGCATTCTGCAGAAATGTACGCCGAGTATCCATGTTTTCCCCATTACGATTGAGTGCGTTTGAGTTCGCCCCACCACCCGCTCTTTCCCGGAGGAAGAGCGTGATTCGAGAGCGCTCCGCATATACCATCCGCCAAAACCAACAGAATTATTTCGCTTCGCAGTTTTCCATGGGTAGATGCCAGACCGGGCATGGCCTGCATGTGACGGTTACAAAATCTCTTTCGCGGGGTAAGGAATCCTTCACCCCTTCCACTTCCACTGTACTTTTCTGGTGCGCCCAGAAAAGCGCCAAAAGAGGGCGGTCCGGGAAAAGCCAAGGACTCCCCGGGTACGGCATGGCTTCCGGGGACCGCTGAACTCGCTGTCGCTCGAACAGCAGCGGTCCACTACCCCGGAATCCATGCCATACCCGGGGGGCTTTTCCAGGACAGGTGAAAACCGCACGAGTACCATTTACCCGCAAAAAACTGCGGAGAACCAGAATTATTTCGGCACTTTCATCATGTGAAGGAGCCTGACCATGCCATCGGAGGCGTTGATGTTGGAATGGGCGGTTTTGCCGGTGGACGGGATACGATACGCCGTGCCTTCCGGAAGCCGTCTGAGATTCTTCCCCAGGAGCAAGTCAAGATCGCCGTCCATGGCAATCCAGATTTCCTCGACTCCCGGCTCGTGGCTGTGGGGCTGGGCCATGGTCATGGCGTCGAGCTTCACCTCGGTGAACCCGTTGTACTGGGCCATGCCATCCTTCTGGCTCACCATCATGCGGTCGATATTCGCCCAGTGGACCTTCATGAACGGAGCCTCTCCGCGGTTGTCGGCCACCGCGAGCGTCTTGTTCGGGGTGAATCCGGAGGGAAGCTTCTCGGTAGCGACATAGAAGGTCATGTACTTGTCGCCGGTGGCGGTGAGTGTAAAATCGAGACCGGGAGTGAGAATGAACGCCATACCCTTTTTCAGTTCGGTCGCCTTGTTGCCGGATTTGATCACACCCTCGCCGGAGTGGACATAGAAGGTCTGCTGGGTGTTGGCGAGTTCGCCCTTCATCGTTTTCGCGGTGGCGCCGGGTTCCAGCGTCGCGTAACTGATGGCCTCGGCATACTGGAGAACCGCGCCGCGACGGGTCGGGTGCAGGTCGTCCGGTCCCTGGAGCGCGGTGAGCATATCGCGGAAAACGAGGTTGCCGTGCATGTTTCCCATGAACATGTCCATGTCGGGCTCTTTCGAGGGATCGTACATGTCCGGATCGAGCATGGCGTATTCCTTGTATTCGCCGGGGACCGATTTCATCATGTGGATCATCTGGACCGGCTCGTCGCCGAGATTGATATTGGTGTGCGCGGTGAGACCGGTCGGCGGGATTTTGTATATCGTGCCCGCCGGGCAATCGCGAAGCTGCTTGCCAAGAAGAAGCTGCGTATTCCCCTTGACCATGATCCAGCATTCCTCGATACCGTCGGCATGGCTGTGCGGATGCGGAATGGTGCGCGCGTCGATGGTAATCAGGCTCATGCCGCCGTAGTTCTCGACACCGTCGGAGCCGGAGATGATCCCGTTGCCGATATGGGCCCAGTGCGCGCCGGTGGACTTGTTGCCGTCGAAACGGTTCTTCACCACGAGTTCCCTGTTGGCCTTGAAGCCGGCGTGAAGCGGCTCGGTGATCACATA
>CAYRTQ010000095.1:0-13583 GCA_964426865.1 uncultured bacterium
AAGCGGCCCGCACGCTGGATTCCGGCCATGGCCTCCTCGCCCAGACCCTGCGTTTGCTGGGAGATCAGGACGCGCGACGGGAAATGGCAACCGCTGTCGATGTGCTCGAACGGGTCATCCAGGCGGTAGACCCCGCCCGGCTTGCACGTCATGGTGATCCTTGGCTCTATTTTTACGAGGACTTTCTCGCTGTATACGATCCGAAGCTGCGCAAGGACTACGGCGTTTACTATACCCCGAACGAAGTTATCGGCTGCCAGGTGCGCCTTTGCGCCCGGCTCCTGGAGGACCGCTTCCACAAGCCACTCAATTATGCCGATGACGGGGTTACCTTCCTCGACCCTGCGGCAGGAACAGCCGCCTACCCGCTGGCGGCAATCCAGTACGGCCTTGATACGGTGTCATCCACCTACGGCGAGGGCATGGTTGCGGGAAAAGCATCGGAGATGGCCCGGAATTTCTATGCTTTCGAGTACATGGTCGGCCCTTACGCCGTGGCCCATCTGCGCATAACCACGCTCCTCCAAGAGGCCGGGGCCTCTTTCCCCGAAAACGGCATCCGCGTTTATTTAACCGATACCCTGGAAAACCCCGATGCACCCCCGCCGCAATTTGCGTTTTCCGAATTACCAATCGCCCAGGAACATGAGCGCGCCCGCGTAGTTAAAAGAAACATGCGCATTCTTGTCTGCATGGGCAATCCGCCCTATGACCGCGAGCAGCGGGAAGGCGCGGACGGGAATGAAGCAAGACGCAAGGGCGGCTGGGTACGGTTCGGAGCAAGGCCGGACAATCTCACGGAAACGGAAGGCATTCTCCGCGCATTTGTGGAGGGCGCACCCGGCATACATGTAAAGAACCTCTACAACGATTATGTCTATTTCTGGCGCTGGGCGCTCTGGAAACTCTACGAAAACCCACGCGCCTCCGGACCGGGCATCCTCTCCTTCATCACAGCGTCTTCCTACCTTCGCGGCCCCGGTTTCACCATGATGCGGCGGCGTTTGCGGGAAACATTCGACGAACTCTGGATTCTCGACCTGGAGGGCGATAATCTCGGGGCGCGGAAAACCGAGAACGTCTTCGCCATCCAAACTCCGGTCGCCATCGCCATTGGCGTGCGTTTTGGTGACGCTTGTCCTGAGCAACCGGCAGTTGCGCGGTACGCCAAGATCACCGGGACCCGCGCGGATAAACTGGCTACCTTGAGGGAAATTTCCCGCTTTGAGGATGTGGAGTGGAGGAACTGCTATCAGGATTGGGAAAAGCCGTTGATTCCCGAGGGGGGCGGGGATTACTTTACGTGGCCGAAGGTGACGGATGTTTTTCCGTGGCAGTACTCTGGGCTGGAGTTTAAAAGAACATGGCCCATTGGTGAAACGGAAGAGTTACTTCATCATCGGTGGCGGATTTTTTCGGCAATTCAAAATCGAAATGAAAAGAATATCTTCCTGAGAATGACAAGTAAAACGATTGATTCCTCCGGGCGAGACTTGCAAACCGGTTTCAATTTAGAACCGCTCATACGAAACAATCAATCATCTTTGGTACGATATGGTTTTCGATCCTTTGATCGACAATGGATTCTTGCCGATGAAAGGCTATGTGATCGTCCGCGAAAGCCTCTCTGGTATGTTTTGTCAAATCGGCAGGTTTTCATTACCAGCATGTTGACTGCCACACTCGGCGAAGGTCCTGGTGCGGTTGCAGCAATTTATATTCCAGATCGACACCATTTCTGCGGCAGAGGCGGAAAAGACATCATCCCCCTTTACCGCAACGTCGCCGCGACCGATCCGAACATCACAGCCGAACTTCTCCCGCTTTTGAGCGCAACGTATGGCGGGAATGTGACCGCGGAGGATGTGTTCGCCTATACATACGCCCTGCTGGCGACGCCGAAATATACGGAGCATTTTGCGGAGGAACTTTCCAATCCGGGGCCGCGCCTGCCCCTGACGAAAGACGCCGGGCTGTTCCGTCGGGCGTCGGAGGCGGGGAAACGGCTGCTATGGATTCACACGTATGGGGAGCGGTTCGTCCCGGAAGGGATGCGCCGCGGATATGTGACGCCGGGGTTGGCCCGGTGCATATGTGGAATCCCGGTTACCCCGGAACAATATCCAGAGGATTTTGAATATATAGAAGCGGAACAAACGCTCCGTGTGGGTGATGGAAAAATTTCGCCCGTTTCACCGGAAATATGGAATTTCTCCGTTTCCGGATTTCATGTTGTAAAAAGTTGGCTTGATTACCGCAAGAAAAGTGGGGCGGGGCGGCGGTCCAGTCCTCTTGACGATATCCGTCCGGAGCGCTGGACAACGCAGATGACTCAAGAGCTGCTGGAACTGCTGTGGGTTCTCGAGCACACCATTGCGTCATATCCGGACCTGGACGAGGTTTTTGATTCGATTATCCGTGGTGTTTGCTTTACGGAGAATGAGCTTCCACGCCCTTCTGAGGTGCAACGCTTGGCGCCTCAGGCAGGTCCGGATATACAGACGGAATTGTTCGAGGAGTGAAAAGAATGTCTGAACCGGTGATGCGAATGATTGAAATGATGAAATGCTGATGAAAAGATTTTCCTTTTCCGTTATCATTCTTTATCATTTCCATCACGCGCATCACCGGTTCAGACAAACACCACGCCGATTCAAACAGGTAGTGTGGACACCATGAGAAAGTTCTTCACCGATTTGAAGATCGCCCATAAACTGCTGGTGAGCAGCGTCGCGTTTTTGCTGCCGGTGGCGGTGCTGTTCTCGTTCATGCTGGCCGGGTTCAGCCGGGATATCCATACCGCCCGTCTGGAGCGTCAGGGGCTGAAACTGCTCCGTCCGCTGACCGTCCTGGCGGAGCGTCTGCCGGAGCATCGCCATTACGCCCATCTCTACTTTCAGGGCGATTACACCATCCAGGAAAAGATGAAGCCGGTAACCGACCGTATCGGGGGGGCTTTTTCGGACCTCTTCTCCGATGCCGATGCGCTCGCGGGGCCGCTCCGCATCGGGGCCGGGGATTTGAAACAGGCGCAGTTGGAGGACATCCAGCCCTCGCGCATCTACCGTTTCTGGGAAAAGATGAACGCCGAGTGGAACTCGCTCACTCCTTTGGAAAGCGATACCCGCCACGATTATCTCATCCGCGCCACCGGTGCGCTCTTCGCCCGTGTCGGGGACACGTCGCGTCTGACCCTCGATCCGGACCTCGATTCCTACTATCTCATGGATATCGCCCTGCTGAGCCTGCCGCAGGGCCAGCAGGCGGTTTCCGAAGCCCTGCTGGCGGGACAACGGATGCTGATGTCCGGCCAGTATCCCGTCGCGGACCGTATGCGGGTGGCCGCCGCCCGTGACCGGATCGAGCGGGTGTACCTGGATCGTATCCGTCAGGGCGCGGCGACTTCCCTGCGCGAGGACGCCGCATATCACGGGGTCAGCGCCACGCTTCAGGAGAATATCCCCCCGGCGTTGAAAAAGTACGAAGAGAGCGTCGCCATCTTTCTGGGGAAGGCGCGTCTTCTTGCGGAGAGCGAGAATCCGGCGGAGTCCGCGCAGGAATTCGCTCTCGCCGGGGAGGGCGCGCTCAACGCGGGTTTGAAACTTCAGCAGGCAGCGCTGGATGAACTGGATGTCCTGCTGGCCCGGCGTATCGCCGAGGAATCGCGGCATCGGATCGCGGCTGTATTTTTCGGGCTTCTGGCTCTGGCCGCGGCTTTCTGGACCGTGTTTCTCGTGACACGGAGCATTTCGAGGCCGCTGGATCTGGTGACCCGTATCGCGGACGACATCACCGCGGGCAATCTGGAGCGGGCGCGGGAGAGCATCGGGAAAGCGGAGCGGCTGGGCGTCGTCGGGAATGCCGGCCATTTCGGCGGGGAACACTCCCGCGGCATGGGGGAGATCGAACGGCTCTATCGCGCCATCGCCCTCATGACCCGCTCCCTGGATTCGCTTCTGGGCCAGGTGACCCGATCCGGAGAGCAGGTGGCCGGTTCGGCGGAGCAGATCGCCGCTTCCGTACGGCGCTTCGAGGAATCCATCGAGCAGCAGGCGGCCTCCACCAACGAGGTGAACGCCACCAGCCGTGAAATCTCCGGGACCGTGCACGAACTTGCGCGGACCATGAACCGGGTGGCCTCCATGGCCGATGAGGCGGGAGAGCTGGCCGGGGCGGGGATCGCCGGACTGGAGGACATCCGCGCCGCCATGCAGGATCTGATGGACTCCACCTCGGACATCACCGCGCAGCTCGATACCTTCCGGGAGAAGACCGATCTCATCACCGGGGTGATCACCACCATCACCCGGGTGGCCGCGCAGACCAACATGCTTTCCCTGAACGCCACCATCGAGGCGGAAAAGGCGGGCGAGTACGGGACGGGATTCTCCGTGGTGGCCCGCGAAATCAGCCGTCTGGCCGACCAGACCGCGGTTGCCGCGCTCGACATCGAGGACATGATTCTCGACATGCAGAATGCGGTGAAAGAAGGGGTGGAGGGCGTGGAGCGGTACACCCGGCGGGCACGGGTGAGTTCCGAGAAAACCACCCGCATCAGCGATGATCTGGGCAAGGTCATCGATTACACCCGGAAGCTGGGGCCCCAGTTGGAATCGGTGAACCGGGGCATGCAGATCCAGTCCGAGAGCGCGGGGCAGATCAGCCAGGCCATGGAGCAGCTCACCCGCGCCGCCGGTCTGACCCGCGATTCCCTGGTGGAATTCAGGGGGATCACCGGCCAGTTGAACGGGGCGGTAAACGGTCTCCGCGAGGTGTCACGCTTTTCGGAACGGGAATCGGCGGACGCATGATTCTCATCCTGTTTCAGATCGGGGAGGACACCTTCGGGCTGGAGGCGTCGCGGATCATCGAGGTGGTCCCGCTGCTGGTATGCCGTGAGGTCCCCCATGTTCCGGAATATGTCGCGGGGCTGGTCAACTACCGTGGCGCGGTGACTCCGGTGATCGATCTGTCCGTTCTCCATGAAGGACGGCCTTCCCGTCCGCTGCTGAGCACCCGCATCATCATGACCGGTTTCGAGGATGGTGAAGGTAAGCAGTATACGCTGGGAGTGATCGCGGAGCAGGTCACCGAAACCTTTTCCTGCCGTCGCGGGGATTTCCAGCCGCCCGGAGTGCGGAGCGAGGGCAGCCGGTATCTGGGCGACATCCTGCTCCATGAGGGACGCATGATCCAGTTGGTGACTCCGGAGCGCATTCTTTCCGATGAGGCGCGGAAGCTGCTCGATGCGGCCTCGGGCGGAGAGTGGTGATGGAGCTTTCCCCCATCCGGCGGTATCTCGAAGCGGAGATCGGGCTTCAACCCGAATCCATCGGGATCGAGGCGGTGGACCGGATCATCGCCGCGTTTCTGGCGCGGTCGGGATGCGTTTCCCCGGAAGAATACCTGGGGCTTCTCCATGCATCGCCGAAAGACCGGGAACGTCTGGTGGAAGCGCTGGTGGTGCATGAAACCTGGTTCTTCCGGGACCGGGAGCCGTTCGTTTTCCTGCGGCGGTATGTGCGCGGGGAATGGCTGCCGGAGCATCCGGGGACAACGCTGCGGATTCTCTCCGCACCCTGTTCAACCGGTGAGGAACCCTGGTCCATCGCCATCACCCTCCTGGAAGAGGGGCTGACGCCGGACCTGTTCCATGTCGATGCCGCCGACATCAGCGCGAAAGGGCTGGAAAAGGCGTGTCGGGCGGTCTACGACGGCAATTCCTTCCGCGAAAGCGGCGGAGTTCCCCCGGAATGGTTCGCGCCCGAGGAACGGGAGTACCGGCTTTCGGAACCGGTGCGGGAAACGGTGCGGTTCACCCGGGGCAATCTTCTCGATCCCTCGTTCGCGTCGGGACGGGAACCCTATCATATCATCTTTTGCCGCAATCTGGTGGTATATCTCGCCCGGGAGGCGCGCAACACCCTGTTCGCGAATCTGGACCGTCTGCTGGTTCCCGGTGGAATTCTCATTGCGGGTTCGGCGGAGGTACCGTTTTTCCAGGCATCCGGGTATACTCCGGTGCGGCACTCCCGCTCCTTCGCCTGCCGCAAGGGTGCGCGGATGCACCGTCCGCCCGCAGTCGGGGATCCCGGAGCGGGAAAGCCCCACAAAGCGGGAAAAACGACCGTCCGTCCTCCACAGGCGAAGGGACCGTCCCCCGCTCACGGCGCGGCGGTTTCCCCTCCGGCTCCGGAAGCGGGGAACGCGGAGGAAATGCTCGCCGGGATTCGCGCGCTCGCCGACCAGAACCGTCTGGAGGAGGGGCTCGCCCTCTGCGGGAAAGCGATGGATGAGGGGCTGACCAACGCCGAAATCTATTATCTTTCCGGGCTGATTCACTTCACCCTGAACCGGCTGGATGCCGCGGAGGAACAATTCCTCAAGGCGGTGTATCTGGACCCCGGTCATTACGAGGCGCTGGTGACGCTCAGCCTGATCTACCAGCAGCGGGCGGATGTTTCCCGTATGGCGCTCTATCGCAACCGGGCGAAAAAGCTGCATGCGGCGGCATCTCCAGAGGCTTGACAACTGATTGTCTGATATGATTTGCACCAAGTGAGTAATGCGAATGAGCGATTGAACTGGTAAGAAAGGGTTTGAAACCTGTCTGAACCGGTGATGCGAATGATTGAACTGATGAAAGACTGATGCAGGCATTTCTTTTCATCATCTTATCATTTGAATCATTCGAATCACCGGTTCAGACAGTCATTTCAAACGCATGCCTTCCTGACTGAACAAAAAACTGTATCGAATCGGTTTCGAAGTTTCCCTCCAAGGGAGCAAAACGCAGCCGGATTTGCGAAAATATTTTTACCCGGAAAGCAGATGGTTTCCATGCCAGACTCCAGACCAGACATCCGTAACGCCTGTTTCAAGCGCATCGGGATTTATGGGGATTCCACCTGCCCGAAGCTTCCGGAACTGGCCCATTGCCGGGTATGTCCGGAGTTCTACCGGGCCGGGAAGAGCCTCTTCGAGCGTCCCGCGCCCGAGGAATGGCTGGAGGAGTGGACCGACGATCTGGCCGAGGCCAAGGAGATCGAATCTCCGGGCGCGCAGGTGACCGTGGTGTTCCGGTCCGGGCAGGAATGGCTGGCGCTGAACGCGCCCTGTTTCATCCGCATCATGAACCCGCGTTCCATACACACCGTTCCCTTCCGGACCGGGAAAACATTCCTGGGGTTGGCGAATGTGGATGGCGAACTGATCCCCTGCGTGTCGCTGCCCCACCTCATGGGGCTGACCGAGGTTCCGGAGACTCAGGGCATGGGCATGTTCCGGCGCATGGTCATGGTGGCGAAAGACGGCGACCGGTTCGCGTTCACCGTGGATGAGGTTCTGGAGGTCCGGAAGCTGACCCCGGAGGAGATACGGGAGACGCCCTCCACCGTATCACGTTCCGCGGCGACCCTGACCACGGGTGTATTTCTCATCGGAGGAAAGAACGTGGGGCTGCTGGACGAGGGAAAATTCTTCACATCCTTACGCGGGAGCATGCGCTTTTGAATTCCTTCGGTCCGGATGACAGCATGGACTTTTCTCTTCTCGACCTGTTCCGGGTGGAGCTGGAGAACAATGCCCGGGTATTGGAAACCGGTCTGGTGAGTGTCGAGGGGCTGGAAGATTCCCGCGCGATCGAGCCTTTGATGCGGGCCGCCCATTCCATCAAGGGCGCGGCGCGGATCGTGGGTCTGGATGGCGCGGTGGGTCTGGCGCATGCCATGGAGGATGTGCTCTCCGCCGCGCAGCGGGGAGCGTTGCGTCTCGGGTCCGGCCATGTGGACGCTCTCCTGAAGGGGAACGATTTCTTCCTGAACCTCTCGACCCTGAACGCCGACGACATCGCCTCACGATTGGAGCGGGAGGATGCCGCTGTCCGGGCGATGGGCGACCATATCCGTGCGCTGCTCGAATCCCCGTCGGAACCGGAGCGTCAGGAAACCGCCTCCCGTCCCGTTCCCGAAGCGCCGCTCCCGAAGCCGCCCGCAAATTCTTTTCCGCCGGAATCTCCGAAAGCGTCGTCCCCGGAGCCGCCCCCTCCCCTTGCCGACCCGTTCCTCATGGATCTTTTCAAGGTCGAGCTGGAGAACCATTCCCGTGCCTTGGAGGCCGGGCTGGTCGCGCTTGAACAGGATGGGTCCCCCGAAAAGATCGAACCCCTGATGCGGGCCGCCCATTCCATCAAGGGCGCGGCGCGGATCGTGGGTCTGAATGACGCGGTGGGTCTGGCGCACGCCATGGAAGATGTGCTCTCCGCCGCGCAGCAGGGAAAGCTGACCCTCGATTCCGGCAGCATCGATTCCCTCCTGCGCGGGAACGATGTGTTCACCGGGCTCGTTCCGCTGGAGGCGGAGCGTATTTCCGCGCGGCTGGTGGAGGAATCCGACCGTATCGGGACCTTGGCCCGCTCGCTTTCCGGTTTCCTGACAGGGGAAACGAAGGAAGCGCCGGTGCGGCGCGAGCCGGAACCCCCGGTCTGCCCCGATCCCGCCCCGAAAAAGGAAGCGCCCCGGGAGAAAAGCTCCGTGCGGGTTCTCGCGGAGAACCTGAACCGTCTCATGGGGCTGGCGGGTGAATCGCTCGTGCGGGCGAGATCGGCCAAACCGTTCTCCGCCGCCCTCCTGAAGCTGAAGGGCGGTCACACCGAATTGGCGGAACTCCTGGAGAGCCTGCTCCTCTCTCCCCGCTACGCTCCTGTCCCGGAAGCGGTGACCGAGGTGATGGTTGAGGCGCTGAAACAACTGGAGGACATCCGGAGCCTCCTCATTCACCACATCGAGGAATTCGAACACTTCTCGCGCCGTATCGAATACACCGCCGAACAGGTCTACAGCGAGGTGGTCGCCAGCCGTATGCGGCCTTTCTCCGATGGCCTCCACGGGTTCCCGCGGCTGGTCCGCGACCTTTCGCAGAGCCTGGAAAAGAAAGTCCGTCTGGAAGTCCGGGGGGCTTCGGCCCGGGTGGACCGCGACATTCTGGAACGGCTGGAGTCGCCGCTCAACCATCTCCTGCGGAACGCCGTCGACCACGGCATCGAGTCCCCGGAGGAACGGATCGCCGCCGGGAAACCGGCGGAAGGGACCATCATCCTGGATGCCCGCCACGTGTTCGGGATGCTGAACATCACCATCACGGATGATGGCCGGGGTATCGATGCGGCCAAGCTCCGCGCCAAGATCGTGCGGGACGGGCATGTTACCCGGGAAATGGCGGATCGGCTCAGCACCGCCGAACTCTTCGAATTCCTGTTCCTCCCCGGATTCTCCACCGCCGGGAAGATTACCGAGATTTCCGGCCGCGGAGTGGGCCTGGATGTGGTCGCAGCCATGGTGCATGAGGTCGGCGGGACAGTCCGGGTGGAATCGGAACAGGGAAAGGGCTGCGCGTTTCATCTCCAGCTTCCCCTTACCCTCTCGGTCATCCGGGCGCTCCTGGTGGAAATCAGCGGCGAATCCTACGCGCTCCCGCTCACCCGTATAGACCGGGTGCTGGAGGTGGACCCATCCGCGCTCCAGGTCATCGAGGACCGTCAGTTCTGCACCATCGACGGCGAGCATATCGGGATCATCGACGCGCCGCAGGTTCTTCAGCTTCCTCCCGCGGAGCGCTCCGCGTCCCGTCTTTCCATTGCGGTCATCAGCGACCGGCTCACCCGTTACGGGCTGGTGGTGGACCGTTTTTGCGGCGAGAGCGAACTGGTGGTCCGTCCGCTGGATTCCCGTCTCGGCAAGGTTCCCAATATCAGCGCCGGAGCGTTCCTCAACGACGGCAGCCCCACGCTGATCTTCGATGTGGACGACCTGGTCCGCTCCATCGACAACCGTTTGGCGCAGGGCAAGTTCCAGCGGCTCGGCGATCGTTCGCAGCGCGCCGGGACCGTCCGCAAACGGGTCCTCGTGGTGGACGATTCCCTCACGGTCCGTCAGGTGGAGCGGAAGCTTCTCGAAAACCACGGGTATGAGGTCACGGTGGCGGTGGATGGCATGGACGGGTGGAATGTGCTCCAAAGCGGGGAATTCGACCTGGTGATTTCCGATGTGGACATGCCGCGCATGAACGGCATCGAACTGGTGAGCCGTATCAAGGGAAACCCGGTCTACCGGAGCCTGCCGGTCATGATCATCTCCTACAAGGACCGTGAGGAAGACCGCATGCGGGGGCTGGAAGCCGGCGCGAACTACTACCTCTCCAAGGGCAGTTTCCATGACGAGAGCCTCATCGAGGCCGTCCGGGATCTCATCGGGGAGCCGTAAAGGCAGGGGCAGAGGGGCAAAGGATCAAAGGGGCAAAGGGTAAAAACGCGCCCCGCCCCGCAACTGCCGATGAGAAGGCAGGGCAGAGGGGGAAGACAATGATGCGGCTGCGGCGTTCGGATGATTGGGATAGGGGCTGAGATGCTGAAGAGCTATCGGGAGCTTGGGGTTTGGCAAAAGGCCATGCGTTGGTGACGGAAATATACCGCTGTTCACAGTCATTTCCGAAAGAAGAGATGTAGGGGCTTTCTTTGCAAATACGGCGGTGTGCGGTATCCATCCCAAGCAATATCGCGGAAGGATATGGCCGGAACTCGACCGGCGATTATATCCGCTTTCTCCAGATTGCAACCGGTTCGCTCTATGAATTGCAAACCCAGATCGAAATTTCTTTAAGAGCCTATCCATAAATAAGGATATAGCCCTCTATGGGAACGCAGCCCCCTACCGGCCCTCCGGGCCACCTTCCCCCGGAGGGGGCAGGAATAGCTTGTGGCGCAGCGGTTTCCCTTGCCCCCTTCGGGGGAAAGGGACCAAGGGATAGGGGGCCTGGAGGTCACGAATCATACGATCTCTTTATTTATGGATAGGCTCTAAATCCGGGATACCTGAATCATGTTGACCATGACAATATCGGTTCCTCCTTACTGGAAATAGAGCGCATGCTGAACAGCCTCACCCGAAAACTCCAGGAGCGTCTGGAATATCAAGCATAGTCGTAAGCCATGCATTCGGGAGTGCAAATAAAAACCGGTGAAAACCGAGGCGTTGCCCTTTTTCCCGTTCTTTACGGTAACGGCAGCGGTGAGTGAAAGTTTTTACCCTTTTCCCCTCTGTCCCTTTCTTTTCGGCGGCGGCAGCGGTTGCGGGGCAGGCTGGGTTTTTACCCTTTGCCCCTTTGATCCTTTGTTCCTTTGCCCCTTTCTTCCCCCCGAGGGCTCATGCGCATCGCCATTGTCAATGATCTACTCATCGCGGTCGAGGCTCTCCGTCGGGTGATCCGGTCCGTGCCGGAATACGAGGTGGCCTGGGTCGCGATGGACGGGAAGGAAGCGGTGGCGAAGTGCGCCGCGGATCGTCCGGACCTCATTCTCATGGATCTTATCATGCCGGTGATGGACGGGGTTCAGGCCACCTGCGCCATCATGCGCGATACCCCCTGCGCCATTCTGGTGGTGACCGCCACGGTTTCCGGGAACGCCTCGCGGGTATTCGAGGCCATGGGCTGCGGAGCGCTCGACGCCGCTTGCACCCCCGTGTTTCACGGGAGCGGCGGAATCGAGGGCGAAGGGGAACTCCTCCACAAGATCGCCACGGTGAAAAAACTCATCGGCAAGGGAGAGACGCGGAACGGCGGTTCATCATCGACCGCTGCCGAGCCGCCGTCTTTTCCCCTGGTGGCCATCGGGTCTTCCACCGGGGGACCGAGCGCGGTTTCCGCCATCCTTTCCGGCCTTCCGGGCGGGTTCGAGGCCTCGATCATCATTGTGCAGCATGTGGATGAACGGTTTGCGAGCGGGTTCGCGGACTGGCTGCGCGACAGTTCGCCGCTGCCGGTATTCGTGGCGCGGGAAGGCGCGGTTCCGGAACCGGGGACCGCCTATGTCGCGGCCACCAACGATCATCTGGTGCTGGGCGCCGACCGGGCGTTCCACTATACCCCGGAACCGGTGAAGAATCCCTACCGTCCCTCGGTGGACACCCTGTTTTTCAGCCTGGAGCGCAACTGGCCGGACCGGGGCGTGGCCGCGCTCCTGACCGGGATCGGGCGCGACGGCGCACGGGGTCTCCTGGCCCTGCGTCAGGCGGGATGGCATACCATCGCCCAGGACGAGGGGACCTCGGTCATTTATGGAATGCCCAAGGCCGCCGCGGATATTGATGCGGCGGTGGATATCCTTCCTCTGGACAAAATCCCGGAGGCCATCATCTCGAGAGTGGGGAGAATGCGCCCCTGATGCGGTGCGCCGTGGGGCCGGAGCGTTTCCGGATGTTTCTCCCGTTTTCCGTATTTTGTATTCCGACTTCCGTCTTTTTCTTTTGAAAGGCTGTCATGTCCGCTGAAAATACCGCTGTTCCTTCCGCGCTCACCCAGTACGGCATCACCGTGCTCCTCATCGACGACCAGTTCATGGTGGCCGCCGCGGTCAAACGGATGCTGGCTTCCGAGCCGGATATCGTGTTCCACTCCTGCCAGGACCCCACCCAGGCCATACGAATGGCCGCGGAGATCGGCCCCACCGTGATTCTTCAGGATCTGGTCATGCCGGAGATCGACGGCCTCACTCTGGTCAAGTTCTTCCGGGGCCATCCGAAACTGAAAGATGTGCCGCTCATCGTCCTTTCTTCGAAGGAAGAGGCGGTCACCAAGGCGGACGCGTTCGCGGTCGGGGCAAACGATTATCTGGTCAAGCTCCCGGATGCCGTGGAACTTATCGCCCGTATCCGCTACCATTCCCGGGCCTATATCAACCTCCTCCAGCGCAACGAGGCCTACGAGGCGCTTTCCCGCAGCCAGAAGGCGCTGGCCTCGGAACTGGCCAAGGCCTCCGAACATGTCATTTCATTGCTTCCCCCGCCGCTGACCGAAGGGGAAATACGAACAGAATGGAGGCTGTTCCCTTCCGCGCAACTGGGGGGAGACGCGTTCGGGTATCACTGGATCGACCCGGACCATCTCGCGATCTATCTTCTCGATGTCTGCGATCACGGGGTGGGTTCCGCGCTTCTCGCGGTGTCGGCGCTCAACGTGCTCCGCACCCAGACGCTGCCGAACACCGATTTCCGTCAGCCGGAACAGGTCCTCGCCGCGCTGAACGACACCTTCCAGATGGAACAGCACAACGATCTCTATTTCACCATGTGGTATGGGGTGTATTGCCGGGAGTCGGGAGAACTGCGGTTTTCCGGCGCGGGTCATCCGCCGGCCTTCCTCATCCCGGAGGGGGGAGAAGCGGCCCAGTTGACCACGCGGGGTTTCATGATCGGGGGAATGCCGGATGTCACCTACCATACCGGGACGGTTCGGATACCTCGTCCCGCACGCCTGTATGTTTTCTCCGACGGCGTCTATGAGGTCCATCGTCCGGACGGGGTCATGTGGAGCCTGGCGGAACTGGCGGACTATCTGGTCCACGCCGAGACCGGGGAGAAATCGGAGATCGACGCGCTCTACGCCTTCCTTCAGGAAATGTCCGGGAAACAGGTTCTGGATGACGATTTTTCCATGCTGCGGGTGGAGTTCCGGTAGGGGAATACAAAGCGGTAAAAGGCAGTCGGTGAAAGCTCCGGATGGGCGTACATACCCCGGAAGGGCGGACCCTT
>CAYRTQ010000096.1:0-13540 GCA_964426865.1 uncultured bacterium
CGCTGTTTCTGCTCCTATCGTTACCTATGCTGAACTAACTCGATAGGCATTTATCATAAATCCATGGGAATTGATTGCGCATTAAAGCAAGCAGCATTTGTATTCCCACATAACCACTTTTACTTGATGCTGACATGTGAAATAGCTCATCAAACATCATCGGACGAATTCTTTGCACACGCTTCAAGGTGTCATCGTTTCGTTCAATTCTATCAATAAGCTGCTGCAATAAACTAGTAATTTGCTCTATATTCCCTCCCAAGGCACTAGTTGGGTCTCTAATTAACTTTTGATTAATCCGGGACAACTCTAAAATCTCCTCAAGTATTTCCTGACTTCTCAGAGTCTTTACTTCATTCTCTCCGGTATCTTTAGGGGAATCTGGAAGCACCTCTCGCAATTTATTAAGTTCGGTTTCCAGCGTAGGATACCAAACATCAAACGCTTTCTCTAATCTATCAGGAGCAAGGCCGCTCTTATCACAAGCTTTATTAAGTGTCCTTACCAACTTCTTTATATCTTCTTTTTCAAATATTGTCGATTGAAATTGCAGTATCGGACCGTCCACTTCTGACCGCTTGATATCAAAAAGGAATGGACTCACAAAAGCTTTGTCCATTGTTTTTGAAAGAGCCCCCGCCTCGAATGTTAACCATGGTGCGTTTATATTCTCTCGTGTAACGCACAGAACACCAAATGTTGAATCAGATAGTTCTTTAGCAATATCAGTACTCCATCGAGCGCCTTTGTCAATATCTTCCGAGGATACATATGGTACAATCTCTTGAATTACTGATGGAAGCCAATCGCGAAATACAAGAGCGACTTTGTGGCTTCTTGAACCAGACCAACTTAAAAACACTTTCATTTCTTTCCTCCATAGCAGCGTTGTCCGGTTTGCGATAATATACTCATAATCACAATACTTTCAACGTATACAGAAGAAACAAGTACTTGAGACGTCACAGGTTGTAAATTATGAGTCCGAAAGGCTTGCACGTTCGCACAGCTCTTTTCGCAACAAAGGGATACCGAACATGCAGCAACTCATCCGGCCCCAAATTGTTTACGGACTTCAGCCGCGTTTACCCATTTCCTCCTCACCGGACACCGCTTTTCTTATCCCCAACAATATCAATCCGATCAAGAGTATTATTGCAAACGAATCCACTACTGTGTTCTGAACGGTATGAATATCTTTCACCAAAGTTGTCCCGAAAATGACCGCCCAACGGGCAATCAGGATGGCCAATATCAACCATGCGGCAAAGTTTGTTTTGGATTGAAACTTGTTGAATGCCATGAGAACGAATGCAATGCCGAAAATCAGATTTTCGACGGTAATGATGTGCCAGATATAGAAGACCGTCGTTTTGGCGGTGATTTCAAAATCAGAGGCATCAATCAGAGGCAGAAGAGTAGCATGGCCATTCAATGCATGGGTAAAGCCGGAAATGATGGTAAGAATTCCGACGATGAGAAAGTAACCATTGACTTTCATTCATGATACTCCTGCCAACATATTGAAATATTGCCGCGAAGGAGCGGTAAAGCCATTTCCTTCAGTCTCTTGATGCCGACTCGGCCATATATGCGGGTCGTTTTACAAGCCCGTCCGTGGGGTACATACACCCTGCGTTACCGCTCTCCGCGTTGATGCTGTTGCTGCGTCCGGCGTCCTTTCCTCAGGTGCTCCGCCAGCCAGAGATTCACGAGCGTCTCCGGAGATACCCCGCGGGTATGTGCTGCGGTCTCGATTTGCGAGTACACGTCCGGGTCGATCGTGACCCGCCTTCGCTGGGTCGCCTGGATTTCGAATGACACCTCTATTGTCTCATCCCAGTGTTCGGCCAAGCTATGGGTGTCCCAGTACTCGCCGATCTCCTGAATGCTGCCCGCCTTCGATATGCTGGTCTTTCTTTCTGTTTTAGCGTCGCTCATACCTTCTCCGCTCTTTCGCGTCCATGTCGCGAGCGCTCACGATCAGCGCGAGGTGGTCGGGTTTGTAGATAAAGAACACGATCAAGTACCTTCCGGCGTCGGTCCTTCCCTGGGCGGAATACACGTCCTCTCCCTCGCAATACGCTCCATGATGGACGTAATAAAGCATGCTCATTTATAAAGCGCAATAGTATTTTCTTCAAAAGGAGTAATTATGCGGTATCCGTCAAAGAGAGATCAACTTGATCGGATACCGCGACTTACGACAGCGCTTATACGATCAGAAAAAAGGCGGTTTGCCCGGGACCATCAGATCGAAGAGGATGCCCGGTGCGGAAAACTGGATAGACTGGCGGAAGAAGCGTTGGCCGCCCATGCCACCGGAAAAGCAACCCCGCTGTAACCCCAAATAAAAACCCCCCTTTCTCATCGCGTTCATCCCGCGTGAGAAAAGAGGGCTTTCCCCTCTGTTCCTTTGCTCCTTTGCCCCTCTGTTCCTTTACCCCTGATTCCCCTCCCTCTCCACCAAATCCTCCCAGCTTTCCCTTCTCGTGACCGCCGTTTCCTTCCCGCCGCTCACCATGATTTCCGCCGCGCGTCCCCGCGAGTTATAGTTGGAGGACATGGACATGCCGTAGGCGCCCGCGCTCATGACCGCGAGAAGGTCGCCTTCCTCGGGCATGGGCATTTCGCGGTCCTTGGCGAGGAAGTCGCCGGACTCGCAGATGGGGCCGACTACATCCACGGTGCGGAGAGCGTTCTTGCGCTCGTAGACCGGGATGATGGAGTGATACGAGCCGTAGAGAGAGGGCCGCGCCAGGTCGTTCATGCCGGCGTCCACGACAACGAATGCCTTGTCGCCGTTGGTCTTGATGTAGAGCACGCGGGTGAGCAGCACCCCGGCGTTGCCGACCATGGAGCGCCCGGGTTCCAGGATGAGCGTGCCGCCGGTGCGCTTGATCATGGGGGTGATCATCACCGCCCACTCGGAGGGATCCGGCGGGTCTTCCTGATTGTATCGGATGCCGAGACCGCCGCCGATATCGATGTATTTCAGGGCGATGCCGAGTTCGCGAATCTGGTCGATGAGGCCGCCCAGGCGTTCCGCCGCCTCGCGGAAGGGCGAGACATCGATGAGCTGGCTGCCGATATGGGCGTCGATGCCGATGACGGAGATATTGGGCATCTTCGCGGCCTCGGAATAAACCCGCAGCGCCTCGCCGTGGGGAATGCCGAACTTGTTCTTCTTGAGCCCGGTGGAAATGTAGGGATGGGTCTTGGGATCCACGTCCGGGTTGATGCGGAAGGACACCGGGGCCTTCTTGCCGAGACGGCCGGCGATGGCATTGATGGCGCGGAGTTCGGATTCCGATTCCACATTGAACATGAGAATGCCGGACTGGAGCGCGTATTCGATTTCCGCAGGGGTCTTGCCCACCCCGGAGTAGACGATACGGCTCGCGGGGATGCCTGCGCGAAGCGCGCGGAAGAGTTCGCCGCCGGACACGATGTCCGCGCCCAAGCCGCTCGCGGCGAGAAGGCGGAGGATGGCGGCGCTGGCGTTGGCCTTCACCGAATAGCAGGTGAGATGCGGAATGCCCTCGAACGCGCCGTCGATGCTGGTAATATGGCGCTGGAGCGTGGCCTGCGAGTAGACGTAGGCCGGAGTGCCGTGCTCTTCCGCGATACGGGAGAGCGGCACATCCTCGGCGTGGAGTTCGCCGTCCTTGTAATTGAAAAAGTGCATGGGAGCCTCATGAAATGGGAAATATGGAGTATGGAATCCCGTCCTTGCCCGCCCCTTCTCCGCCTGCCGGAGAGGGGCGGGAGGCAGGGAAATTTATATCTGCACCTTCGCGATACGGTCCACCGCTTCGGCCAGGCGCTCCTTGGGGGAGGTCACGGTCATGCGGATGTAGCCCTCGCCGCACTCGCCGAAACCATTGCCGGGAGTGGTCACCACCGCCGCTTCCTGAATGAGCCGTTTGGTCATTTCCATGGAGGTGATGCCCTCGGGAATGCGAATCCAGACATAGAAGGAGGCCTTGGGCATATCCACGTCCCAGCCGAGCTTGCGGATCCCGCCGACCAGCACCTGGTGACGCTCTTCGTAGGTACGGTTGTTCTCGGCGACACAGGATTGATCGGAATCGAGCGCGGTCATCCCGGCGTACTGAACGGCCTGGAACGCGCCGGAATCGAGATTGGTCTTGACCTGCCCGAGACCGCGGATGATATCGGCGTTGCCGAGCGCGGCGGCGATGCGCCAGCCGGTCATGTTATAGGTCTTGGAAAGGCTGTACAGCTCGATGCCCACTTCCTTCGCGCCGGGTGTTTCGAGGAAGGACTCCGCGCGATAGCCGCCGAAACTCACATCGGCGTATGCGGCGTCGTGGATGACAATGATGTTGTATTCCCGCGCGAACTCCACCACCCTACGGAAGAACGAGCCGTCGCAGGTCGCCGCGGTCGGGTTGTTCGGGTAATTGATGAACATCATCTTCGCCTTGCGGGCCACATCGGCGGGAATGGCGTCCAGATTGGGAAGAAACCCGTTCTCGCGGCGGAGCGGCATGATGAAGGATTCGCCGTTGGCCAGCGTGGTTCCGGCGCTGTAAACCGGGTATCCCGGATCGGGGACCAGCACGATATCGCCGGGGTTGATAAACGCCAGCGGCAGATGTCCCACCCCTTCCTTGGAGCCGATGAGGGTGAGCACTTCCGAGGACGGGTCGAGTTCCACCCCGCGGGTGCGCTTGTAATAGGCGGCCATGCTCTGACGGAAGCCCATCATCCCGGTATAGGAGGGATACTGGTGATTCGCCGGGTCATAGGCGGTCTTCGCCAGACTGTCGATGATGTGCTTCGGGGTGGGGAGATCGGGGTCGCCGACTCCGAGATTGATGACATCCTTTCCCGCCCGCACGGCGTCCTGCTTCATCAGATCGATGGCGGCGAAAAGGTAGGGGGGAAGCTTGGTCAGACGATCCGCGAGGGTGACTTTTACAGACATGGGGATGAGTCCCTTTCATGAAAAGAGAGTGCAAAATGGCTCCGAACCGCAGAGGGGGATGAAAGCCGGGCAAAAGAGAATGGGAAAGGGAATCCCGGCGCCGCTTCATCTCATTTACCCGTTTCATCCGGATCATACGCGGTTCAGAAGATATTATTGGTTCTCCGCAGTTTTCTAGGATTGAACGTTGGCGATAAGTATTCACCTGTCCTGGAAAAGCCCCCCGGTACGGTATGGATTCCGGGGTAGTGGACCGCTGCTGTTCGAGCGACAGCGAGTTCAGCGGTCCCCGGAAGCCATGCCGTACCCGGGGAGTCCCTGGCTTTTCCCGGACCGCCCTCTTTTGGCGCTTTTCTGGGCGCACCAGAAAAGTACAGAGGAGATGGGAGGGCGAGGGACTTTCTTTATACCATCAAAAACGCTTTCGTAACCGGCACATGCAGGCCATGTCCGGTCAGTGCATCTACCCATAAAAACCGCGAAGCACCTGATTATTCGGCTATCCGGGGTTCGGCTTTGCGAATATCCTCGTTATCCTGTTTTTTTCCGGAGATCAGCATCACCCCGCCAATGACCATCACACCGCCGATCACCTTCCAGAGTCCCGGGACCTGACCCAGAACGATGAGCGCGAGCAGGGCGGAGAACACCACCTCCAGAGCCATGACCACGCTCGCGCTCCCGGTTTTTATGTACCGGAAGCCATACACGATGGATATCTGGCCGAGCAGCCCGAACACCGAGGCAAGCATGGTGTACACCCCTCCCGCCATGCTGGGGATGTGCACTCCCTGCGCGAGGAACGGAAGGGAAACCGCCACGCCCGTGACCGCGAGGAAGTACAGGACGGTCGAGGAATCATCCGTGGCCCGCAACTGACGGAGAAACGCCACGGACAGCCCCGCGGAGAGACCGTTGAGAAATCCCCAGAGATGGCCGAGACTCAGGGTGAATCCCGAGGACGGGTTCATCATGACCACCACCCCGGTCAGGCTCAGCGCCATCGCCGCGAGAACGCCCCGTCCGGCCCGCTCGCCATAGAAAACCGCCGCGATGGTCACCGCGAAAAGGGGATAGGTGTACTTGAGCACCACCGCGTCGGCAATGGGAATCATCGCCATCGAAAAGAAATAGAACACGCCCCCGATCGCGGCGGCAAACGAGCGGTACGCCAGCAGCCCCTTGTTGTGGGGGCGAACCCCGATAACCCCGGCCCGGCGGAGCAATTCGAGCACCAGGAACATGAACACATACCGCACCAGCACGATGATGCCCACCGGAACGCTGCCGGAGCCCATTTTCACAAAGAGCGCGGTCAGGGCGAAGAACAGCGAGGCGCACACCATCATTGCCGGGCCGAGAAAGCGATTATCCAAAAAGCGGCTCATTCCGTCCATTGTCCGAACCGATGCCGGTTCCGGTATTATTCACGAGTGGTTTATGTGCGTCTTTGCGTTGAATACGATTTTTTCCGTTATCACGCCTCGCCCGCGCGGGAACCGGAGGCGCGGATATCCTCATTTTCACCCCGGTTTTTCCCGGAAACCAGCATCACCCCGGCGATGACCATCGTTCCGCCGATTATTTTCCAGAAGCCCGGTATCTGCCCCAGAACGATGAGCGCGAGAAGGGCTGAGAACACCACTTCAACCGCCATTACCACGCTCCCGCTCCCGGTTTTTATATACCGGAAGCCATAGACCATGGAAATCTGCCCCAAAAGCCCGAACAGCGCCGCGAGAAGCGTGTACACCACTCCCGAAAGGGTGGGAACGCCCATTCCCTGAGCGAGAAACGGCAGTGATACCGCCACTCCCGCGAGGGCGTTGAAGTACAGAATGGTCGATGAATCGTTCGAGGCCCTCAGTTGACGGAGGAATGCCACATCCATTCCCGCGCAGAGCCCGTTGAGTATTCCCCACAGATAGCCGATGCCCGGAGTGAATCCAGATGGGCTCATCATGACGACAATACCGGTGAGGCTCAACGACAATGCCGAAAAAACGCCAATTCCGGCTCGTTCTCCATAGAAGAACGCCGCGATTCCCACCGCGAAAAGAGGATACGTGTATTTGAGCACCACCGCGTCCGCAATGGGAATCATAGCCATGGAATAAAAGTAGAATATGCCGCCGAATGCGGTGGCAATCGAGCGATACGCCATAAGCCGCCCGTTATGGGGGTGAACCCCGATGCGTCCGGTCAGGCGCATCGTTTCGAGCGTAAACAGCATGACCACATACCGCGCCAGCACGATCATGCCCACGGGAATGAACGCGGCACCCATCTTGACGAACACCGCGGTCAGCGTAAAAGAGAGCGCGGCGCAAATCATCATGCACGGACCGAGAAGACGATTGTTCATCAAACGGCTCAATCCACTCCCCGTTCCCGTATGCGGATGATCTCGTGCTCAATGTACTTGAGGCTCATGAACACCAGGCTGCGGTTATGGGTCCAGGCGGCGACCACGCCACCCTCGCCGGAACATTGGCCGGTGAGCACCTCGTTACGGTCCCGGACCACGGTTATCCCGCGCCCGGAAAATTCTCCGGAAGAAATGGCGCGGTGATGGAATATCTCGCAGCCCGGAATCCGTTCGCCGTTGAACGTGAGCAGCCGCACCCGCACACTGCGCACCGCGGCTTCCGCCAGATCTTCGCGGAGGGGCGCGATTTCCTCCCCCCAGAGCGCGAGGTCCAGTTCATTACGGGCGCCGCGGATCATTTCCCGCGCCTTGCCGGTGATCTCCTCATACCCGCTGATGGTAAAAATGTATTCCGCATGGTCGGGCTGACGCTCTTCTTTCAGAAGACGCTCCAGCAGGGCGAGCGAATCGCCGAACTCCTTGGAAAGCCGTCGCACCAGTTCTTCCGGGGGAACCGGGACATATTTCACCGGACTCCCTTCCACCGGAAACAGCAGGCCCTTGCGCTTCAGACGCTCGATGCACTCATAGACTTTTGAGCGCGGAATTCCGGAGCGTCCGGAGAGTTCATAGCCGGTGAGCGGGCTTTCCGCCACCAGCGCCGCATAGGCCCGTGACTCGTAGAGGGAGAATCCGAGGTCGCTCATGACCGATTCGATTCGTGTTGTATCCATAATTGGTAACCACCTCGGTAGTTAATATAGAAAAGCCCCATACTCTTGTCAAGAGGGAAACGTGGAACAACGTTCAGAGGCAGGCAGATAGTTTCCGATTTCGCGGAATCCGGTACAGCGGAGAACTGGAATGCGGACCGCATCCCCCGGTCCAGGACCTGCTGATACCGCCGCTCTCATGGTGAATATTCCCGACGCCGGAGTCATTTGGCGAGGAGGAGTTGACAGGCAACCCGGAATTCGGGAATAGTGAAGAAACCCGCGAAGGTCTGGAACTGGGCGAGGTGGATGTTGTAATGCACATCGCCGCATGACCGGTCGTAGTGGAGACAGTACCGGGAATGGCGCTGCTTCCATCTGTTCACCCGGCATAGGGATAATGTCCTCCAGCGGTCGTATTCCCGCCTCGAACAGAGTTGGCGCGAACGGAGCTGGCGCACAGCATCACCTCCACCCGGACGGATTCCTCGGGAGGGAGATACATTCAAAGGTATCGAGCGCCCCTGAGCGTGAAATACGCTCTGCGGGCAAGGGAGACCGTCTGCCGAACGGAAACGCAAATGCGGTGGGCGGGATGGCGCTGGTGATAGTATTGGCAAGGAACGGAGCGAAGGCAATCTTGAACCGCTATTGATATTCCATAGTATTATTTTCTATGGCAGACATGCGTCCAGCGCCGCGCGGATGACCGTTTCCGCCTCCGCGCCGGTGAGCGCCGGGTAGAGCGGCAGCGAGATGAATCGCTCCCAGGCCCGCTCTGCTTCGGGACGGGACGCGGCGCATTCCGGATAGCGCGAAAGCGGGGTGAATACCGGGCGCTCAGCTCGTACGCCCCGGTTGTGCATCGCTTCCCGCATCGCTTCCGCATGAACGGCGCGGACCGCATACCGGTAAAAGATATGGCGGGAGTCCGGGCGTTCGGATGGAAGCTCCAGACCCGTGCCGGAGAGCGCGACGGTGTAGCGCGAGGCCAGTTCGCGGCGACGGGAGATCATGGATTCGATACGCCCGAGCTGTGAATGGCCAAGCGCGGCGGCCATGTCGGTCATCTTGAGATTGAAACGGAGCGTCCCGTCGGTCTTGTCGGCGTAATCGGACATATCCCGCACCCGTTCCACGAGGGCGCGGTCGCCGGAAAGCACCATGCCGCCCTCGCCGGAGGTGATGACCTTGGTGGCGTAAAAGGAGAACACCGCGGCAGCCGAGCCGAGATTTCCCGCCCTGACGCCGTTCGTTTCCGTCCCGAGAGCCATGGCGCAATCCTCGATGACCGGCGCGCCGAGCGCGATGATGTCGCGCAGTTCGCCCGCTCCTCCGAAAAGATGGGCGAAAATTATGGCGGCGGTGCGTCCGGAGAGCGCCCGCCGTACCGTGTCCGCATCCGGGTGGATGCCGTCCGCCCCCGTATCGGCGGTCACCGGAGTCGCCCCGGCCATGCGCACCGCATACAGCAGCGCGGAGCAGGCATAGGCGGGAATCACCACCTCACACCCGTTTCCCGCGCCCAGGGCGCGGAGCGCGGCATAGAGCGCCGCTGTCCCGCTGGACACAGCCGCGGCATGGGGCAGCCCGACATACGCGGCCATTCCGGCTTCAAACCCGCGTACCCGTTCGCCGCCCGCCAGCATGCCGCTTTCCAGGACCGAGGCGACCGCGCGGGTATCGTCGGGGTGCATCAGGGGTTTGGAATGGGGGATCAAAGGACCTCCGGAGCGGGGAGAAAAGAATTCTCGCTGAATTTCGCGGGTTGCCGCGAGAATAAAGCCTGTCTGTACACTCAATTATACACTCGGATCAAGGGCGCGCCATCGGTTTTCGTTTTTCCCCCGACGCTCGGGCGCTTTGTCCCTTTGGCGCTTCGCCTTCCAGTCGCTTCTGAACATAATCTACGGATAAAACCATTCACGGGAAAGGCTGTTTTCTTTCCACGGTTTTTTTTATATACTATCATCCTGTGATGTTTTCGAAAATGGCGGGAGCGGACGATTCCCGCCGGAACATGTTCTCCAGAAACGAGGTTTGCCGCCATGCACGAAACGATACCGCGGCTGTCGGGATTTGACCGTCGCGAGTTCCTGAAACGGATTTCCCTCGGCGCCGCCGGAGCGGCTCTGGGCGGTTCGCTCCTGACCGAGCGGAGCGCCGCGAAATCCATGGCCCCGGAAAAGAGCGAGGTTTCCTTCCTTGCCGGCAAGGACCGGCGGGAGATGGTTTATAAAGCGCTGAAACCCTTCGCCGGCGAGGTGGAGCGCGCCATCGGGAACAAACAGGTGGTCATCAAGGCCAACGCCGGGCTCGCCACTCCGGAAAACGCCATGTATTCCTCCCATGCCGACGAGCTGCGGGGCATCCTCGATTTCCTGAAGGAAATCCACGACCGTCAGGTCATCATCACCGAGGGCACCGCCGGAACGATGATCGATGCGTTCATCGGGTTCCGCAACTATGGGTACATGCCGCTGGAAAAGGAATATAACGTCCGGCTCATCGACGCCAACGACCAGCCCTACACGAAGCGGTTCATCTATGCCGCCGAGCATCATCCGACTCCCATCAATATCATCAATCTCTTCACCGATCCCAATGTCTACCTCATCTCCGCGGCGCGGATGAAAACCCATAACGCCGTGGTGGGGACCTATTCGCTGAAGAACGTGGCCATGGGATCCCCGGTCTGCCACTGGCGGAAAAAGGTCAACGAGAAATCGAAAATGCACGGCGCTCCCAAGGAAAACGGAGGCCGCGAGCTGAGCTACAACCTGTTCCTTCTGGCGGAACTGGGAGTACGTCCGGACCTATCCGTAATCGACGCGGTCGAGGCGTCCGAGGGCGACGGCCCCTGGGGCGGAACCGTGGTGGAGCACGGCGTGGTGGTGGCGAGCCGGGATTTTGTGGCGGCGGACCGTTTGTGCGTGGAACTCATGGGCATCGATCCCAAATGGATGAAGTATCTCGAATGGTGCGGTATGGCGGGCATGGGGAATTTCGATCTCGCGAAGATCAAGGTGAACGGCCCGGATTATCGGAAGCACATCATCAAATATAAGATGAACAAGAATTTCGACTGGCAGGTGGCCTGGATACGCGATCAGGCGGCGAAATGAGCCGGAGCATGGGCTGCGGCGGGCGGGAAGCTCCCGTTCCTTTCACCGGGGGACGGGACAACCGGTCCGCCGCCGCCCACGCGTTCCGTATGGTCCGCCTGTTCTTTCCGGCATGCATTACCATGTATTCTATGGAGACTGCGCATGAAACCTCGTGATCCCGTCATGGCCCGTATCCCGGCCCTTGCCCTGAAGCCCGCTGTCTGGGGGATTTTCCTCGTTCTCTGCATGCTGTCCCCGGGATGCGACCGCGGGAAACCGGCTGACGCGAAGAGTACGGACGGTTCGCTCGTAAATGTGGTGCTCCGGGACGAATCGAGCATCTATGCCATACCGTTCGACCGTTACCGCGCCGATTTGCGCAACCTTCCCATTGGGGTCTTCGACTCCGGGATCGGAGGGTTGACCGTGCTTTCGGAAATCATGCGGATCGACCGTTTCAACAACGACACCCAAACGCCCGGTCCGGACCGCCGTCCGGATTTCGAGGCCGAGCGTTTCGTCTACCTGGGCGACCAGGCGAACATGCCCTACGGAGATTATCCCGCGGCGGGCAAAACGGATTTTCTCCGCGAACTTGTCCTCAAGGACGCCGTTTTCCTGCTCGGATCCCGCTACTGGCCCTCACCGGACGCTCCGGGGCCGCGCAACGACAAGCCCCCGGTCAAAGCCGTCGTCATCGCCTGCAATACCGCTACCGCCTACGGTCTGGTGGATGTGCGCGCCGCGCTGGAGAAATGGAAAATTCCCCTCTACCTGGTTGGAGTGGTCGATGCCGGAGCCGACGGCGCGACGAAGGAACGCAAGGGAACCGACCGGGGTGCGGTAGCGGTTCTGGCCACGGTGGGAACCTGCCGGAGCGAGGGATATGTGCGGGCGGTGGAGAAGGCGTCCCGTGACGCGGGAAAGAAGCCCCCGCTGGTGATCCAGCAGGGGTGTCACGGGCTGGCGAGCGCGGTGGAGGGCGATGCGGCCTATATCACTCCGTCCGGGGCCAAGTCCCCGGTGGAATACCAGGGACCCGCGGTCGGAAGCACGGTGGCGCCCATCGATCCCGCGATGATCGACCGGTACGCTTTCCTGCCCGAGGGAATTCTCGGCAACCCCAAGGACCCCGCAACCTGGAAGCTCAACTCGGTGGAGAATTATATCCGCTACCACGTGGCCACCCTCGTGGAGAATCACCGGAAAAGCGGCGCGTCCGAGCCCATCGGCACTGTCATCCTGGGCTGCACCCATTTCCCCTTCTACTCAAAAAACATCACCGCTTCCTTCTCACGGCTGCGGGAGTATACCGCGCCGGACGGTTCCCGGCCTTACCGTGATCTCATCGACGAGAAGATTCGTTTCATCGATCCCTCGCAGCTCACCGCCGAGCAACTCTACACCGCTCTCGCCCACGCCGCGCTTCTCCGGGACAGCGGCAGGGCGCCGTATATACCCACCGACGAGTTCTACATCTCCGTACCGAATCCTCATGCCGCGCGGGGAAAGCTGACCGGCGGCGGTGCGTTCACCCGTGAATTCAAGTATGGCCGCGACACCGGAAGGCTGAAAACCGAGTACGAGCTGCGGGTTCCCATGAGCGCCGCCAATCTCTCGATGGAGACGCGGAAGAGCATTCGGGAAACCATGCCCGTTCTGTGGGCGCGCATGGTCCGTTTCAACGCGGAAAGCCCCCGTTGCAAGGACCTGCCGGAATCGGCGCGGCTGAAAATTCAGGAATGAGGGGAGAGGACAGATTCGCGGCCCCCGCGTTCCATTCCCCGCGTTTTTTGAGGGGATGAGTATGGAGGAGTTACGGGCGCTGTTTGCCCTCACTCCCTGCCCTCACTCCCACGCGAAAAGATGCGCGGGCGAGAGGAGATGGAAAGCTGCTCAAAAACAGGTTGGGAGACAACGCAAAGCTGTACAAAAGCCTCTTTTCTTTGCGCGAGGCTATTCTTCACAAGCCTTGCCCGAAGTGTTCTTTTTCCTCGCCCGCGCGTCATTTCGCGGGGGAGAGGGTGGCCGCGGGCCGGGTGAGGGCATCGGCGCGCGTATGCGAACCAGATTGATTTTTTACCCAAAACGTGGGGGCTGACAAGGAGGATTGGCGGCGAAGGCGAACATCACCGAAATCACTGGCCGCCGTAGACGAGGCGGAGAATGGCCGCCACGGTGAGTACGATGGCCAGAATGATAATCGGGCGTTTGAGCCGGGGCCATATGTTCGGCATGATTGTTCTCCTTCCGGAAAACCGGTTTTCCATGGGCGGACCGTGCGCGATTCCAGCCGGGTTCGATATCCCGCCTTTCGAACCCGATGTTTTTCCTGGCAATGTGTTTCAACTGGATAGTGTTGGGTTCCGACTGCCGGAAGCCCCCTTCCGGCCCTCGC
>CAYRTQ010000097.1:0-10913 GCA_964426865.1 uncultured bacterium
CTCTCTCAGTTGGGCGAAAGGTTACGGCCTCTGGCGTTTCCATCCCGCTCAATCCGGAGTGGAAGACGCCGCGCTGCCGCACGCTGTAAAAATCACCGGCAATTCCCCCAACCCCTTCAACCCCTCCACGACGATCCGCTTCACCCTTCCGCAGTCCGGGAAAGCCGAACTCGCGGTGTATTCCTCTACCGGCCAGCGGGTCCGGACCCTCGTTTCCGGCACTCTCTCCGAAGGGGCGCATTCCGTGGTGTGGGATGGCCGCGACGACTCCGGGAAGCCCGTGTCCTCAGGCCTCTATCTCTCCCGACTCACTGCGGGGAAACAGACCGCGACCGGGAAGATGCTCCTCATGAGATAGCAAGGGCGGGCATCGCTGCCCGCCCCTGACGCCCACCGGTTTCTCCGGTGCTTTTCCCCTCGACGCCTCTGCCTTCCCGTGCCTTCCCTTCTCATACCAATCCCCCTTCAAAATCGGGAGAAAGGAATTGTTGTCTTTCCTTGCCCCCATCGGGGGAAAGGTGGCCGAAGGCCGGAAAGGGGGCCGCACTTGGTACGGAAATTGAATCAAACTTGGTATCAATACTCCCGCACGAAATTCACCGTCCAGCGCGAGATATGGGACTCGTTGCCGACCGGGACCGCCCAGTTCACCCGGAATCCCGCCTTGTTTTCATCGGTGGGATTGTTGGAAAAGAAATCGTTGCCCAGGGCAAGCCCGATGCCGAGATCGCGCTTCAGATCGTTCGCGGTGGCCGATTCGCCCTTGCGCCAGACGCCGCCCAGGTCCCCGAAGAAGATGATGGAGATTCCCTCGCCATAAAAGTAGTCCAGGTTCATGAGGAACATGCGGTCGCCGCCGTCGAAGGTGGTGAAAGGCGTGGTTCCCGCGGGACGGGAGGGAACGGACATGCTGGGAAATCCCCGTAGCGTGTTGAGCCCGCCGAGACGGAACGATCGCTGGTCCGGAAGAACGTGCGGCGAGTATCCCCCGGCCAGCCGGAACTTGACCAGTTGGCCGTACCAGTATTGCACGTTCCAGTCCGCCTCGGCGAACAGGCGGGTATAGGCCGGGTACCCCGACGCATGGTACTGGAAACTCCGTTCCAGCTCGAAGCGGGAGCGGAACTCGGTGAGAACGGCCTGTTCCCAGATATCGAGCGAGTAGCGGACTCCGGTGAGCCAGCCTTCGGAGCGGGGGCTGAGCGAAGCGTTGGGCTCCTTGGTTTTCCCCCGGTTGAACAGGGACCAGTTGGTATTCTTCTCCGCCGAAAAATACTTGTTGTCGAACAGTTCGACCTGCCCCTTGAGACGATCCCCCCAGGATTGGGAGATGTAGGCGTTTCCCCCCTCGGAACGGAAATAGTTTTCGGCGCTGTATCCGAGGAAGAATGCGTTCAGGTCGGCATCGGCCTGCGAGATGGCCCAGTCCATATTGGAGCCGTAATCAACCCGGTATCCGCCGCCGATGCGCAGACGATTGGTCCCGAAGAAGTCCCGGTGGAGGCCCGCCGCCCAGGTCCAGTCTTCCACCCCCCAGTTGTACCGGGCGTACCCGTTTACCTCCGAGACGGGGGCGACCTTGCTCATGATGCGCAAACTGGGGCCCAGTCCCAGGCCGGTTACCCGGTTGAAGGAGGCGTCGACCCCGAATTCATGGCTGAACGGACGGGACTCATAGACCCGGACGATGAGATCGCCGTCAGGGTCGATATAATAGCTGACATAATCGACGAGGCTGATCTCTTCGAGCCGCCGCACCGCGGCATCGATCTCCTCGCGGGTGTAGGTGTTCCCCTCCTGAAGGCCGAAATGGCGGCGGTAGAACCTGTCGGAATGAACGCGGTTGCCCTGGATGTCGATCGACCGGATAACCCCCCGCGCGAACTCCGGGGCTGGAGGCGCGAGTTCCTCCGGTTGTTCGCTCTGAGCTCTTCCGGAAAGATCGTACCCCGTCAGGCGGGCCTGGTCAAACGAGATGAATCCCACTCCGGGGACAAGTTGCAGGCGGTGTGATTCGCCGGATACGGTCTCGATTTGCCAGGTGATGACATTTCCCATTTTCCCCGCCGGGGTGTCCACGGAATCGGGGGTGTCGACCATGCGGACGGTCCCGAGGAGGTCGCCGCCCTCGACCGGTGAATCCTGGGCGCGATAGGGAAGCCAGAGCCTCGGCGGATCGAGCGTGATCCCGGTGAGATTCCTCCCGAAAAGAGATTGGCTGATTTTGGAAAGATACAGGCCCTCCGGGGTTTCGAATACCTCGATGCTGCCGAAGGGGTTGGTCACCGAGGGGCCGAAGGAAAGGGTGGAGACGGTCTGTCCCCGTTCGGCGCGGGTATTTTCCACCCGCAGGGTCAGGGTTTCGTTGTTGCGGGTATAGGTCCACCACGCGCCGCGATTCAGCGGCATGACCGCGTTCTCACGGTATGCCTGGCGCTCCGCGGTCTGGAACACCTTACGGTTGTCCCGGATCTGGATGTTCCCGAAGTCGGTGTTGAGGGTGACTTCCGGTCCGCCGCCGTTCAGTATCCGTCGCTCATTACGGATTCCCCCCCTGGCCAAGGACCCGCTCACATCGAATGCGATACTTCCGAAGCTATCCCTGCTCCGGAACACCGCTCCGGCGCCTTTCGGGATTCCGATTTCCACACCGCCGAAGGATACGTTGACTCGTGAATCCCGCTCCAGGCCGGAGAGCATCAGGATGACATGGCTGAAACTGGTATCCACATCGAATCCTCCCCGGATGTTCTCACCCCGTATCGACCCGAAACCGGCGCGCACCCGAAGCTGGCCCTGATGATCGGTGATCTCGCTTTCGGAGAATTCGGTGCGGAGGAAGAGGTCGCCGGAGGTGGAGGAGGTGTGTACCTTGGCGAATTTTGCGTTGATATCGGCGTCGAGACGGGATGGGCCGGACACCTCCAGAGTGGCGCGCCAGTCGTCGTGATTGAACAGGCGGTCGAGAATTCTTGCTCCGCCCCGTCGCGGGGGAATGACCCGCACTTCGAGCGTGGACCCTGTCACCCTGGTCTCAAGGCGAATTTCGGAGAGCAGGGTTTCCATCCGCTGCTCGTCGCCATTGGACGCTGTTTTGACCAGATGGAACGAGAAACCGTTGGACGTGGACGCGCCACGGTACACGACATCGGTGAATTCCAGGTTCTGGAACGCGATTTTCGTGATCCCCGAGGCGGGAATCCGGACATCCTCGGCGCGGGTCAGTGTTTTCGCCGATGCGGAAAAGGCGGGTGACAGAAGGAACACGCCCACGGCAACGACTGACAGAATCCGGTGAAACATGCACAACCTCCCTGCTATGGCAGTGATGTGTATCAAAGCAGCGTCAACTCAGATTCGGAGACGGCCTGAAAGCGAAATATCGGGTACTATCAGAAAAAGTCCCTGTCACTCTGTCAACCAGAAGATACAGGGTGTGGGTTGGCTGGCTTCGACAAGCTCAGCCAGCGGCGGGCGTTCAGCCGACGGCGGACACTGAGCCTGCGGACACTGAGCCTGCGGACACTGAGCCTGTCGAAGTGTCGAAGCGCCGAAGCGCAATCCACCCAAATCTTTACAGTTGAAGGAGTACTGTTGGACGGCCAAATGAATGACATTGGGCGATTGACGCACCGTCCCGGGAAGAATGGGAAGAGCCTGTCTGAACGTTTTCTCCCCGGACTGGCCGAAACCCTCTTCTCTTTTCCCCGTTCGTTATCCGCGTTTGAAACGAATTCAGGATTCGGATGCTGTCCTTTTCCTTTCCTGCTGGTCAAGCCGATGCGGAACCGGTTCCCAGACGGGTGATGATGACCGTCCCGAACGAAATGGAGGCCAGGACCAGCCAGACCAGAAATCCCACTCCCGGGATGAGCCGTATCAGGCTGATGAACAGGACGCCCAGAACCACGTTGATCATGCCCGTCCGCGATGACGCGTTGGGGAGCAACTGTCCGGCCCACAGGGCGGCTCCGGCGGAGCCGAAGATATAGAGGAGGAACAGGAGCAGGCCGGTCAGAGGAATGAGCGGTATCCCGATGAGAGAAACGAGCAGGAAAAGAAACAGGAACGGGATGAGGAACAGGCTGAGGAAACCGTACAGGAACGCGGTTCCGAATTGCCCCCGCAGCGCCCGCGCCATGACCTCGACCCTTTCGGGAACGATCTGGTAGATGAGCATGGCGAACGCCAGCCAGAACAGCACCCGCGCGATGAAAAAGAAGAGCAGCAACGCTGTCCCGAACGCTCCCAGAACTCCGGAGAACGGCCCGAGGAAGAACAGGCGGAGGAATCCGTCGCGGAAACCGGCGCAGGAATTCCCGAAACCGGTGAAACGGTTCGCGTGGGGGCGGACAATTTCTCCCCCGAGAGCGGCGGTGGGCGCCACGGACACCTTCCCGCCGACGGACACCACGTCCTTGCCGACCGAGGAACTGTCTTTCAGGGTGACATCGCCTCCGAGAGAGACCGCATCGCCCTGCACCCGCCCGCCCTTCTCGATGACCACATCATCGCCCAGAGAAACCGCGGTGTCGGTGACCGTGCCATAAACGGTGACCTTCCCGCCGAAACTCACCGCGCTGTCCACCGTTTTCCCGGCTTCCACCACGATATCGCTTCCGAGTGTCACCTGCGCCGGAACCGATTCCGGTAAAAGCGCCAGCAGAACCGTCAGTATGGCGGCGAGCGAAATGGAAAATTTCTTCATGACGATTTCCCCCTGCGTGTTCCCTATTTGGACCAGCCGGATATGTCTGCCTGTTAGTACAATACATCCCGGAAGGGCTGTTGGCAAGGATTCTCTGTCCGAACACGGGAATGCCGAAAAAAACGAAAGATTGAAACACGGAGAGCACAGGCGACATGGAGAAAATCAAAACAGGAATCCGGAAGAAAGAATGAAAACAAATACCGGTATGGCCGTATACCGTTTTGATTCACTGGGGGAAGAATACGAAAGGATTGTCTGAACCGGCGATACGCATGATTGGAATGATGAAAAGCTGATAAAGGTTCTTTCATCAGCCGTTCATCATCTGCATCACGCGCATCACCAGAACAGGCGTTCAGACACGCAGTCCGCTTTCTTCCCGGATTCCGGCTTTTGTATTTTCAAACGATGACTTTGGATCTTTTTCTATCGGCCTGTATAAGGTCTGACGGGGCAAGCGGGCGGATTATTTCATTGTTTTTGAAGAATATGGAAGAAAAATGGATGAAAGCCGAAATGTTCCGATTACGCTATGGTCCGGAAAGGGCGTTTGGGGAAGGGGCATTCCTTCGGCGGCTTCATTTCGAGGGCCGTATGTCCGAGCCCCGCGTCCCTTTGGGCGTGATATCCTGGACGTTGAAATCCCGGAGTTGGGCGTCCACATAGGCGTCCACCATGCCGACCAGTTTGGCTCCGAGCCAGTAGATCACGAAGGTGTTGCGGTTGGTGCGGATTACATCCTTCTCGTCGTCGGTCTGACCGGAGCGGCCGAGGAGGATTTGCTCGTAGACGACTCCACCCAGGCAGAACAGTTCCGCAGCGATGAACAGGAGGGCTTTCCGGTCTTTTCCGTTATCAAATTGCCCCCATCCGGGCAGTTCCAGGGAATGGTACATGGCTGTGGAAGGCAGCACTCCTTTTTTCGGAACGGCCCCGGCTTTCCGTATGGGAATGAGCGACAGATCGCCCCGCGACGTGGTGTCGGCGGGGGCGGACAGCGTGGTGTCCTGCACGGCGTTCTGCACCAGGAGAATACTCCGCGAGGTTTGCTCGAGAGAATACACCGGCGCGGCGGCCAGATACACCGCGGTCACCGTCAGTATCAGAAAGCCGAACTTCAGGTGCGGCTCCTTCCATAAAAGATGCATTCGTATTCACTCCGGATCGGGAGATTCCACCACGGAGGCATGGCGGACACGGAAAAACCGGGAGGAATCATCCGGAACCGGGGCATCAGCGTCCCGGCATTTCCTTGTACTCCCGAACGGTTGGAATGGGTTCCGCTTTTTTCAACTCCGTGGAAAGATGCGCTCATCCCTCCCGGACTGAGCCGTCGCTGAATTTTTTGCCTTATACCCAATACGGTTCAATTAACCACGAAAGACACGAAACACACGAAAAATGAGTGTTTCACCAGGGAAAATTTCGTGATTTTCGTGTCTTTCGTGGTTGAGGCTTTTCGCTTTTCAGCTTAAACGAACCGTATTGGCCTTATACCTGGTCCATGACCAGCCGTACCGCGCCGAGAACCGCAGCGTCTTCCGGGATTTCCGCCGGAACGATGCTCACCAGGTGGTTGAAAGATCGGAATCCCCGTTCCCGGAGCACCCGCCGCGCGGGTTCCAGAATGAGATCGCCCGCCTTGGCCAGCCCGCCGCCGATGGCGATGCGTTCGAAGTTGAGAAGGTTGAGGGAATTCACGATTCCCACGCCGAGGATAAGCCCCGCCTTCTCGAAAATGTACCGGGCGAATGGGTCGCCCTTGAGCGCGGCGTCATAGATGATGAACGAATTGAGGTCCAGAGGGTGTTTCAGGTACTCGGAAAGCGGGGTGTCCCAGTGTTCGTTCACCACCTCTTCGAGCGTCATCCGCACCAATCCCGTGGCCGAGGAGTACATTTCCAGGCACCCCTTCTGCCCGCACCAGCACTGGACGCCATTGTAATCCACCGAGGTGTGGCCCACTTCCGCGGAGTTGTCGTTGAAACCGATGAGCAGTTTGCCGTCGCAGATGGCCCCGCCGCCGATGCCGGTGCCCAGGGTCATGGCGAAAAAGTTGTCGTAACCCCGTCCGGCGCCTTTCCACCACTCGCCGAGTGCGAACACATTGGCGTCGTTCTGGATGAATGTCCGCACCCCGGTTCGCTCCGCGATCACAGACGCCAGGGGGAAGTTCACCCAGTGGGGGAGATTTCCGGCCTTGAGAATCATGCCCAGCCGCGAACTCAAGGGTCCCGGGGAGCCAATGCCGATTCCGGCGATATCCCTGAATTTCAGCCCGGCCTGCGACACGACCTCGGCCATGCAGTCCATAATCTGGCGCACGGGGGCTTCCAGCGACTCGCGGGCGAGCGTTTTCCGCTTGTCACGGAACAGAACGTTTCCTTCTTCGTCGACCAGACCCGCGCGTACGTTGGTCCCGCCGAGATCGACTCCGATGAACAGTTTACCCAAGCGATTATCCTTTCGAAAAACGGTGCCAGAGAACGAAAGCCGGAGAAAAGAGCAGTCTGTCGGAAACGGGCCTCCGCGCGGTCCGATGGGTGAGAACGAACGGCACGGAGCATCCCCACGGGAAAAGACTCCGCGACGGTATGCCCGGTACGGCGGGCGCTCATTCCGGCCGCACGGTTTCGTTTCTATCCGGAGTAACGCGCCGTTATTTCAGCTTCCTGCGATCGATGAGCGTCTCCGTCCGCTGAAACACATACCCGTCGAGGCCCAGTTCTTCTGTTTGTTCCATGAGTGCGCGGCAGACCTTTTCCGGCCACTCGTAGCCCTTGATCACCGGATGGGACGGAATGCGCCCGCGGTTTATGGCGGCGAGACGAGTCCACTCATGGGTCATGAGCCGGATGGTCAGATCGGGGTTGAAATACCGGTAGAACCCGTTCGCGGCATCGCTCCAGATGCCGTGCTCATTGGCGTTTTTGCCGATGCGGAGGTCGGCGATACGACGGTCCGGCAGGCCGAGGCCCTCCCAGCCGAAGAAAGCGGTTACCACCCGGAGCGCGGCCGATTCGTCCAGACCCGGCGTCCACTCGCAAAGCTGGTTCGCCCAGGCGGCGATGACGCTGACATGCTGGTAATCGCACCAGGAAAGCGGATGGATACCATCGGAAGCCCCGCCGATGAGATCTTCGTAATTGTGTCCGATCCAGAAAGACATGGTGGGGTTATGGGTGTCGGTCACGAACGTGGCGCGGTCGCCGGTGGCGGCATGGACGGCGTCATGCATACGGCGAAGGGCGTTGCCCACCACCCGGGCGCGAAAATACAGCCAGTCCGCGACCCCGTTGTCCTCTCCCAGATCGGCGAGAAAATCCCCGAAAGTCATCCGGGCCCGGGAGGCGCGCTCCAGGGCGGCTCGGTTCGGCTTTGGGGGACAACGGGGGCGGAGTGTAGCGCCGCTTCGTGCGCAGGCTCCGCATGGCGGCGCTCATCCGTTCGAAATCGTATCCCATGACTCCGGCCGCCTCACGGCAGGAGGGGCAGGCGCACCCGAAAAGATTGGTCCAGAACGAGGGCGTGGCGTACCGGGTGTGGGAAACGTACATGCCGTCCACCGGGTACGTGCGCGGGGCGTATCCGAACAATTCCCGCACATAGCTTTTCACCCGCGGCTTTTCGAAACAGGTGGTCAACTCCCCCTGGGATAGGGCGTGGGGAATGGGCGGCAGATCGGCGAATTTGACCCCCTCGAAAGTCTTCGCCATCACCTCGCGTTCCTCCGGGGCGTTGTGGTGCCCGGAGAAGTAGAGCCAGAACCGCATCCCCCGTCGATGGGTCTCCGCGATGGCTTTCACCAGCGGGGAATCGTCCTCCGCGTGTTGGGCGAACATGGAATTCGCGCCGTGGAGCGGGTTCATCTCCCGAAGCCATTGCGGCATACGGATGGATTCCCCGCAGAGGAGGGTGTTCACCCCCAGCTTGTTCTGGAGGGCGTCGATGTATTTCGGGTCATCCAGAATTTCCCGTGCGCTCGTGTAGCAGCCGATGACCTTGTCCCGGGGGCGCGACGGAGAGATCGTTTCCGCCGCCACGGATCCCCTTGCGCCGCACAGCGCGCCGGCCAGCGCCACGGTTCCGCCGGTCAGGAACTCCCTCCGTGTGTTTTGCATGGCCTCGTTCCCTCTGTTTCCGAAGCACATTACCGCTCCGGTTCGCTGTTTGCGGGAGTTTCCCCCCGCGCCGTGAGACGCGCCTGACGGGCTCGCAGATCTCTTATGACGTGAGCCCGTCATGACGAACTTCCGACGCGCCGTAAGGTGCATATGATGTTATTTCTTCCGTGCCGCCTGGATATTGGCGACCATCTGCCTGGCCAGGTCGGAAATCCGGTCCCAGTTGCCCGCGGCGATGTCCTTCTTGGGTGCGATGCAGCTTGCGGCGGTTACCGCGGCGGCTCCGGCCTTGATGAATTCCCCGCAGTTGTCGATGGAAATGCCGCCGACCGGCATGAGCTTGATCTGGGGCAGGGGGCCGTGAATGGCTTTCAGGTAGCCCGGTCCGACCGAGTCAGCCGGGAAGATTTTCACGATGTCCGCGCCGTGTTCCCAGGCGGAGACGATTTCCGTCGGGGTGAACGCGCCGGGGAAGATGAGCTTGGAGTAGCGCTTTGCCATCTCGATGACCTGGAAGTTCAGGGTGGGGGTGACCACGTATTCCGCTCCGGCGAGGATGGCCGCCCGGCAGGTTTCCGGGTCCAGCACGGTGCCGACGCCGACTCCGATGCGGTCGCCCATGCGGTCCGCCAGCGCCTCGATGACTTTGAGCGCGTTGGGGGTGTTCATGGTTACCTCGATGAATTTCGCTCCGCCCGCTTCCAGCGCCGCGGCGACATCGATCAGGCGTTCCGAATTATCCGCGCGTATGGCGGCGACAACTCCGGCTTCCTCGATACGTTCCAGCATGGACATGATGCATTCTCCCGGAAATGAGGTGAAAATTGGTTTGGACCTTGCAGGGAATGATAGTACTCTGTCAAATCGATACTATTGGGGAAACGTGTTTCCGATGTGCTGGCTTCGACAAGCTCAGCCAGCGGTAGACGCTCGGCCAGGGGCGGACACTGAGCCTGTCGAAGTGTCGAAGTGTCGAAGCGCATTCCACCCCACACTATCCAGTTGACAAGGTAATAGCTGTATGTTGTGTAAAATATAATAAAAACGGAACGGGGCACCATAGTGGAATAAGGGTGGGGGAAAGATTTATGGTTCTCCGGGCGCATTTGTGTATAAATACGGGTACAATACGTGTTTTCCGGTCGGAACCGTGATTTGTGGAATGAAAGGATCGCGCGGATGAAAAACGCATCGTGGTAATCCGGCGATCATGCGGATCACGGCTCGGATTCTTTCCCCTTTGTGCCTCTGCCCCTTTCTTTATCCTGGACGCCGCCCCGGTAAATTCACTCCCCCTTTTCGGCCTTTTCCAGGTCGCTCCCCGTATCCCGCTGGAAATCGCAGGTGAGATAATCGAAGCTTACGGGGAGGGAAACCTCCAGACGGGTGAGGAATTGCACTCCCGCGCGAATGGTGCGGGGAACACAGGTCAGCAGGTGCCCGCCATGCTGTTTGTCGCTGGAGAGAAAATGCAGATGGAGGCCGGGAACATTCACCGAATTCACGAAGGAAGGGGTAAAGAAGCCCGCCAGCGTGCCCTCGATATCGCTGAATTCGAACACCGGCTGCTCCGCCGCCACCTCCACCAGGGGACGGTAGCTGTCCTGCTTGGGAACGGAGCGCACCCGCATTTGCGCGAAAACCCCCTCGACCCGGATGGCATAGCAGAGATTGGATGAAGGGAGCAGCCTTTGGAGCCACTCCATGAATTCCGGGTAGGATGTCTCCTCTCCCAGTTCGTCGTGGCTCAACGGTTCATAGAATGTGACACAGGCGAACGGGGTTCGCGCGGTGTCGTCCATCTCGATCACCCGGCCCTCGCCGGTGATCTGATAGATGCGTCCGTCGAGAATGATCATTTCGCCGTCGAGATGGTCGAATGTCCCCAAACCGAAATCTCCGTTCGTGAGGACCTCCGAGAGGGGGAGCTTTTGCTCGTAGATACCCTCGATGAGCGCGTTGACCGGGGCGCAGAGATACAGGCGGTTACGGCGTTGAACATGATTGTCGGGCATGAGGAGACTCTCCTTTGGGTTGCACGGGAGCCGGGGCTTCATGTTCCCGTGATCGGTGCGCGA
>CAYRTQ010000097.1:10923-13462 GCA_964426865.1 uncultured bacterium
GTAATAAAACGGTATGCCCATGGTGAAACAAGGAAAATTCCATGGAAAGGGAGGGGATGGACGGATGTCGCGTGCCGGATGGAGAGAAGACCGGGCCGCAAGCTCCTGTTTTTCCGGTTTTTGATTATCTGAACAGAGGCTCCGGAGATGAATGGATTCCCGTCGGACTCACTGGAGAGATGATTTTTCCCGCATACTGGGCGGGAAACGTTTTTTCACCGGGGCGCATCCCTTCCGTCATGGCCGGTTTGGAGGGAAATGATTGTCACGGAAGAAACAACGGATGGCGTCCTCACGATGCTAACAGAAAGCTAACAATTTATTACAATACAAACACTGGATTAACAATCCAAAAAAAGGTATATTATCGCCGTAAAAAAATTCTCACCTTCAATAAAAGAGGTATCATCGATGGGATTGAGTATTATTGATCTTCTCCTGCCCCGTGAGACCAAGTTCTTCGATTTGCTTTCGCAACTCAGCGATCATCTCACGGTTGGATGCACTATCTTCAGGGATCTCATCGTACAAATCGAAGGGTTGTCCCCGGAGGAAATAAAGAAACGGCTGCTTATCATCAAGGATTGCGAGCAGAAGAGCGACGACACCAAGTCCGCGATCATGGATGCGCTCTGGCGTTCCTTCATCACTCCGATCGACCGCGACGATATCCATACCCTGGCCATCAATATGGAAAGGGCGCTGGATGTCCTCAACGGCACTTCCCGTAAAATCGAGATTTTCCATCTCCGTAATTTGCCGGTGAGCGCCTGTACCTTCGCCAATATCATTGTCGATATCGCCAAGCTTCAGGGGGAACTGGTGCATGAGCTCCGGGCGAAAAAGGATGTCCGGGAAAAAGTGGAGGCCATGCACGATCTCGAACACCAGGCGGATGAGTTGTATCACACCACGCTCGCCGCGCTGTTCAATGGGGAAGAAAAGTATCATACCGTGGAGAACATGAAGCTGAAGGAGTTCTACGAGCATCTCGAATCGGTGGTCGACAGCATCGATTATATCGGCAAACTCATACACGGTATCAGAATGAAACAGGGCTGATACCTTTGTCACCGGAAAAGCCGAATCGGAGAGATGCATGATTTCAGTTACGCTGCTGGTTGTTCTGGTAATCTTCATGGCGCTGGCTTTCGATTTTCTGAACGGATTCCATGATGCCGCAAATTCCATAGCCACGGTGGTCGTGGCGAGAACGCTCACCCCCTTGCAGGCGGTCATGCTCGCGGGGATGGCCAACTTTATCGGGTACTTCACGTTCGGACACGCCATAGCCAAGATGGTCAGCAAGGGCATCATCAATCTCGACATGCTGCCCACCCCGGAATCCAAACTCACCCTTCTGCTCGGAGCATTGCTCGGCGCTTTCAGTTGGAACGTCTTCACCTGGCTGCTCGGGCTGCCGACTTCAAGCAGCCACGCGCTCATCGGCGGGCTGGTGGGAGCGGGACTGGCGGCGGTCGGGCCGGACATGATCATTTCCGGTTCGATGTCGATCCAGATGGGGAAGCTGGTGTTTACCGGCGTGCTTCCCATCGTCTGCTTCATCTTCCTCGCTCCGCTCCTGGGACTTATCGGCGCCTCCGCCATCATCATCCTGATCTTCAACCTGTTCAAGAAAATGCCGTTTTATCACTCCTCGAAAGTGTTTCGCTATCTTCAGCTTTGTTCTTCCACCTGTTTCAGCGCCGGGCACGGGACCAACGACGCCCAGAAGATGATGGGCGTCATCGCGCTCGCCCTGATGTGCGGGGGGAAAACGGATTCGCTGGAAATTTTGCCCTGGGTGGCGTTTGCGTGCTACTCGGCGATTGGTTTGGGAACCATGATGGGAGGCTGGCGCATTGTCAAGACCATGGGTACCGGCATCTCCAAAATACGGTCCATCGAGGGATTCTGCGCGGAATCCTCCTCCGCCCTGGTGCTCATGACCACCGCCCATTTCGGGATTCCGGTCTCCACGACTCATGTGATATCGGGAGCGATCATGGGAGTCGGAACCGTGGAAGGCGCCCGCTCGGTGCGCTGGGGTACGGCGCGAAGGCTTATCACGGCGTGGTTCATGACCATCCCGATGGCCGCGATATGCGCCGCGATCACCTATCACCTCATATCCCTCCTGCACTGAGCCGAACCGCTCCGGCGTGAATAAAAAAAAGGCCCCTCTTCCGTGTGGAAGAGGGGCCTTTCATTTTGGTGGAGGCGGCGGGAATCGAACCCGCGTCCGAAAACCGTGTCACCCGAATGTCTACATGTTTAGCCGATTCTTTGTTCTCGCGGCCGTGTCCGCCAATCGGAAGGCTTACCCGGTCGCCAGTCTCCTTGAAGTTTCGCGGGGCGGGAAGAGACCCCCCGTACCGCTATCCCGTCTGATCGGCGCCTCTTCCCAGCCGGACAGGAGCAACCGGGAGAGACGTAGCCGTTGTTAGGCGGCTAATGCGTACGAATAATCGTCTGCAGTTATTGTTTTTCCGACCGTTTAACGAGGCTGATCGGTTCCTCGACATGCAATCAGAGCCAC
>CAYRTQ010000098.1:0-13408 GCA_964426865.1 uncultured bacterium
ACTCGCTCGCGGAATTCGTCGTTCAGGTCGATGGAGGTGATTTCCAGCGAGGGGTTCGCTTCCCGTAACAGGATTTCCAGCGAGCCGTCGCCGGAACCGATGACCAGAACCGAGCCTTTGACCGGCCGCAGCTCTTCGAGGATATACCCGAACCGGTTCCGGATGTGATGGGCTCCCGCCACGCTGCTGAGGTTTCCACCCTGGTACTGCATGCACCTGCCCTTTCCGCGGCTCCTTCAAACCGCCGGATTCACGCTCCGGTCCTTGTCCCGTTCCACTGGAGGACCATCAAAATAGACACCGGCTCCCCGCTTGTCAAGCAATTTGGGGAAAGCCGGGCTTTCCCCGGATTGCGCCCTGATCTTTCCCACCTTCCACGCCCAACCCTCGCCCGGTATGCCGGGATTTTTTCGCCCCCTTTTTTTTACCCATCATATCGGGCGCGCTGTACCGGCGTACCCGGTCTACTTGACGAACAGCATTCTTCTTGTTTCAGTATAATCGCCCGCCCGCATACGGCAGAAATAGGCGCCGGACGCCATACCCTCAGCGTTCCAGACCAGACGGTGCGTTCCTCCGGAGAACGATCCGTCGGCCAGGGTCGCGACCTTCGCTCCCAGCGCATTGAAAACCGCGATATTCACTTTACCCGCACGGGGCACGGTGAACGAGATGGTCGTGGAGGGGTTGAAGGGGTTGGGGTAGTTGGGGGAGAGCGCAAACGCCCCAGGAGTCTGTTCCTGAACCGAGTCAATGATGTCCGATACACTCAGAGATGCCAGTTCGATGATCTCATCCGGCCAGAAAGCCGCGGCGGTAGTGGCGAAAATGGGAGCAGCCTGATATTCCCGTCCGGTTTTGTTCAGCCAGATTCGGAACGCGAGGGGATCACCGTTCCGGAATCCGGTGGTGTAATAACTCAGTGGGTCATCTCCATATATGGTAATATTGAGGTCGGAACCGGTCCAGCTTCCCGTCCCGGCGCAGACTCCGGAGGGGGTGAAGACCCCGATTTCGTCTCCGGGCGTAATGGGGGAGCCGTATACAATGGGAATTGCCCCGCTCCGTATCAGCACCGTCGCCGTATCGCCGGAGGTGGATTGAATGACGAAGTGGTTGTAATTCAGGGCCGTCACTTCGATAGCCGCGCCCGGCTGGTATGTGTTGGGGGAAGAGGCATAGCGGGGGGTGACCGTATACTCCCGGTTCGTGTCTTTTATCCATACCCGGAAGAAAAGCGGATCGCCGCTCCGGAATCCGGTGATATAATAACTCAGGGGGTCGTCTCCATATACGGTGATGTTGAGGTCGGAACCGGTCCAGACGCCCGCCCCGGCGCAGATTCCGGAAAGGGTGAAAATCCCGACCTCGTCTCCGGGCATAATGGGCGAGCCCAGGACGGTGGGAACCGACTCCTTCCGGATCAGCACCGTCGCGCTGTCCGGGGCTGTTCGCGAGAAGAGGAAATGTCCCTGCTGGATAATTCCGGACGAATACTTGCCGCCCCAGACCACATAAACTTTTCCTGCGTCGTATCTCGCCAGGGGGCTGGCGCCGTGCGCACCCACGATGATATCATCGAATCCGTCGGCATCGATATCTCCCGCCGCGCTCCGCATTCCCAGATTGTCGCCGGACTCCTCGCCGAGAATCTTCACCACCCCGGAAGACACTTTCCCGAGATCAACCGTCCGCAAGTCCGGGAGTGCGACAGATCCGAAAACAACATAGGCTTTTCCGGCATCGTTCATTCCATTCACATCGGCGCTGTTGGATTGGGTGATGATGTCGCCGACGCCGTCTCCATTGATGTCACCCACGGAAGGTTTCCCAAGGTGATCCTCCCAAGCCTCTCCCAGAATGGCGAGCAAACGTGGTTCGGTGTTTCCCAAGGAGATGTCGCCCGCGGATTCCATTCCCGCGGAGCCGAAAACCACCCAGGTCTTCCCGGCGTTGTAACCTCCGGGAGTATCCGCTCCGAATGCATCGATGACAATATCGTCGAACCCATCCCCGGTGACATCTCCCACGGCGATTACCCCGCCGGTGTAATCGTCGTCGTTGTTCCCTCGAATGCGAACCACGTTCTTGTTTGCAACCGCGAGATCGATCCCGGCGATGGAATCGGTATTCCCATTGCCGAAAATGGCGTACACCATTCCGGCATTCACTTTGTCCGGGGTATCGGCCATCCATGCGCCGAGCAGGATGTCGTCGAACCCGTCGCCGTTTACATCTCCGGCGGCGGTTCCAAAGCCAAGGTTGTCTCCCCGCGCCGCGCCGGAAATGACCAGCACTCCCTCGGGCTGGCTTTGCAAATCAAAGCTTCCCTTCGTTTTCAGATCCCCGGAGCCGAACACCACATACGCGCTCCCCGCATTCTCCCGATTGGGGGCGCTGTCTCTCCAGGCGCCCAGGATCGCATCGTCTATTCCGTCACCGTTGATGTCTCCCGACGCGACCGATATGCCGAGTCCTCCACCCGCGCGGCCGTTCACCCTGAGCACATCGTCGCGCGCCTTGACGAGATCGGCCACTCCGGACGAAGCCAGACCGGCGGATCCGAAGAGGATGAATACCGTTCCAGCCCCGGACCTCTCTTCCGGGCTTCCCATGATGATGTCCTGGATTCCGTCGTGGTTCAGATCGCCTATCGCCAGGGATTGCCCCAGACCGGAGTTCATGGCGTCTCCCCAGATTTGCAGCACACGGGGCGGTTTCGCCGCCGAGTCGATCGGGGGCATGCCCCGCCGATCTTTCGAGCCGAAGACCACGGTTACCATGCCCGCCATGCTGCGGTCTTTGGGAGCGGCATGAACTGACCCGTAAACGACATCGGCAACCCCGTCGCCGTCAACATCTCCGGAAGCAACCGAGATACCGGCGTATTCCTGCGAGTATCCGCCATTGATTTTCAGCATATCTGTCTGCGAAGCGGTGCCCAGGTCGATGATTCCCGGCAAATCCGCCGCTGTGCCGGGAAACGCCCAGGAGAGAAACATCAGGGAACCCGCAACGATTCCTTTCATGAATGCTTGTTTCATGCCGTTCTCCCGTTGTTTTTATTGTGATAGTAGTATGTATCCATGTGCATTCATGATTCCATTCTGCAATATTCACCCTCCTGAAAAGCATGTCAAGCGGTATTCATCATTTATCAAATCCGAGTTTGTATTGTATTTGCAAGAGAGCCATTCACATGATATCCCATGCAAAAGCCTTGCCGGAAAAGTCATCACATTCTGCCCCAAAGGGTAGCAGTGGTAAGCCGGAATCGGACGCTCCGGGAAACTGTCCGGAAACGGACACCGAACTGTCCGTTTCCGGACAGTTCGGGCGGAGAGAGAAGCCGGTTTCGACGGGATTTACTCTGTATGAATTATCTCGGCGTGGAATGCGGCGATATGCCTCTGGGAGTAATCGATTTACTCTATTGCCGGGTATTGTCCGTAATCGGGAGCTGGACGCGACCTTCGCCGTCAGATGTCCGTTTTGAGATATGGAATACCCGCAAAAAACAGTTGCCCTCGCGGGGCGAATATTGTACCCTTGTATCTGCGAAGAAACGAAGGCGCCGGGGAGGACACGCCGGTGTTTTTCCATCCGGTGGATTACGATGCCGTGCTTTCCGCTTTCTTCCCGGTATCCCCTGATTCCGCCGTACCATCGAGTATGGAGGTTCCGGTCATGAGCACCCCGCTGCTGGAAGTCCCATGGGAGCGCGTTCTTTCCATCGATGCGCTTCGCGGTTTCGATATGTTCTGGATCATCGGCGGCGGAGGCATCGCTGTTCGTCTTTTCGAGTGGCTGCGGCTGCCCTTTTCAGATGCGGTTATCCGTCAGTTTGAGCATTCCGCCTGGCATGGGTTCACTTTCGAGGATCTCATCTTCCCGCTCTTCCTCTTCATCGCGGGACTGTCCATGCCTTTTTCGCTGGGGAAGCGGGTCCAGCGGGGAGACTCCCGCGCCGAACTCTCCCGGCACATTTTCCGACGGTTCGCCGTGCTCTTCCTGCTGGGGTTGGTGTATAACGGCATTCTCGGGTTCGATTTCGGCGGGATGCGCTATGCCGGGGTGCTCCAACGCATCGCCCTCTGTTATCTCTTCGCCTCGATCATATTCATCCATACCACCATCCGGGGGCAGGCGATATGGGCCGGGGCCATCCTTCTCGTTTACTGGGCGGCCATGATGCTCATCCCCGTTCCCGGATTCGGCGCGGGTGTGCTCACTCCCGAGGGGAACCTCGCCTCCTTCATCGACCGCATGTTTCTCCCGGGCCGTTTCTGCTGCTTCGAATACGGCGACAACGAGGGCATCCTGAGCACCATTCCCGCGGTATCCACCGCGCTTCTCGGGGTGCTCGCCGGCCACTGGCTGCGTACGGATCGCACTCCGCGCGCTAAAACGTTCGGACTGCTCGTCGCCGGGGGCGCGAGTCTCGTCCTCGCCCTTCTCTGGAACATCGTTTTTCCCATCAACAAGCTCCTCTGGACCAGTTCCTATGTTCTCCTGGCCGCCGGGTGGAGCCTGCTCTTCCTCGCGGCGTTCTACTGGTTCATCGACGCCCGGGGGTATCGCTCCTGGGCGTTTCCCTTCATCATCGTGGGAATGAACGCCATTACCATCTACATCGTCCAGGACCTGTTCGACTTCGGCAGCGTGGCGCAGATATTCATCCACGGCTTCGTTGATTATCTCGGGGGCTTCAAACCCCTCTTCGCCGCGACGGCGGTTTTGACTGTAAAATGGCTGTTCCTGTGGTTTCTCTACCGTCAGAAGATATTTCTGAAGGCCTGAAATCCATTCCCCGATACGGGGGATGTTCACTCCTGCGTTTTCTCTCTGTCCGGATTCGGACCGGAAATGGCGCGGTTGACCGTGGATATTCCCTGATTCGAGGCATCCGGCAAAGGAGAATGTATGCGTTCCGTAATGGTCATGCTGCAACTGCTTGTGGTGTTCGCGCTCCCCTCGGCGGCGCTGGCGCAGGATCGTTCGTTCCTCTTCACGGTCACCACCCCCGAACTACGGGATCAGTCCGCTGTGCTCAATTATGGCGCGGGATATGGGCACAAGACGTTCGAACCGTTCGGCGGCGACGGCCTGGAGCAGAATCTCGGCTTTCAGGGGAACATCAACGGCGCTTTTTCGTATATCGCCCATGCCGCTCTGGCGCTGGATGACGGAGCGACGAATTCATCCGTGCGGGGCGAAATCATTGCGCATCTCATACGGGCCGAGGACCGCGGAGTGGACATTTCCGCGGGAGGAGGCGTGCTCCACGAGTATTCCGGGACTGATGTGCTGATCGGACGGGCTGTTATCGGGCGTCAGTTCACCTCTTGGCAGTCCTATGGCAACGTCATCCTGGAAAAACCCCTGTCCTCAGACCGCGACGCCATTGATCTCATCACCACGATCGGGTTTTCGTACCGGCTGTCCGGCGCGGTTCGCCTCGGGCTCGAGGCGGTGGGACAGGACCTGGAGGGTTTCTGGGAAGAGGAGGAGGCGGAAGGAGGAGCGACCATTTTTGTCGGGCCGACCGTGAGTATCGCCATCCCCCGTCTCCACTGCACCTACATGATAGGGGGCGGTGAAATCATCCGGGCGACCCGGAGCGCCCGCACGAGCCAGGCGCTGCGTGACCTGCCCTACAAGAAGGGAAACGGGTTCATTATCCGGAATATGGTCAATTTCGGGTTGTAACAACGGAAGACGCATCCAGCCGGAGCCATACCGCTGGCTCCGGCTCCGCTCGTCAGCGGTCGTGGAAGGAGATGGTGACCGGGGATCGTTGAGAAAAACCTTCCCGGGTTCAGACGCGTGTTCCCGCGAAAACTCCTTGACTCCCCCTCGCGCGGGCCGTCATATTATGAATATGAGATATATCGCCCTCGGCATTCATCTCCGGAAAAATGGCGGCTCCCATGAACGAAGACAGGGTATTCCGTGATGTCCAACGGCTCCGCTCTCCCGCGCGCCTGCGGCAACTGGAGGTGGAACGGGTGGTGGACCTTTGCCTGGAGGGCGTCGAGGTGCGCCGTGTGCTGGATGTGGGTACGGGAAGCGGCGTGTTCGCCCAGTCGTTCGCCGCGCGGGGACTGGAAACGGCGGGCATCGACCCGAATGCGGAAATGCTGAAACTCGCCCGTGAACTGGTTCCGGGTGTGGAATTCCATGAGGCGTTCGCCGAGCGCGTTCCCTTCCCCGATTCCGCTTTCGATCTCGCCTTCCTGGGATTGGTCCTGCACGAGTCCGAACACCCCGGCCAGGTGCTCCGGGAATGCCGGAGAGTGGCCCGTCAGCGCACCGCGGTGCTCGAATGGCCGTTCGAAACGCAGGATTTCGGCCCGCCCGTTTCCCATCGTCTCCGGTATGCCGATATTACCGAGCTGGCGGTTGCGGCGGGCTTCCAGCAGTTCGAGATGATCCCCCTGACCAGCCTGGTGTTGTATCGAATGAGCGGATGATTTCGGGTTCCGTTCGAAGCCGGACGGAAGCTCTTTCCTGTTTGACGGGTTCGACTCCGCAAAACATCACTTTCGTCACACGCATCACCGGTTCAGACAGGCGTCGAACACTTTCTTCCCGAATTGAAACAAACCCGGTATATTACGACCATGCGTCAACCGAGTAAGAGCCGTATTCCGCACAAGTCGCTCTGACCGTGTTTCACGGGATCATTCTTACTCGCATGATCGTAATTTCGTATAAGATCCCCGAACACAGAAGCCCTCTCCGGAAACAGGGAGAGGGCTTCTTCCATCCTGGAATGCGTCCGTTCGCTGCGCTATTTCTGCGGGGGCATGCCGAAGGCCGCCCATTCCTCACGCGAGGGGCCGTATACTCCCGGAACCTTCAGCCCGGCCTGACGCATGAGCACGGTCATCTGGCCGCGGTGGTGCACCTCGTGGGCGACCAGCACGGAGAGAATGAACCCCTTCTTCCAAGGTTCGCCGTACATATCCATTTCATCTTCCAGCGTGGCATCGGTCCAGTTGTTCCGGACCGCGGGATCGAGTTGCTCCGATGCGTCGTGATACGCGGCGGCGATTTCGGAGGCGTGCGCGGGCTCGGGCGTCTTGTCGTCAGGGCCGGTAAGATTGAGACCGGCCCGGTTGGCCATTTCCACGATGCACAACGGGAGATGCCAGGCGATAAATCCGAGGGTGCGGCCTTCCGGGTCCACTTTCTGCGCGAGTGACTCGTCGGTGAGCGCTTCCATCAGTTTGAGCGTCGAGGCGCGCTCGGTTTTCCATTCATTCAGGAAATCTTCGATACGACGGTACATGAGGCCTCCTGTGGGATTCCGGTTCGGTTCGGGAGATACGGTTTTTGTGCGAAGCGTGTGCATCTCGTGCATGATAGTGCAGGGGGGGCGAGTTTTCCAAGAGGAAAATGCATGGACCGGACGGAGAGAAGCGGGTAAACGCGGCCAGCCGGTTCGGGCGGGGTCCTCCGGTAAACGGCGACGATGAAAAGGAAAGCCCGGAGGCAGCGTATCCGGGCTTTCCTTCATGCGAGAGGCAGATGAAACCTGTTGGGGGCCATCATACGGCTTTGGTTCGGGGTACGACGGCATGTTTGGGCAAGACGCGGACTGTCCCCGCCCGCCTCACAGCCTGTAGGTGTAATTCACCTTGAAGAGCGCCGCGTTCTCGTACGTCCGGTAGTCGTAATTTTCTTCCAAAATGTTGTTGAAGACGATATAAATATCGCTTCCCACCCGCGGGATATAGTGGATACGGAAATTGGTGGTGATCTTGTGGGTGTTGTTGTTGTACTGGACGAAAACGGACGATGAAAGCCGGGTGTTGAGGTCGACGCCCACCCTGCCGCCGTATTCGCGGGTGATGAAACGGACCTCTTTCGCATTGTTGTCGGTGACTTTAATATCGTTGTAGGTCATGTCGGCGGAAAGCGCGTAGTACTTGGTCCGCTTGAACGCGAGCGAGCCTGTGTAGTAGGTGCGGTCGCCGTTGTAGTGTTCACCGAAATTGGTGGTGAAATCCAGATACACCGGGCGGTTGCGGCTGCCGGTGTAGACGATTTCGCCGTATCCCCATTTATACACCTTGCGGGGCATGACCGTGCTCCCGAATATCTTCCAGTCCGCGCGGTCGACATAATCGTACTTGTCCCAGTACTGGAAATTGAGCACGTCGCCGGAGTTGAAGATGAACCCCAGGGGACGGATCTGGTCGTTGCGGGTCTGGAGGGTGCCGTCCATGCCGGTGGTGTAGTTGATGTCGAAAGGCTTGAATACCAGTTTCTTGACATAGGGAAGGTTCGGACGGGGAGTGATGTCGAGATACCAGATGTAGTTCTTGATCCCCACCCGGCTGGCGAACCCGATGCCGGGATTGAAATTACGGTCCAGCGCGTGATAGAGGCCGTACCAGTTGATGAGATCGTTGGGGTAGGAGACATACACCCGTCCGGCCAGGTTGTGGTCGTTTTTCCCGTCGTTGGAGGAGCCGGTGAGATAGCCCTGAATCTCGAAATTCCGCTTGCCCAGGAACTTGTCGGTACGGTACCCCAGGTCCATGCCGAGCACCTGGTTGTCATGATGATCGGCGTCATATACGCTGGTGCCGATGAATCCGATATAGGACTGATCGAACACGTCCTTGCGGACCCGGACCACTGAATAGTTGGTGGTGGGGAAATTCCCCTCTTCTTCCGTCTGGATGCTCATGACGCCCAGACGGTATCCGCCCCGCTTCTGGGTGAGTTTGACTCCGCCGAGGATGGGGATGGCCTCGCGGGTGCCCGGGTCGATGCCGATATTCCGGGAGTAAAAGAGCTTCGTCCCGCCCTGGGTGAAATCGAAGGTCTCCAGGCCCTCCAGGAAGAAGTCCCGCTGCTCCGGGTACTGGATGGGGAACCGGGTCAGGTTGATGACATCCTTGTCGCTCTCGATCTGGGCGAAGTCGGTGCGGGTGGTGAGAACGAGGGTGGTGTTGGAATTAATGCCGTATTTGACATCCGCGCCGTATTTCAGGATGTTGTCCGTGGATTTGGTGCGGATCTTGTCCGCTCCGGAGAGAAGATAGGGGGTCACGTCGAGCTGATGGCTGGGTTTCACCTGCCCAGGGATGGTCATGGTTCCTGCGCTCGCCAGATGGGTGGGGCCTTCCTCTCTTCTCCAGCCGCGCCAGACCACCTCTTCGTTTCTCCGCTGGATGTACCGGGTGAAATTGACACCCCATTCCTGATTCTCGGAGGTGGGGAACCGCAGGGTCTTGAACGGGATCGCGATCTCGCACGACCACCCGAAATCGGTGATCCGGGATGCCACTTCCCAGAGACCGTCCCACTGGTAGTTCGGATCCTTGTCGCTCAGGAAGGTGGCGTCGCTCCGCGCCCCGTTGGGGTTCACGACGAAGGCGTATCCCTGGCGCTTGTCATGGTAGGTGTCGAAACCGATGGCGAACCGGTCGTCGCTCCCCAGTCCGGTATCCCATTTCAGCTCACGGTGGAGGATCTTGTCCGGCTCGCTGTCGAAACATTTCACTCCGATGTAGATATTATCCTCGTCCATGAGGATGCGCACTTCGGTCTTTTCGGTCGGAGCCGCGCCCTCGGTGAGTTCCCGCTGGGTGAAATCGGAAACGACCTGGGCGCTATCCCACGCTTTTTCCGCGAGGGAGCCGTCGAGATGTATGGGCGAATCCGCCTGCTTCACGGTGACCTGGGCCATGACGGGGGCTGCCGCCATGAAGGCGATCAGGCACAGAGCGAGGTACAGCGCGTTACGGAGTGGGTTCACGGGAACTCCTTTGGGAAAAAGGCCGGGCTGCCGTAGTGTTGAACCGCCGGAGCGCCGGAGAAAATGACAACGGCGTGAAGGCGGGAAAAAACGGTCATCGGTACAGGAAACGGAAAAGACACGGAAGGGATAGTATGCGGAGAAATGGAAGGGATGTCAAGCGTGATGAACGGGGCGACGCATAATTTACCGGTTCTTTCCACAGCCGGAACAGGCTGTGTCGCGAGAGGGGGAATCGACAATGAGGCATGGGATTGCCGACGGGCGGAGTGCGGGTGGCGGGAAAGCGCCGATGATCCCGGGGATCGCGCCCGCATCAACTCGACACACATCGGCGAAGTCTCCAAAATCCTTTCCCCGCGCTCTCTTTTTTTGTAATTTAGGACATTCCGTAGTGAACCGTCTCTTTTTACATCAAAGGACCCCGAACCCATGCAGCCGCTCATAGACGCCCGTAACATCTGTCTTTCCCGCAATGGCCGTCCCATACTCGAAAATGTCACGCTCACCGTCCGTCCCGGAGAACACTGGGCCCTGCTTGGCCCCAACGGGAGCGGCAAAACCACCCTGCTCACCATCATCAACGCCTATACCTGGCCCATGCAGGGGACCGTGGAGGTCTTCGGCGAGAGGTATGGCGACGTGGATATCCGCGAGGTGCGCCGTCGGATCGGAATGGTTTCTTCCGCCCTGTTCGAGCGGGTGCCGCCGCGCGACACCCTGTTCGATGTGGTGCTTTCGGGGAGATACGCCAGCCTGGGAATCTGGGAGGAGCCGGATGCTTCCGACCGCGAGCGCGCCCGTGAAATCATCGATTTCCTGGAATGCGCCTCCATCGCCGACCGTCCCTATGGCGTCCTGTCCTTCGGCGAGCGCCAGCGGGCGCTCATCGGACGGGCGCTCATGCCCGAGCCGCGGATTCTCATTCTCGACGAACCCTGCGAGGGGCTGGACATGCACGCCCGGGAAACGCTCCTGAAACGCCTCGACACGCTGGCGGCCTCGCCGGACGGCCCCTCGCTGCTGCTGGTCACCCACCGGGTGGAGGAAATCCCGCCCCACATCACGCATGCGCTCATCCTGAAAGACGGCCGCATTCTCGCCTCCGGGGAGAAGCATGACGCCATCACCTCGGAAAACCTTACCGCCGCCATGAGCATCGATATCGAAGTCATGCGCCGCAACGGACGGTTGTATGCTGTGGTGAAGTAACAGAATGTCCGGCCGGTGATTCGAGGAACGATGAAAAGCGGGCAGCCGCGGTCCTTTTGATCGCGCGAATCACCGGCAGGACCGGAGTTCTTCCTTATATGAAATTGGCTTGATTTCATCCGCGCGGATATATATGTTTTTCGCAGGATTCTATCGCGATTCGGGTGAAACGCCACTTTCAAGAGGAGGTCCCTCCGGAATGTTCAAAAAGCTCACGCTTCTCGCCATGCTGCTGGTCACGTTCTCCGCGCCCGCGTTTTCCGCGGACCTCACCGCGCAGGATATCCGGAACGCCCTCGCAAAAAATCTTACCCATCCCTATCTCTACTTTTCCGAGCAGGATAAACCGGCCATTCTCGAACGGATCAAGAGCGATCCCGAGTGCGGCGACATCATGGCGCGCCTGACCGTGGAGGCCAACCGTCTCCTCTACACCCCGGTGGAGCCGCAGGCCCCGGTGCAGGAAAAGAACACCCGGTATTTCAGCTCCGGCGATTACGACCGGTATTATTACAGCAATCGTGACAACGCCCTTCGCCTGGCATTCGTTTACCAGATGACCGGGGACCGGCGGTATGCCCAGAAGGCGTTCGAATTCGCCGATGTGGTCTGCGACCTCCCCACCTGGGTGATACGGGCGCATGAGTTCCCCATCATCTACAGCCGGGTCTGGCCCTGGAACTGCAAGGACGACCAGGCGGTGTTCTCGGTGGACCATGTGGCCGGCGACACCGCGCGCATCATGGCGGCGGTTTACGACTGGTTGTACACCGGGCTGGAGAAGCCCCAGCGCGACCGTATCCGGGGCGCCCTGCTGGAAAAGGCGGTCACCCGCGTGCGCGGCAACTACGACTACCACTGGTGGGCCGCTTCCTATCGCTGCAACTGGTGCGGGGTGATCAACTCCGGCCTGGGCCTGGCTGCGCTCGCGCTCGCCAACGAGGACCCGCAGCTTGCCGATGTGACCGCGGAAGCCTGCAACCGCATCACGAAGCTCTTCGACAACATCGATCCCGACGGCGGCTGGCAGGAGGGCGCGGGATACTGGTATTACGGCACCCACACTTCGGTGTTCTTCGCCGATGCCCTGAAACGCCTCACCGATGGCAAATACAATCTTTTCTCCCACCCTCGGCTTAAGGAAAACACGGTCAACTTCCCGCTCTACTGCTCCCTTCCCGGCGGGAGGACGGTGGATTTCGAGGACACCGGCGCCGGTCTGGTGGGATCCACCTTCTTCTACAACAAACTTGCATCGGAAACCGGGAGCAAGGAAGCCGCATGGTATCGGAAAACCCTGTTCGGCACGGGCGGCGATATTTTCGACATCATCTGGCCCCGGAGCACGGTGGCTCCCGGACTTCCGAAACAGCCCTCCCTGCATTTCCGGGGCATCGACTGGGTGATCATGCGGAGCGATTTCACCGATCCCGCCAAGGCGGTGATCGCGGCCAAGGCCGGGATGAACGACGATCCCCATCACGGCCATCTCGATGTCGGACACTTCATCCTGAACTGGAAAGGCGAGGGATTCATCGCCGAATCCGGGCATTCCGCCTATGACGAGAAATTCTTCGATCAGGCCCGCTACGATTATCCCCAGGCTTCCAGCATCGGCCACAACCTCATCTTCGTGAACGGCGAAAAGCAGCTCATCGCCAAACTCAAGGATCAGCCCTGGATAGATGGAATCGGCGGCAAGGTGCTCGACTTCCGCACCTCGGCCACCCGTGACTACACGCTCATGGATCCCACCAACGCCTATCCGAAACAGGAATTGAAAAGCTGGCGCCGTCACATCACCCTGGAGAAACCCGCGGTCACCGTGGTGCTGGACGAGGTTTCCTCCGCTCCGGGCGCGGAAATCGAGGCCCGGTTCCATTCCGCGGTTCCGCAGCGGGTGAAATCCGGGTATGTCCTCCTCGACGGCGAAAAGGGGAAGATGGCGCTCATTCCGGTTTCCGCGAGCGCCTGCACCTTCCGTCCCGGCCGTCACGCCATCCTCGCGGTCCAGAAGAACGCCTCGTTCAAGTGGGTTCCCTATGTGGGAGAGGTGCTCAAGGCGCAGGGAGACCGTACGGTCCTGGCCACCATCATTCTTCCGGTGGCGGATGACGCCGAGGCGCAGAAGATCGTGAAATCGGTGAAGAAATCCACCGACAGCGCCGGAAATTACTCCCTCTCTTTCGAAAATGGCGGGAAGACGCTCAATTTCCGGTACAAGAAAGCCGCGGACGGGCTTGTCATGGAATGACCGGATAGACCGGGAACGCTTTGGAAAGAGACCACTTGAACCGTGGTCTCTTTTTTTGGGGTTTCCTGCGGTTTTCTGTGGGAAACGGTAACGCTGCGGTTTTCACCTGTCTTGGAAAAGCCCCCCGGGTATGGCATGGATTCCGGGGTAGTGGACCGCTGCTGTTC
>CAYRTQ010000099.1:0-13359 GCA_964426865.1 uncultured bacterium
TCGTAAACACGATAAGCGCATTGTTTTCCCTGCATATCTGACATTTCATGGATAATCACTTCCCAAGTGGTATTGATTTTGAGCACCAGGTTGTTATACAATTTACATATTTTTGAAAACAATTCTCTCACTGATTTTTTTCACATCCAGTTCCTCGATCACGCCGTCCTGAAGCAGCACCGCACGGTCCGCACGCTGCGCGAGTCCCAGATCGTGGGTGACAATGACGAACGTGCAGCCGTGTTCCCGTGCCAGGTTCCAGATGAGATCGTGGAGCATTTCCGAATTGCGGTGGTCCAGATTGCCCGAGGGCTCATCGGCGAACACCAGCTTCGGTTCGTTCATGAGCGCCCGCGCCACCGCCACCCGTTGCAATTCACCTCCGGAAAGTTCTCCCGGACGATGCTGCATCCTCTCGGAGAGTCCCACCCGGTCCAGGAGAAGCCTGGCTCTCTCCCGGGTTTCCCCGCCGTTGCTCCCCCGGATCCGTGCGGGAATCATCACATTCTCCAGCGCGGTGAACTCGGGAAGCAAATGGTGAAACTGGAACACAAACCCCACGAGATTGTTGCGGTAATTCGCCAGCTCGGAATCGTTCTTCCCCACCACTTCGTTCCCGTCCAGATTCAGACTGCCCCCGGTGGGACGGTCCAGCATGCCGAGAATATGAAGCAATGTCGACTTGCCCGCTCCCGACTCGCCCACGATGGTCAGGATTTCTCCCTCCGCCAATTCAAGATCGACTCCCCGGAGCACTTCGAGCGTGGTTCCGCCTATGGTGTACTGCTTGGAAATCCCCTGCGCCGCCAATATTATTCGAGACAAAACACCTTCCCCATATGAATGCGTTCCCGGCTATTCCGTCCGGATGGCGTCTACCGGCACCAGTTGCGCCGCCTTCTTCGCCGGATAGAAGCTGGAGAACCAGCACAGGAACAGAGCGACCACCACGATGGCCAGAACGTCGGTCAACTGGGTATCCATGGGCAGAGCGCTGATGAAGTAAATATCTCCCGGAAGACTGATGAGGCGATACCGGTCCTGGACCCAGGTGAGGAAGAATCCTCCCAGTCCGCCGATCAGGGTTCCGCAAATTCCGACGAACGCGCCCTGGTACACGAAAATACGCATAATGCTCTTGTTGGAGGCGCCCATGGATTTCAAGATCCCGATCTCGCGGGTCTTGTCCATGACCAGCATGATCTGGGAACTCACGATGTTGAACGCCGCTACGATGATGATCAGACTCAGCACGATGAACGCCGCCCACTTTTCCAGCTTCATCCATTTGAAGAGGACCTGGTTGCGGTCGATCCAGCTCATGCTGTCGTAGTTGTAATCCTTCAGTTTCTGTGCGATCAGCCCGTCCGGCCCGGTATACTTCGCCGCATGGTACATGTTGTCGAGCTTGACCACGATTCCGGAGGCGCGGTTGTCCAGATTCAGCATTTTCTGCGCGAATCCCAGGTCGATCAGCGCCACGGAACTGTCATATTCGTAATATCCGCTATTGAATATCCCGTTCACCCGGAAAGGCTGCATGGGCGGCATCACCAGGCTTCCCTGGAGGGCCTCCATATCCACTTCCCCATAGAGATATACGGTGTCTCCAACCGTGACATGGCCCAGCGCCATCGCCACATAGCTCCCCAGCACCACTCCGGGGACGCCCGCATCATCGGGATCGAAATCCAGGCTCCCGACAGTGATATATTTTCGTATATCCGAAACCGTATCCACGGTCCCGGTATCCATGCCGCGTACATAGATCGCGACCGGCTTTCCTTTTCCACCCGGCGTGGCGATGGTTTCATAGGACACGAACGGAGAAACTCCACTCACTCCCGGAATTGTTTTCAGCATACCGCCGATCTTGGCGTAATCCGGAATGCCCTTGTCCAGGGGATTGCTGATCCAGACGTGGCCGTCCATTCCCACCAGACGCGACCGCAATTCCTTTGTAAACCCGTTCATCAGGGAAAGCACGATAATGAGCGCTCCCACGCCGACCGCCACTCCCACGATGGAAATCAGGGATATGATCGAAATAAAACCGGTCTTCTTGCGGGTCAGCAGGTAGCGCCAGGCAACAAACAACTCGAATCGGGACATGCACCTCTTACCTGAATAATGGAAAGAAAGTTATACTTCTATAATATACAAAATAATTATCTCCGGGGACGGAAAAAAGAAGTACGTCGCGCCTTTTTTCCAGAATTTTCCGGCCCCCGCAATACCGTACGCTCCATCCCCCCTCAAGGCCGTGAAAACCGGGATACCAGAGCGTCATTTTCATTCCGGGAAAAAGGGAAAACGTGGGGAGCATCGGGGGTACGAAACAGTCGGACCCGAGTGACGCGCGGTGGCAGGCGAACATTCACGGCGCGGTATTCCCGAACGCATCAAAACCGGGAAAACCGGAGAAGCAGCCCTCCGGGAAATGCGCTCCCGGACGAGTTTCCGTGCCTTCCCTTGAGAACCGGGCCGGCGGCGTCTTCACGCCATTCTCTACAAAACAGCCGGGAACGGGTATGCAGCGCGAGTTTCCGCTTTTCAATTTATTGGAGGAATACACTCCCCAGCCGTGGAATGGTTCCCTTTACAAATTTCTTGCATTCGCCATTCGCAATACTGTTATATTTCCATCGCAGGGAGCGGAACCGAATGCGGGCGAAGGGGAAAAGCAGCGTTCATCCACGGCGGCAGGCGCTGTTCCGAAAGAGCCGTTTCGGGTGCGGATTATGGGGAGGGAAAAATATTTGTCCGGGGGCAAGAGGGGGAAATAACCCGGCGTCTTGTTCCCCCGTCGGGCAAAGAGCGAACCGTGCAAGAAGGCGGGGAAAAAAGGACAGATCGGCTGAATACCAATGATACGCCGTATTCCGCCAATACCGGTATCTGTTTTATACTCAGGCTCACGCACACCGTATACGGTCCGATGGGGCGATAATTGCACTTCTCAAACCGGAGATACTGTCATGCATGCCACAATACGAGTCGTCAAAATCGCGCTTTTCGCGGCCATCCTCGCCGCATCCCCGGCATGGCCGCAATCCGGCGGCAACGCGCGGAAATCCCTGGTCATTCTCGACTATCAGAACAAGCAGAACCTGCAGGGTCGCATTTCCATGGCAATGGTCTGGGGGGAGCTCTTCTCCCCTCCCGAGCAGTATCTCCGCGGGTTCATTCATCTCAGGGACGCAGTGACACGGTGGACGAAAATCGAAGTGGAACTCGAGAAGCACATGATGCTCAGCTCCCCTCGCCTTTTGGAACTGCCGTTCGTCTATGTGACCACCGACAAGGCGTTTGACCTGAGCAAGACGGAGCGTGAGAATGTGAAGAAATACCTGGAGAACGGCGGCTTCATGGTGCTTGAAAATCCAACTCCCCGTACCGAAACGAGCCCGGCGGAAGCATCCCTCAAGCAGATGGTGCGAGATGTGTTGGGATCCCAGGCCAAATTCGCGCCCATTCCCAAATCCCACCCTCTCTACACCTGCTTTTGGGATTTCAATGACGGCCCCCCCAACGGTTCGGAAATCGGGACATTCAACAGCTCGATCCTGCCCGATAGTCCGAACACGACCATGATGTCGAAACCGGTGCTGTACCTCGAAGGGGTATGGATCGGTGAGCGGCTGGTAATCGTATATTCAAACAAGGGTTATATTGTCAGATGGACAGACATGGAAGACAACATTCCGCAACTGAAGATGGGAGTAAACCTGATCGTCTACGCCCTGCGCCAGGAAGGCGGGATCGCGGTCAAACAGTGAAAATCAGGCCTCGATCTGCACCTCCGCCCAGGTGGCGTGAAGAATATCCATGTCCACGGTCCGGATGACTTCCTCAAACCAGATCAGCCACTGGACCTCGGATTCCAGGAACTCCATACGGCGCTTATAGAGGGCGTACACGACAAAAGGATAGGCGCTCTTGTCCTCCGGCCATTCGTTCTGAAGAATGGCGAGCTGCTTTCGGGCCGAGGTTATCCGCTTCCGTATGGTGTTGGCCAGCAGTTTCGCATCCGGAGAGGCAGCCACCGCGGTCACCAGATAGGCGTCCAGATCGTACTTGGTCTGGTAATTGAAATCGAACCCGTTATCCAGATACTCCATGAGCGCGCGATCTCCGGATGGAGTGATCCGGTATACCTTGCGGGGGGGACGAGATCCGTTCTGCTCCAGATTCTTCTTCAGATACCCGGTTTTCTCAAGCTTGTCCAGCGTCTTGTATAATCCCGCGCGGGAAAACTCCACCCATTCATCGGACCGGCTTTCCTTCACATGCTCCAGGATGTTATACCCGTATCCAATTCCCCGCTTCACATAAGAAAGTATGAGCGCATCGTTCAGAGTCATGCCCGCCTCCATTCAGTCTGCACGTTCTTTCCCTCCTTATGACACTGCTCTCATGACACACTTTGCAGGTACGAGGCCCAGATCTTGCCGGTTGACTCAGAAATGCCGTATTTCTCCCAACAGGTGCTGAATTTCCTGTAGCTTCGCAAGCTTCCCGCCGCCATTCGGGGATATCCCGGGACCCGCATGGGAGGGAACCGGGAGGTGAACCTCAATTCCGGCGACCCGTTCCCGAGTACAATTTCAGGATTACTGCGACAACTCGATTGTGGATACCCTGCCCTTCACCCCGAAAGCATTCACGCTCGATATCTGGAACAAAGCGGTCGGGTTCTTGTACTCGTTGACACCGGCTGCTTTCGCGTGATCACCGGCGACGCTGTATTCGAAGTGATCAAAATTGGGAGTGATCGTATTGTAGTAAAGTTTGACCGTTTCCTCTCCGCTGCGCTGGATGGTGATATTTACCAGGTTCAGCGTCCATTCGAAATCAGAACGTTCGTGGGTCACGAACTTGACTCCGCCGTTCGCGAACCGGTCGATCTTGTCAAATCCGCCCTTTGAAACCGGAGAATACCGGTCTTCCCAGACCAGGTGCGCCTGGTAGAGGGTCTGCCAGGGTACCGAGCCGCCACGGGGACTCTTTCCAAGGATATCGTTCATACGCCACAGATAGAGATGCTTGTACCGCGGAAGAAGCTGATCCCGCAGGGAAGCGACCTCACCCAGATCGGCAACCTCGGAAACGGGGCTGATTTCACGCATTCGTCCCTCGACCACGCTGGAATGGATATCCAAAGCGGAAAGCGGAATAGCGCCCCGCACGTAATACGTGGCGCGGTTGAAGGCGTCGAACGCCACCCATTTGTTGAAGTAATTCACATACACTTCGCAGATATCGTTCGAAAGCGGCTTCCCGGCGTCGTCCAGGGTGTGCATTCCCACCAGACGGGCGTTATATCCGGTGGAAAGCGCCAACTGGCAGAAGAGCGCGGCGTAGGTGGCGCTGGTTCCGCCCATTCCCTTTTCACGTCGATCCCGGGTGATCTGCAGCGCGGAGGGCCCGGCTTCCGTTCCCGCGGGGGGAACGGTCCCGCCCTCAAGGAAGCGGTAGGTATAGCGGGAAAGCGCCGAAAGCTTTTCCATATCGGTCATCCCCGGGCGTATGATCTTGTCGAGACCGTGCATCTGGAAAAGCGATTTCAGCGCGGCAATGTCGTTTTCATAATCAAAGGGGAAAGCGGGGATGACCAGAGACTCGTTTTCCAGACGCTGAATGTTCATCTTTTTCATGTCCGGCGGATTCAGCATCACCCCGGCGGCTTCAAGCCGCAGGGTTTCGGGAGGAAGCGCGGATTGTATCATCCCGAAAGATGTGAGTTTCCCCTTGCGGGCGCTCTCGATTTTGCTCGCGGAATGGAAGGCGTCCTTTTGGGAGGTCATCAGCTCCTGAGAAGTGGAAACCGCGGCGAATGCGGCGCTTCCCGCAGACGATCCCCGCGTATTTTCTCCGCTCCCGTTGTTGCAGGCGGAAAAAACCGCTGCGGACAATGTCAGGGTTACACACAACGCAATTTCTCTCTTCATCATTTCCCTGCTCCGAATTCTACATATGATTATTCAGGATATTCTTAACAGAAATTACTATCCAAACTAATGAACCTGAAATCCCCCATAAAGTCAAGACAAATCTACACTGAATCCCGTATTAATCTCCACTCCGCTGAAAAAGCCGAACGCCATCCCGTTCAAACGTATAGGCCGGGGAAAGTATTCCTGAGAATGAATATCTCTGGTATATTCCACTTTGATACGAACCCGCGATCATTCCATCCTGAAAAGGACTGAAGCGAATCCCATCCGTGGAAAACCTTCAGGAGTGGACCCAATCCGGGCAGCGGTCCGCAGGGGTGGGACCCGTTTCGGCGGATCCGCCGTCCGTTTCCTTGAGTCGGCGAACCCGCGCCTTGAGTTCCTTTCCGCGGGAACGGGACGACGAAGGAACGGACCGATCAAAATGAAAGATCGGTCTGCAGGGTGATTTCCCGCTGCAAGGACATGAGATCTGAATCAGTCACGCGGACCCGCCCGGATAAACGCCCGACGGTGCAGATAACCGATGTGGAATACCCGTTTCCCCACACGCCCGAAGTCCCCCCCCTTCCGGGAAGATCGGGCATATACTGGTAGTACCGGCTGAAATAGGAGGGGATGCGGAATCCTCCCACGGCGACTGTAATGCTCGCGCTTTTTCGCTTCATGGCGCCCGCCGCTTCCATGAATGGACCGCCTTTTCCCCCTCCCTCCGACCAGGCCACGCCTCCTCTCCACCCCCATCCAATTTTCGATGGTCGTTCCAGTCTCCCCCGGACGCTCCATCTCCGGGCGTTCGACTCGTAATCATCCGCAGTCCTGCAGGATACGCTTCCCTCCATGCGGGGAAGAATCCGTTTCCGGAGGGAAAGAAAAAACTGGCGTCGTGAAACGGGCATGGGGCGCGACCAGGATCGTCCCCGCATTTTCGCGAGATCGAGGGTCGCGTTGAGATACAGGCGGGCGGGAAGGGCGGCGTTCAGACAGGAGTGAATTCCCCGTTCATTCGAGACGCTCCCGAATGCGGAAGGCGCGCCTGAGCGGGGAGCCCAGTAGCCGGGACTGTAATCACGAAGGAGGACGCCGGCTTCGGCCCTTCCCTTTTCAAACGTGATCCCCCCGAGCGTGGCGTACTCCCCCCCTCGCATGCGGGCATGCTCGAACGTGAATTCCGCCGGACCGCGACGGGTTCGTCCGGAAAGGGAAACCTGCGGAAAGGAGGCCTCTTCCGGACGCCCGAAATACCGCTCGCCTTCCGGACGGGAAAAGCCCGGCGAATAGCGTGAAAGCGCTCCGGTGAGGGATATCTCGCTTCCGCCGACGCCGTATGAGAAATTTGCTCCGGTGATTCGTTCTTCCAGATTGCCGCGATCTGATCCGGAAAGATGCAGCCCGGTTTCATCGAGGCCGATCGCTTTCCCCTCTTCCAGGGAAGCATCGAGATTACGCCGCGAGGTCCAGAGACGGGATTCGAACCTGCCGTTCCGGGTGATCACCATCCCCCCGCGCATATAACGGGTTTCCTCGAATGACGTGTTGAGCGGAGTGGCGTTCGAATAATAGCGAGGGCGATCCCCCTGGAAATAGGTCGAATATCGGGCAAACAGGAGACCCATTCCTAATCCCGGACGGAAGTCTCCGAGCACCACCCGGCTTTTAAGCCGCTCAACCGGAAAGCTGAGTCCAAAAGACGCGAGGTCCGCCGCTCTCGGTTCGAAGGGATCGCGTTCACCCACGACCGACAGTTTGACCTTTTCACCGGCTCCGCCGTTTATTCTCAGGTATTGACGACCGGTATCCACGGATTCTCCCCTGTGGATGTCGAGTCCTCCCCGTATTTCGACCGTACCAGCGCTCCGTTTCGGACCGGCGGTTTCTCCCGGGTTGTTAAGGAGAAAACGCACCAGCGGAGACAGCTTTTCTGTCACGCCGATATAATCACTTCGCGCTTGTTGTTCGTCACGGGAGCTGCGGAGCAGGAGAATTGATTCGATGTCTTTTGTATCGAGGAAGGGAATCTGACGGAGTTCCGCCTCGGAAGCGGTGGAAAAATCAAAGCCCGGCGGAAGATCGGAAAGCATGCTTTCGAAATCTGGATTTTCTTCGAGGTATTCATCGGGAGAAAGCGAAAACGCGGGCGTCGTTGAGAGCAGGAACAGAATCGGCAGCACATGGGAAAGGCGGGACTGATGAGCGTTCATCGTCTCCTGCCTGGAGTGAAAAATACGGTTCGTGCGGAAGGAAAACTATTTTTTTCCTTCCGCTGCCGGAAGCACTTTCTCATACTTTCTATTGTGAATGCGTACGAAGTTCACCGCGGTATTCATGTGGAGCGTGGGGTGAATGGTGATATGGGACGCTGCCCCCTGCAAATCCTGAACCTTTGACATCAACCCGGCCAGGCTCTCCTGATCTTTCGCCCCATTTTCCAGACAATGCAGGAGCATCAACCCGGCGTCGTATCCCTTCATCGATACGGTGAACCTGTCCTCATTCAGAATTTCGCCTTTCTGGAAAACCGGCCCCTGACCACGGGAAAGTTTTCCCGCCGGTGCGGTCAGGAATGCGCCTTCCACATACTGACGGCCATCTTCCGGAACATTCGGCAGATTCCACCCCGAATCTCCGAGAAGCGTGGTGATGATGTTGAACTCCATCAGCTTGGATGCGATTTTGATAGCATCGCGCGCCGTGGCGGAAATGTAGATAGCGTCGATGGTTTCGATGGGATTGAGCTTGGTCGATGTATAGCGGGTGCTGTCCACCTCTGCGGTATCGGCGACGGCGGATATCAGGGCGGCGTTGGTGGAATCGGTGAACGCTTCCGGTTTCGGCGCAATTTTTCGCAGATTCCGCATGATGGAGTTGATCTCATCAGCGGATTCCGATTCCGTATTGAAATAATCCGTACGTACAACCTTCACATTGCGCTTTTCCGCCCCGGCGGCAAAAATTTTGGCCACTTCCTGACCCCATGCATCTTTGCTTGCGATCACGGCCACATTCTTCGCGGAAACCGTTCCGGCGGCAAAACCGGCCAAGGCTTCCGCCTGGATGGCAGGGGTGAAGTTCAACTGATACACATACCGCCCGATTGAGGTCAATCCGGTATCCGTCGCGGTGGAAGCGATGAAGGGGATTCCGTGGGCGTTGGATTCGACCGCTCCGGTGATGTTTGGGAGGCTGAACACCGGCCCGATAATGGCCATAACTCCCGCTTCCGCCAGTTTACGGACCTTGAGCACGGTCACCACCGGGTCGGATTCGGTATCTTCCACCAGGAGTTCCAGTTTCCTCCCCGCAACGCTGTCACGTCCAGCAAAAGCCGCGCGCACGCCCCGGAGCAATTGATTCCCATACTCCGCATTCTTCCCGGTTGAGGGCACGATGATCCCGATACGCACCGGTCCGGTCGTTTCGGGTCGATCCAATTCGTCGGGAGCGGTTATGGCGGCGGGGATGGCGGCCAGGGTCACGCTGTCCGGAAGAAGGGAGGATTGAGCGTACCGCACCGCCGCGGCGAGCGTTTCCGCGGTGACCCCGTACTTGCGTGTGTTTGCCTGGAACTCGCCCGGGTCAACCGCCGGTCGGACGGTATATTGCAGAGCCCTGACGCTGTTTGCCTTGAGCGTGCTGTCCTGCGCGGTTCCCGCCAGCCATGAAAGGAGGACGAGCGCTCCGCCCGGATTTCCGGTCCGGAACTTGCACGCGGCATCGAAATAATAGGTCCATTCCGTGTATCGCGCGCCGGTGGAAAGTCTCCGGAGCCCCATGGCGACGGAATCCGCCTCGCTGAACATCCGGAGACGGTAGAGCGATTTGGCCAGCATGACCCTTGAGTCGGCCTGGCGCTTCGATACGGGATGACGGTCAATGATATCCCCGAATGTGGCCCGGGCGGCATCGAACTTTTCCTGACGGTACTCATCCAGACCGCGCTTGAAAAGCGTTTCATCCTCGGTCTGAGCGAAAGTCGCACCCGCCCAGGCCGCCGCGGCAATCGCCACGACGGTGATAATCATCCGGATATGCATTGACCTTGTCATTTCTCGTCTGGATTAAAGATTGTAGTTCCCGAAATCCTCGGGTTTTATGTTCCTGAGCCTTCGGCGGAGATCCGACTGCGCGGCATAGGACTGCGCCTCGTCCGTCGCATCCTCCTCCTCGAATTCATCGTCCTCTTCCTCGTCTCCGCTCTCCGTTGCGAGTTCGATGAACGAATCTTCCAGGTCCTCCGAAACGTATATCGGTGCATTCATTTTGAGCGCCATGGCAATTGAATCCGAAGGACGCGCGTCTATCTCCATGATCTCGTTCTCCGATGCCTGAATATAGAACTTGGCATAGAACGTATTGTCCTTCAAACTGCTTACGACGATTTTCTGCAATTCCGCATTGAACCCGTTCAGAATGGATCTCAGGAGGTCGTGTGTCAACGGCCTTTTATATGACATCCCGGACAGTTCAAGCGCAATCACACCGGCCTCGTTGGGTCCGATCCAGATCGGCAGCACCCGCTCCCCGGTCAACTCCTTGAGGAGCACGACCGGGGCATTGGAAACCGTATCGAACGCCAGACCCGAAACATATGCTTCTATCATGGGTTTGGTCCTGTTGCTGATTGTACCGCTACTCCTTGACCACCCAGAGTTTCACCGTGGCGATTACACCGGGAGCAAGGTCTATTCCGACTTCGAAGACGCCCAACTGCTTGATTGGTTCTTCCAGAATGATCTTCCGATGGTTGATGTCGTACCCTTTTTCCCTGAGAAGGTCCGCGATGTTGTGCGTCGTGACCGAGCCGAACAAACGCTCATCCTCTCCGACCCTGACCGTGACGGTAAGGGAAACCTTCTCGACCTCCGCCTTGCGTTGCAGGGCTTCGGCGCGGAGTTGCTCCACCTGCTTCGCTCTCTTGTATTTCTCGTTCTCGTAAACACGCATGTTTCCCGGGGTCGCCAGATAGGCCAATCCCTGGGGCACGAGAAAATTCCGGGCGAAGCCGGGCTTCACTTCGATAACGTCGCCCGCGGAGCCTTTCCCCTTCACTTCATCTCTCAGTATTACTTTCATGATCAGTTCCCTCTCCCCTGTCGCCTGCGCCGGGGGCCGTTGCCGAAGGTCGCAGGGTATACCAATTATCGATTATTCCGGTTACAATAAGAAATATACTCGAAAAAGCGAGTGTAATGAAAAAAATCAGCCAGAAAAGTATCCGTGGGATTCTTCCCAGCGAAGCCCTTGCCATATGCCAGGAAATGATGGCGGTCCCCTGAATTCCATAGAGACCGGCGACGACGATGAGTCCGTTGAGCGCCAAAGGGAAAACCGGGGCGTATTCCAGGAGAACAAGCCCGAAACACACCAGGAAAACCCAGATCATGGCAAACGGCGTCGAAAACGTCATCATCGAGGGAACGCGCTCCACCTCGATACCGGCGCGCGGTCCGGCCCATCCCAGGAACAGGAACGAAAGCCAGGCTTGAACTATCGAACTCAAAGCCAGAACCGCGAATGATACGCCGAACATGCCCTGCAAGAGCGACGTGGCGTTTTCCGCCGCATTAGACGCATCCTCGGGGGTCATGAACGCCTTGTAGAGTTCGAGCGATTCCTTCTTCACCCCGTCGAGGATATCCGGAGACACCCCGTTGATCACCAGGGGCAGCCCGATCACTCCCGCCAGGATCACTCCCGGTAACGCCGCCGCGCCGAGACGGTACGAAAAACGCCCCGGAATATACCCGATCGCTCCGATGATCAGCCCCGTCAAACATATCCGGGCGAAGATCATCGGAGGAATGGATATCGCGGGAAAGAACGGAAGCGCGGAACCCACGGTTCCTGCAACGGCATAGGCCGCGCCCGGAAGGATGCCGTATTTGCGCACCAGCACTGCCGTAAGGATAATGAACGGCACTTCCAGGGGCATGATGGTCATCTGCTCGATCAGATACCGGGACGGATCGATCCCGCCCATGAGAAACGAGAAAATAAAACCAACCAGAAGCCCCATTCCGGGCGACAGAATCCAGATTTTTTTCCCGGGCGAAAGCGCCATGACAATCCTTTTTACGGCAAAGCTACCGTGTTATTTCACCATCTCTGAGGTAAACGGCAGAATGGCCATATACCGCGCGCGTTTGATCGCCGTGGTCAGCTTGCGCTGATGCTTGGCGCAGTTTCCAGACATACGGCGGGGAAGGATTTTTCCGCGTTCAGTGACATAATTCCGGAGCTTCTTCTCATTTTTGTAATTAAAATCGAAGTCCTTGTTCTCACAGAACTTGCAGATTTTGATCTTGCCTTTTTTCTCGTTGAGCACTATTCCTTCTCCTTGTCCGTGGAATCCGCGTTTTCATTGCCGGCTTCCTCATCTATACCCAAATCCGACTCCATCTCATCCTCACCGAGGGAATCGACGGCATCTTCGTTTTCATCTTCTTTGGCGGCTTCCTCAACCGGCGCGACCGTCTTCGCGGAATCAGCGTCGGAAGAACCCTCATCACGGATATACTCGGGATGCTTGCCTTCGAACAACAAGGTCATATACCGGAGAATGAACTCGTTCAAACGAAGTTCACGCTCGAATGCCGCGATCACCTCGGGATCCGTCGTATGATAGAAAATGACATAATATCCGTGAGTGCGCTTGTTGATCGGATAGGCCAGCGTACGCAGTCCCCAGCGGACGATCTGTTCGATTTCTCCGCCGCTGCGGCGCAGACTCGCGGCAAACCGCTCGATGAGCGCCTGACGCTCGGAATCGGGCAGATTGCCGTCGATGATGAATGTGGTGTCGTACCTTCTCTTCATTATTCCTCCCTCTGGACACCGGTTCCACACGAATTCTCACTGGGGAACAGGGATGTTCTTGTTTTTTACGGGCCACGCAGAATACGCGGCCCGTGACTCTTTACGGAAACGAACGATACTACGAACGAAAAACTACCTGCCGTAATGCACGAGAATCGGAGCGAGAACCAGGGATACAATGCTCATGAGCTTGATAAGAATATTCATGGCGGGTCCGCTGGTATCCTTGAAAGGATCTCCGATGGTGTCGCCTACCACAGCCGCCTTGTGCGCGGGGGATTTTTTGCCCCCATGAAGGCCGGATTCAATCAACTTCTTCGCATTGTCCCACGCGCCGCCGGCGTTTGCCATGAAGAGCGCCATGAAAACGCCCACAACCGTGGCGCCGCCAAGCGTTCCGCCCAAAGCTTCCCGCCCAAACACAAATCCTACGAAAATCGGCACAATCAGGGCAAACAATCCGGGAGCGACCATTTCGCGAAGAGCGGCCGAAGTTGAAATTTTGACACATCGTCCGGTATCCGGTTTTCCGGTACCATCCATGATTCCGGGAATCTCGCGGAACTGGCGGCGAACCTCATCTACC
>CAYRTQ010000100.1:0-13277 GCA_964426865.1 uncultured bacterium
GCATCGGCGCGCGTATTCGAACCAGATTGTTTTTTTACCCAAAACGCGGGGAATGGCAATGCTTCCCGGTCAGGGAGTGGAGTGTCGATCCCGCATCCCGGCCACTGGAGCTGCCTCGATGACGTACATGAGCGCCAGTCCCCTCACCGGCGGGAGCAGCGGTTTCATCCGGAGGATGCGGAGACCGGCTTCGGAGAACAGTTCCCGCAGTGCGCCCGGGGAGAACGAATTCACCGGGAGATCGCCGAGCGATGAATCGTACAATCGCGCATACCGTGAGGCGACAAACATGAAGGGATTCGCCGCGTTACGGAACTCGCACAGGATTCGCCCGCCCGGGCGGACCACCCGGGCCATCTCCCGCAATCCCTCGCGTACCATGCCGCGATCGGGGAGATTGTAGAAGGTCCCCACACATACTGCGGCCCCGAATGCGCCGTCGCGGAACGGCAAACAGGTAAGGTCGCCGCAGACGAATCTTCCTTTCCCCGAATACTCCCTCCTCGCCTCGAAAAGCGGCGGCGATTCGAGATCGAGCACCGTGGTCTGCCCGGCGAGCGGGCTGACTTTCGGATCGAAAAGCAGCCCCTCGCGTCCCGCGACATCGAGAATGGGGCCGTCGCTTGGGGAAACCATGCGACGCACCGCGGCGCGCGCGGCCATCCGGAAATGCGCCGAGGTTTCCTGCCCGCGTTCGTCGCGGACGGTCAAAAGCTTTCGAAGCAGGTCAACCGCGCTCATGCATCGCCTCCTCCCGCAGGAGCAGAGGGCCGATGGTGAGCCGGTTCGCCAGCTCCTCCGCCCGCTGCCGCCAGGTGAAATCCCGTTCCACCCGCTCCCTGCCCCGTTGCCCCATTTCCGCGCGGGTTTCGGGACTGTCCAGGAGCAGGCGGATTTTCGACGCCAGTTCCGCGGGGTCTTCCGGGTCCACCAGGTATCCCGTCTCGCCCTCGACCACCGCCGCATCGGTCCCCCCGGAGCGTCCCGCGATGGCCGGTTTCCCGCAGGCGGCGGCCTCGATGAACGAAATGCCGAATCCCTCCAGGGAATCGGTGACCTCCGGGACCTCACGGTTCGGCATGACATAGAGATCGCAGAGACGATAGTAGTCCGGAAGTTCGCTTTCCGGAACCCGTCCCGCGAAAATCACCGTGCTGCCGAGTCCCTCCCGCGTCACGATCTCTTCCAGACGGGCGCGGTCCTCGCCCCCTCCCACGATGATATACCGGAGGTCCGGAATATCACCCAGGAGTCCGAGCGCCCGGAGCACCAGGTCGTGCCCCTTGCGTCGGGCCAGACGCGCCACGGTCAGGAGCACCCGCTTACCCTCGAGACCGTGACGGCGGACCAGGTATTCGGGCCGCGGCCCGGGAGTGAAAACACGGGCGTCCACCGCAGGGATGATCTCGACAATGCGCTCGCGGGGGATGCCGTAATCGAGGAACTCCCGGGTGGTGGCCGGACTGTTGGTCACCAGGAACCGGCAGTCGCGGATCAGCTTCCGTACCAGACGCTCCTCGAATTTCGACCGTTGGTACGCTGCGCTCAGTTCACCGCCATAGAGCCAGAGAAAGCAGGGAATTCCCGTCAGTTTCTGGTACAGGAAACCGACGGGCCCGGATGAGAGTATCTGCCCGGAGTGAATCTCGCGCACTCCCCGGAAGAGGATGTGATACCCGGCCAGCACGGCCATGAGAAGAGAGCCGAAGAGCTTGCCCATGCCGCCGTTTCCGGTCCCGGGAAACCGCAGGGGACGAAACCGGGCCGTGCGGTCAAAATCATCCGCTCCGCCCACCTTCGGCGTGAGAATGGGCATGCGTTCCTCCGGGAAATATTTCCAGATATGATAGAATACCGTGGAAATGCCCCCGGGAACGGGCGGATAGTCGTTGGTGAGCAGGAGCGCCTTCTTCATGAGGTATCGTTCCATCAAAATTTGGCGTGACCGGAGATGCATGGTACAAGCGGGATGCAAGCGATGAGGCGTGAACGGCGTGTATACGCGTGCGGTCATTTTTGTCTGGATTGACCGTTCGCCCCCGTTTCCCCGTTTCTCTTTTCCCTGGTGAATATAGCGCGGCGGGAGGAGTTTTTCAATATCCATTCGTAACTATCTGACTCTGTTTTCCCAAACAAGGCCAAATCCGGACCCGCGGGCAGGCTTGAAAAAACCCATGACCAGCGTCATCTTTTTTGTGTATATTACAATAATAATATTATGCGATACACTGCCTTCAAATACTCAAGGGAGCGGGCCATGCAGAAATACATCCTTGTTACCGGGGCGACCGGAATGGTAGGACGCGAGCTGGTCAAAATACTTCTCATCCGGGATATTCCCCTGCGCATCACACTTTACGAATCCGGACAGGTGAACGACATACGGGGACCGAATGTCGATACGGTCAAGGTGGACTTCCGTAATCCGGACACCCTGCGGGAACTCTTCCGGGATGTCGGACGCGCCTACCTGATCACCCCCTTTGCCGAAGATCAGGACATCATGGTAAAAAATCTCATGGATGCGGCGAGGGCGTTCGATGTGGAGCGGGTGGTGCGGCAGTCGGTAATCGGGGCGGAGTTCCGGAGCACATTCCTGGAGAAAACTCATTTCCGGGCGGAGGAATATGTCCGCGCTTCCGGAATCATCTCCACCATTCTCCGCCCGAATTCGTTCATGCAGAATTTCATCCGCGGCCAGGGGCGGAATATCGCCGAAGAAGGCAGGATCATCATGCCTCTGAAGGATGCGCGGGTGAGCTATATCGACGCCCGCGATATCGCGAAGGCCGCCGCGGTCTGTCTGACCGGCTCCGGGCATCAGAACAAGATATACACGCTCACCGGACCGGAGGCGATTTCCGTCTCACGGGTCGCCGAAATCCTTTCGCGCGCCCTGGGGAAGAGCATCGAGTATACGGATATACCGGAAAGGGAATTCCGGGACCGGATGATTCATTTGGGCGCTCCGGAATGGATGGTCGAGGCCTCTCTGGAACTCTATTCCAACCAGCGATCCGGACTGGCCCGTGCGGTCACCCCGGATTTCGGGGAAATCACCGGGGAAGACCCCCGGTCCTTCGAACGGTACGCGGAGGATTCCGCGGAGCTGTGGCAGCCGGATGCGACCGCCGCCCAGCGTTGAAGGGAAAAGATGCCAGATACCCGTATTCATGGGATTGTGATTCAGGCAGAGTACCTTGTCAACAGGATAGTGTTGTGTAGAGTGCGCTTCGACACTTCGACACTTCGACACTTCGACACTTCGACAAGCTCAGTGTCCGCAGGCTCAGCGCCCGCCGCTGGCTGAGCGCTTACCGCTGGCTGAGCCTGTCGAAGCCAGTTCATCGAAAAGACTCAACCCCAACGCTATCGACCTGACAGAGCAGGAGGCTGACGCTACCGCCGTATCGCCCCTGAATGCAACCCGGCGGGCAAGGGTTTCTCCGCTTTGACACGCTGCATCCCCGGTACTATGGCGCGATCCTTCCCATTCAGCCCGTTTCCGGCCCGAAACGGGCATCACCCGATATGACAAGCGGATTACATCCCCATGCATTTAATTCCACGCGCACGAAGCATGGAGCGATTTGTCACAATCTGGCTCGGATCGGTCATTGCCGCCTGCCTGATCCTTTCCGCGGCATTTCTGGTCATGACAGTGAAAGTGGAATCGCTCAACCGGGGGGTTGCCCGGAATATCCGCTCCATGGAGGCCATCCACCTTCTGGAATCCGAAATCATGCAGGTCGGACGGTACGATCTCCTGTGGCGTCAGGAGGGAGTCGACAGCCTGAAGGCGGGAAAGCTCCTGTATCTGGACCGCACCCGTGATACCTTGAGCAAACTTTCCGTGGAAGTCGCCGGGGAGCGTGAGCGCATGATGCTTGATTCCACGAGAAGCATCTATCTGCGGTTCTTCCTTTTGAGCATGTTCCCCGGAGTGGAATCCGCCCAGACCGAACGGGCGGTTACCGACAGCCTGATGCATGCGCTCAATGATTACCATCAGCGTGAGGCGGCGCTGGCGCAGAACGCCCTTTCACAGAATTACCAGATTCGCGAAAACATGCGGACCTGGCTGCTTATTCTGCTTTTGTGCATGATCGGGGTCATCGTGGTGGGATCGGTCGCCCTCTTCCGGAGGATCATTCATCCCGCCATCGCTCTCAATGGCGCCGCGGCGCGGTTCGTGCAGGGGGATTTCAGGACGCGGGTGAATATGGCGCACGATGATGAAATGGGCAATCTTATCCGCACCTTCAATGTCATGGCCGAGGACATTTCACGCCGGGAAAAATCGCGTCTCGATTTCACCGCCTCGGTCGTCCACGATATCAAGAACCCCCTGGTTATCATCGGCGCGGCGGTCCGCATGATGCGAAAAAAAAACCTGCCCCTGGAACAGCGGCAGATATGGATGGACCGTATCATACGCGAGGTGGACCGTCTGGAAGACCTTTCGCAGGATCTCATGGATGTGGTGCAGGTCGAATCGGGGTATCTGGCGTTGCGGAAAGAAGAACTCAGTCTGGAGGAACTGGCCGCCTCGATCTGCGCGGAACGGTCGGAGACGATCACCACGCACACGCTCGCTTTCGAGCCGGGTGAAAGCTGCACCATTCTGGGGGACCGACGCCGTCTGGAGCGGGTGATCATCAATCTCCTCTCCAACGCGGTGAAATACAGCCCCGAGGGCGCCACGGTCTCCATGAAAGTCGAGCGTCGCAACCATCAGGCGGTGTTCAGCATCACCGATCGGGGAGTGGGCATTTCCCCCGAGGACATCAAGGTGCTCTTTCAGCCTTTCGGACGGCTGGCCCGCACCCGGGACATGGCCCACGGCACCGGACTCGGCCTCTATATCGCCAAGAAAATCATCGAGGCTCACGACGGCTCCATTCAGGTGATCAGCGAACTCGGAACCGGAACCACGGTGGAAATCTTCCTGCCGGTCGCGCCCAATCCCCAGTCGCGAGTATTGTCCGGTCCCGAAACTGTTTCCGCAAGCGAACACAAGCCGTTATCCCCGGTGGAGAATTCCTGAACCGTGAATGGACGGGGTACAGAGTACTCTGTCAACTGGAAAAAAGTTTGGTGGCACCCGGTGACCCGCAGCCCCCTATCCGGCCTGCGGCCACCTTCCCCCCGTAAACGGCGTGGAAGGAAAGACATCCCACTCCGGGCGGGTATGGCAAGGAAAACACTTCTTACCTGCCCCCGGTCACGGGGGAAGGTGGCGCGAGCCAAAGCGAGGGCCGGAAGGGGGCTTCGGCGGTCGGAACCCAACACTATCCAGTTGAAAAAAGAGTGCTCTGTCAAGTCGATAGTGTTGTGCGGATCGCGTTTCGACACTTCGACAGGCTCAGTGTCCGCAGGCTCAGCGCCCGATGCTGGCTGAGCGCTTACCACCGGCTGAGCTTGTCGAAGCCAGCTCATCGAAAAGACTCAACCCCACAATATTGAGTTTACAGAGCAAGTGGGGCAAGGCGGATTCCGCGGGAATCGTTTTCTCTCCCCTCACGAGCCGAGGCGCGCCGCCATGCGCTCCCGAAGCTCACGCAGCCAGGGGGATGACCCGAAAACATCCCCCGTTTCCCCATACGTTTCCCCTCGCCCGTGGTCAAGCACCAGCGCGAATCTCGCCAGGCCGCGCGCCACCCGGAAATCGTGGGTGGAAAAGAGCAGCGTCCCGCCGTTCTCCCCGTATTCCCGGAGAAAGCCGGTGATCCGCTCCACTCCGCGCCGGTCCAGTCCGGCGGTGGGTTCGTCGAGAACCAGCGCCTCCGGACGCATGGCGAGCACTCCGGCCAGCGCGGCGCGGCGCTTTTCTCCGCCCGAGAGGGTGAGCGGGTCGCGAGTCCGGTAGACATCCGGCGCGAGACCGACCCAAGAGAGGGAATCATTCACCGCGCGGTGAATATCCGGCTCGGAGAATCCCACGTTGCGGGGTCCGAATGCCACATACTCCTCCACCGTTTCCCCGAACATCTCGTCTTCCGGAAACTGGAACGCCATGGCCCGCAGGGGATGCCCGGAAAGCGTCACCTCCCCCGCGGTGGGCGGCGTGATCCCGGCGGCGACTTCCAGCAGCGTGGTCTTCCCCGATCCGGCGGGACCGAGAAGCACGGTGGCGGACCCTTTCGGCAGCGCAAGGCTCACACCGTCCAGCGCCCGCCGGGCGAACGGAGCGCCCCGGTCATAGATGAGGGAAATGCCGGTGAGGGTGACCGGAGCGGGGGCGGACGATTCTCCGGGAACCGTTTCTCCGGAGAGGCCGCCCGCGGCAAGGAGCGCCCCGACATCGTCCAGGCTCTCGATGCCCAGCCCGGCGGTGTCCCGGAGCGTCTCGCGCGGGTCGCCGTCACGGAGAATCCCGGTTTCCCCAAGCACAACCAGCCGTTCGGCGGAGAGCGCCTCCGCGGCGAACTGGGTGATGTGAACGACCGTGGCTCCCCGTGACGAGGCATCGCGGATAAGCTGGAGAATACGCTCTCCGCCCGCGGGGTCCAGCAGCGAGGTGGGCTCGTCGAGCACCAGATGCGCGGGCCGCATGATCATCACTCCGGCGAGCGCCAGGCGCTGGCGTTCCCCCCCGGAAAGACGCCCGGGGTCGGCGTGACGGTATCGTTCCAGATCGAAGAGGGTGAGAGCCTCGTCCACCCGGTCCCGCATCTCGCGCTCCGGGACGCCCAGGTTTTCCAGCCCGAACGCGAGTTCACGCTCCACCGTGGTGGACACGATGGTGTTGTCCGGATTCTGGAATACAATGCCGACCCGTCGCATCACCTCGAAACGCGTCCGCTCGTCCACCGAGGGATCGAACCCGTCCACGGTTACCGACCCCGGTCCCGCCAGGTGCAGCCCCTTCATGAGCAGGGCGAGCGTGGACTTGCCGGAGCCGTTGGTCCCCATGATTGCCACATGGGAACCCGCCTCGATATGGAGACTGATATCCCGCAGAACCGGCGGCTGTCCGGGATAGGAAAAGGTAAGATGGGAAAGGGTGATCATATAGAAATCCGTCATGAGCGCCTGCGGCGCGTCAGGTGTCCCTTCGGGACGTCATGTGGGGCTGCGCCCGTCAGATTATCCCTTCGGGATGTCATGTGGAGCAGCAGCGCGTTTTGAATGCACTTTTCCGCAAGAGAGCGGCCGGGAGCCGTCCTTCCCTCCGGACGGTCAGGATTCAACCGAACCCTCGGGGAAGGAAAGACATCCCACTCCGGGCGGGTATGGCCAGGAAAACACTTTTTACCTGCCCCCGGTCACGGGGGAAGGTGGCACAAGCAAAAGCGAGGGCCGGAAGGGGGCTTCCGGCGCTGGGAACACAACACGCTCAGCCAGCGGCGGGCGCTGAGCCTGTCGAAGCGCAGACTACCTCACACCTTCTTTTTGTCGATGAACAGATCCGTACGCTGGAAGATATACCCGGTGTGGCCCATGGACATGCAGCGGTCCATGAGTTCACGGGAAATCTTCTCCGTCCACTGGTGCCCCTTGATGATGGGGAAGGACGGGACGCCCTTGGCGTTCAGCATGGCCAGATGCTCCAGTTCGTGGGTGTAGAGCGCAAGTGTGGCTTCCTTGTTGAACGTTTCGTAGAACTCGGTGTCCTTGTGCGTGGCGCTGTCCACCCCGATATGCAGGCCGGCGATGCTCTTCCTGGGGATGGGCAGATCCGCCCATCCGAAGAACTGGAGCATGGCGGTGATCGCCGATTCCTCGTCCAGACCGGGCACCCAGGTCACGAGCAGGTTGGCCAGGGCGGCGACCGCGCTCATGTACTGGAAGTCCAGCCACGCCAAGGGCATGAGACCATCAGAAGCGCCGTTCATCAGGTCGGAGTAGTTGTGCCCCACGAAAAGCGCCTGGGCCGGGTTATGGGTATCGGAGATGAACTGCGCGCGGTCGTTGGTGGCCTGGTGAATGGAATCATGGATGCCTTTCAGACGGCGGCCCACCGTGTCGGAACGGAAATACAGCCAGTCGATGAACGCCCGGTCCTCGGAAAGGAGCTGCATGAAATCCACGAACGTGTATCCGACCTTTGCCGCGTGTTTCACCGTGGCCGCGTCGAGCTTTTTGAGGTTGCGCATGACATTGCGGGCGGCCTTTTCCATCGCCGGGAAATCGTATCCCATGTCCGCGGCCAGTTTACGGCAGTCCTCGCAGGCGCAGCCGAAGAGGTTGGTGAAGAACGCCGGATTGGCATACCGGAAATGGGTGACATAGATGGCGTCCACATCGTAGGTCCGTGCGCCGTAAGTGTAGGCGGTACGGTCCCATTCCGCCACTTCGGGCTTGTTGAAGCAGACCGAGACCAGACCCTGGCAGAGCGCGTGTTTGATCGGGGGCAGTTCGTTGAAGGGAATGCCGTCGAAAGTGACCGCGCAGGCCGGGCGGTACAACTCGCCGTAATGGTGGCCGGTATAGTAGAGCCAGGCGTCCATGCCCCTTCGGTGCGCCTCGTCGATGGCTTTCACCAGTTGGGAATCGTCATCGTCCTTTATTGGCGAGGTTCCCATCCAGCCCTTGCCTTTCAGCGGGTTCATGTCTTTCAGCCAGGCGGGCATTTTGATGGCGGGCGGGGAAACGATGACCGCGTTCACTCCGAGCTGCTTCTGCAGGGCGTCGACATACTTGGGCTCGTTGAGAAGCTCGGCGACGCTGACATAACACCCCACGAGCTTTTTCCCTTTCACCCCGGTGACAAAGGGACGTCCGGAGGGCGCGGCGGATGCCGCGGGGATGGATGGCGCCAGAGTCGCGCCCAGCGCGGCGAGCGCCGAGGTTCGGATGAAATTACGGCGTCCGGTGGTCATGGTCTGCTCCTTTGCTGTTTTTACGCTGAACGGGTCCCGTGGATATTTTCCCGAAAATACACCCGTGGCGGGGAAAAAGAAAGGGATAAAGGGAAAAGATGCTGAACCGTGTCCGTGGGATCATGAAATTACCGGGCTGAAAGACGGCAGGGGCGGGTCTCCGTGCCGGTCATTGCCAGAATCTGTACTCATGGATATTGAGACGCCGGGAAAGGAGCGGAGCACTGGTATCGTAACCGATTGCCGGGAAACAACTCGGAACTGCCGAGCCATCACTTTGCCCTTTTCCTCCGGCCTGATTTTCCCTACATTACCTCTATGCCCCTTCCACCGCCCCACCTGTACACGCTTTTCCACGGAGCACTCCGATGCGCACGATATTCTCCCTCCTGACGCTGCTCCTGTTTGCGACGGCCCCCGCCTTCTCCCAGACCGAAACCCATCCTTTTACCCTCTATACCGCCGCACAGTATCCCGTCATTCTCGACCGCCTTTCCCGGGAACCTTATAAGGGCTGGATGACGCGTCTCACCGGGACCGCGGACGAGGTGCTGGCATCGAACGTGGACTGGACCGCGGGAACAACGCCCAAGGTGACCCAGGCGCTGTATGGCAAACTTCTGGCGACGGCGTACGCGCTCACCGGCTCCACCGCGCCGAACCATCGCCGATATGGCGAGGCGGCGGCGAAATGCCTCGCCGGAACGCCCTCGGGCGGATACAAGTCCCGGTTCGCCAGCGACCTGGATATTTCCGAGGCCGCGATGCACTGGGCGGAAGCGTACGACCTCCTGAAAGGCGCGGGCTTCGATTTCGAGGTGGAGGGATTCTCCGGCATGGAGGCTGTCATACGGGGGAATCTCGCCGCGCTCCGGAATTACATGGGGACGTATTATGCGACCGGGTTTCCCATACCGGAACCGGGCGAAATCGGGAAAGATTTCCCCCCCGCGGCGCTGTATTTCATCCAGAACTCGGACAATCATCATGTGAAACTGCTGGCGGCGCTGACAGTGCTCTCGCTGGCGATCTATGCCGAACCCGGCTCTCCGGAGGATTACAGTCCCGCCTTCAATCGCTTCTTCTCCTGCCTGAACAACCTGACCGTCACCGGCGGCGATGCCGCGAAAACCCCCGCCGGGAGCTGGAGCGAGGGTCCCGCCTACCATGAATACACCGCGCAGCAGTATCTTCCCGCGCTCACCGCGCTGGAGAACCTGGGCCTCTTCGACTATTCACTCAGGCCCGAGGTGGTCAATACCCACCTGCTGGTTCCCAAAATGGCCATGCCGGACGGGTATCTGCCGCCCTGGGACGACAGCGAGGCGGCCATCGCCGATCTCGCGGGCCTTTATGCATCCCGTCACCGCTCGCTGGCGGATTCTCCCGGCCTGCTCTGGCTGTGGAACATGAACGGGAAACCGGTGAAGATCGCATTCCTCCCGGACTATCTGGCGCAGTTCGACGACGCCCTGACCACGCCCGCATCTCCCGCCGGTCTGGGCTGGAATCCCACCGAATTCTTCCCGGAGAGCGGGTTCGCACGTTTCCGTGATTCCTGGGATCCCGACGCCGCATACCTCCTCCTGCTTTCAGAGAACGGCGAGGCCCGTGTCAACGGCCAGGCGCACGAGCATCCCGATCCCAATTCGTTCATCCTGCACGCCCACGGCGAAATGCTCATGCTCGACAGCGGGTATGGCGGATTCGACCGTCACGACGCCACCCGGTTCGCGGTGCATCACAATCTCATTCTCACCGACAACGCCGGTCCCGCCGGGGCCTCGCAGCAGTTCGGATCCTCCGGATTCTGGATCGCCAATGGCTCCGACGCTTTCCTCGGGAACCGGTTCACCACACCGGGGCTGGATTACGCGCTCTCCGCCACCTCCTACAACGCGGTCGGAGGGACCACCGATTTCACCCGTCAGGTGCTCTTTCCCGGCAAACGGTACTTCCTCCTGTATGACCGGGTGACCGTGACCGATCAGCCCCGGACGGTCACCCTGCTGCTCCACGGCAACGGCGGCGGGACTTCCGGCGGGGCGTTCGCCTCGCGGGATGGGGGCGGGCTATGGTCGCGCGAGAAAGCGGCGCTCCGCTCGTTCACCGTGGGGACGAACGATCTCACGCTCGGTCCGGCGCGGCTCGGTTTCGAGACACAGGATCTGGCCCATGCCGTGTACCAGCGCGCTCCCCTCCTGAGCCACACCGTGCTGAGAATCTCCCAGTTGTGCAGCCGGGGACGGTTTCTCACCCTCCTCCTCCCGCGGGAAACGGGAGCGGTCATGCCCGCGCCCTCCATCCTGTCCTTGATCCCCTACGATCGCGGGACGGGCATCCGTCTGGCGCTCGGCGACACCACCGACTACAGCGTTGTCCGCGAGCGGGGCGACGTGGTGAGATTCACCGCTCTGGGGGACACGGTTTCCTTCGAGGGCGAAATGGCATGGTTCCGCATCGGGCCAGACAAACGGATCGCCCAGTTCTTCATGGTGAACGGCTCCGCCCTGTCCTCCGGGGGAACCACGCTGCTGACCGCCTCCCGCGCGGTCACCCTGAGCGCGGACTTCCGCGATTCCCTCGCGTATACCGGGCATGTCATCACCGGGACCTCCGGGGCGACACTCACGCTCGCCGGAGTGAATCCGGTACGGGTCACGTTCCGTGGCGCGGACGTTCCTTTCACGGTAACCGGCGGGAATGCCGCGTTCACTGTCGCCGGATCGGGAGAATGGCGCGTGGTCACCGCGCTTCAGCCCCCCTACGACGGGAGGGTGGAGGATATTCCCGGAGACCAGGGCCACAGCCTGAAACTCACCTGGAAAGCCTCGCCCTCCGCCGGTGAGGGTCTGGTGGATTCCTACCGTATCCTCCGGTCGCGCTCTCCACAGCTCACCGAGCCCATCCCGCTCAGCCGGATCACCTCGCTGGACTCCCTCCTCTACTACGAGGAGCGGTACACCATCCTTATCGGCTCCGTGCCCGCCGACACCCTGCAATTCATCGATCCTTTCGTGCCCCTGAACGATGTGCCGTATTATTACTGGCTCCAGGCCGAGGGACACGGCTCCCTGAGCAAGCCCGCGGCGGCCTCGTCCGAGGTCGGGGTGGAAACCGCCGCACCGCTTCGGTTCCGGCTCGAACCCGCCTACCCCAACCCTTTCAACCCCGTCACCACCCTCACCTTCTCCCTTCCGGAAGCAACCCGCGCCGTGCTCTCCGTCTACACGGTCACCGGCCAGCGCATCGCGGTCCTCCTCGACCGCCGTCTCCAGGCCGGGAATCACCGTATCACCTGGAACGCCGCAGGATATCCCAGCGGAGTGTACCTGTACACTCTCACCGCGGGACCTCATCGCGCAACCGGGAAAATGCTCCTGCTGAAATAGCCTTGGGGGTCCCGCGCCCCTTCTCCTCCCAAGGAAACACGTGCCGCCGGAAGCATGTATCCATATTGGGAGAACGCTTATCCCTTTTGTTGCCACGGTGAGCGAGCAATGGACAGGAGTGGCGGTCTGGTTTGGTCGAGGCCGCACCTCATCCCCGTCCCTTCTCCTATTCAGGAGAAGGGTGACTCATTCCGATCGGCGGTTGCAGAATTCAAGGAACTCACTGCACAACAGAATCTTACCCTCTCCTGAACAGGAAGCCGCAGACCGGGTGGTGAGCGCTCATGAATCGCAGGAAAAGGTTGATTTTTCCCCGCCGGGGCAATACCGGTTTTCGCTCCGATCAGCCGAAGGGGAAGGCTGCCTTCTTGCCCTCCGGGCGGGAGGTTTCATTCCGGCGGAATCGAGCGGGTATGCGTCCTGACAAAAAAGACGCTCCGTTTCCTTCCGGGCATGGTATCTTATGCTCCGGGGAGGAAACCCATGCAATTCGGGCCGAAAATCACCATCAAAAAATCGATATTCATCGGGGGCGCCGCTCCGGTGTCCAGCGAGGCAGAGGCGCGCGCCCTGGTCAAGGATATGAAGCGGAACGACCGTAAGGCAAACCATGTCGCCTTTGCCTTCCGCCTCGACGCGAACCCGGTTTCCGAGGGCATGTCGGATGACGGCGAACCTCGCGGGACCGCCGGACTCCCCCTGCTCATGCTCCTCCGGAACCGTGGGGAAACCGGAGTGCTGGTGACAGTCACCCGCTATTACGGCGGCATCAACCTGGGGCCGGGAAACTTGGCGCGGGCCTATGTGGAGGCGGCGAAATCGGCGCTGGAGAATTGGGCCGGGGGAGAGAAAAAAAAGTAAAATCTATCTTTTCCTCAAAAGTTTACGTGCTATATTATATGTGGTGTATTAGTTTATGGTGTCAGTTATAAAAATGTATTGTTCAAATGAACTTCAAAGACAGATAATCAGGTCTTCACCGGAACTCCAATGGAAAGTTTTTTAACTTAGTACTCAAGTTCAAAAGTAAAGTGACGAGTTTTTTTGCTTGAGTGTATTC
>CAYRTQ010000101.1:0-11165 GCA_964426865.1 uncultured bacterium
AAACTGATGCCGGTCATATTCTGACCCGCGCCCGCGCCCAAACCGGCGATGGTGATGCCGGTGACATTCTGGCCCGCGCCCGCGCCGATGCCGCCGATGGAAATACCGGTCATGTCGATCCCGGCTCCCGCGCCGATGCCGCCGATGGAGATGCCGTTCAGGGAGCCGTGGGAGCCGACCCCGAGAAGACCGGCCGAGATACCGGTGATTTCCTGACGGGCGCCCACGCCGACGACTCCGAGCTGGATTCCCCGGAGCGTTCCCGCGTCCGGAGTGACCAGCCCGAGAGAAATCCCGTTCACGACGGCGTCACGGTTGTTCTGCGGTTTCCAGAGAGTGAGGTTCACTCCGTTGACCCGGTTCACCCCGATGTCCCGGGTGTTGATGCGGAGACCGGTCCAGGTTTTCGAATTCCCGATGCTCAACCCGGTGTTGCTCACTCCCAGGTCCAGGCTCCGCGCTCCCGGAACGCCCGCTCCGGCGGAGAGGCCCAAGGTGAGCGCAAGAAGTCCGGCGGCCAGCCGTTTCACGGCGAAACGCGACGAAACCGCCGGGGGGACGGTATGGCCCGGACGGGATTCCGGGTGCGAAAGAGAACTTGTGACGCCGGGTTTGTCCGATGGGTGAGGATTTTTCCAAGGCATGACACATACTCCTTTCCGGGCTGGTTCAGAATCATGGCAAGCATAGAGGAAACAATCGCTTCGGTTGCGCCATGAGACGAGAACGGAAAGCGGAATATTTCATATTCGGGGAAAATTCTGCGGAATTTTTATGCTCCGGTTTGGGGGGAGCGCCGACGCGGCCTTCATCCGATCATTCTTTGGGACGGAGACAAAGGCCGGAGGCGAATGGGTGCGGTCGGGATGAGGTCTTCCCTTGGCATCGGGAACGAGGCCCCGCCGCGACGGGCGCGATCCCGGGAATCCGCCCGCTCAGTGCAGCGACGGGAATATCTGTTTGAGCCCGCCGGCGATGAATTCCACCGCCACCGCGGTCATGATCAGACCCATGATGCGCATCACCACATTGATTCCGGTGCGTCCCAGCAGCTTCTCGATATAGGGCGCGGAACGGAAGGACAGCCATACGATGGTCGACACGAGCATGATCACCAGCCCGAGCACCAGGTAGTGGAGCGGCGAAGACCCCTTGTTGGCGAACACGATGACCGCGCTGATGGCTCCCGGCCCGGCGAGCAGCGGTATGCCGAGCGGCACAACCGCCACCGAATCGCGATCCGCGGCGTCCTGGGACTCCTCTTCGGTATGCTTGGTGCGGCTGATCCGGGCATGCATCATGGAAATCGACATGAGGAGGATGAGAATCCCGCCCGCTACCCGGAACGAAGAAATGGTGATGCCGAAGAGGCGAAGGAGGAGACTTCCGGTGAACAGCACCACACACAGGATGATGCAGAGGGCCAGCGCGGCTTTGAACCCCGTGCGGAGACGTTCCTCGCGGCTCATGGAAGCGGTGACATTGACAAAAATCGGAACCGCACCCACCGGGTTGACGATGGAAACGAGGCTGATGAAGAACTGCATGTAGGCGGTCCAGTTATCCACAGTCGGATTTCCGCGTCCTGAAAAGAGGATTGGGAGAGTCGCTCCAAAAAAAGCATGCCCGCGGGGCGTATACCAAAATAATACGAAACCTGAGGTGCGTAATCCAGTCTTATGTTGGTGAAAAACAGCTCGGGATATTTTTTTTGTGAAGGCGGCCCATATAACACAGAGATGGGTGGCGGGCTTTTCCCGGACCGCCCTCTTTTGGCGCTTTCCCGGGCGCACCGGAAAAGTACAGAGGAAGCGGGAGGGGCGCAGGATTCATTATCCCGCGAAAGCGCCTGTGCAACCGGCATATTCGGTCGATGCCCAGTCCTGATGCGCCTGCCCATCGAGAACTGCGGCGCGCCGAAAAAAGAGCGTGGATTCCGTCGGGAAAAGGGTTATTTTATTTTTCCTTTTCGTTATGGGTGGGAAAGTCCTTATTGGAGAAGTGAGGGGAATGACCGGCATGAGAGAGTTCTTCACCGCGCGATTCCCGGATCGTAAAAATCTCCGGAGCATGATCCCCTTTCTATTTGTCTTCGGTGTTGTTCTCCTCGACCATATCATCCGCTTATCCTATTTCGACCGGATGCTTTTTCCTGATGCGCTCGTCTATTCCCTCTCCATCTTCTTCGAAGCCGCCGTCATCCTGATTTTCCTGCGGCTGGCCGGAACGTCGGCGTTATCCGGGTATCTCTTCCTGACCGTCTACCTTTTCGGGTCGGTCGCCACCTACACCTTTTATGTCTATTTCAAGGCGCTCCCCGGAGTCAACACCTTTTCCTACATGTTCCTGGAGCCGGAGGACTTCTTCGGGATTGCCGGGGATGGCATCAACATCTGGTACATGCTGCTCGCCACCGTCATCCTCGCGGCGATCTGGCGGCCGGTGAAACGGTTCATGGCCGTAAACACCCCCTGCTCGAACCGGGCGCTCGCCATCGCGCTTGTCATCGTGTTCGCGGCGGGATTCATGCTGAACCGGTCCATCTCCAACAAGGACAACCGGGCCCTTCCCATCACCAACTCCATATTCTCCATCTATAACGGGTACAGGGATTTTCGTCACGGCAAGCTCGCCTCTTTCGAACTCATGCACCGGAGCATCAGTCTCCCCCGGCCGACTGTCCGCAAGGCGCCGAAATTCAACCTTCTGGTGATCGTCAACGAAAGCCTGAGCGCGCAGTATCTCGAAGAATACGGGTATTCGCTGAACACCATGCCGGAGATCACGAAATTCATCGAGAGCGAGAGGAACAACACCTTCCTCTTTCCCCGGGCGTTCAGCAACGCCACGATCACCAAGATGTCCGTGCCCTGCATCATGACCGGGCTGAATCCCATCGAGGGCCGTCACCAACTCGGGAAAGCCCCGCTCTTCTACGAAATCCTGAAAAACAATCTCGCCTCCTACCGCACCGGCCTGATGACTTCCTGGAGCTACAAATCCGCGAATTTCGTGGAGTTCATGGCCTCCCCCTATCTCGACTATTACCGGTATCTGGAAAATTCCGGGGCGAAGAAGGTGTGCAACGTGTCCGCGGACGATTCCCTCATCGCAGCGGATTTCCAGACATTTCTCGATGAGCGGAAGCCCCCGGAGAAATTCTGCGCGGTGCTCCATTACGCCAATACGCACTATCCCTACTTCAGCAAGCCCGGAGACCGACGGTTCAATCTCCCCAATCGCATGCTCACCGATTATCTCGCCTCGGTGCACAATCTGGACAACAATATTTCAATGGTGTTCGATGCCCTGCGGAAGCGGAATCTGCTGAACGACACGGTCATCGTTTTTACCTCGGATCACGGCGAGGCGTTTGGAGAGGTGGACAAGCGGAGCGGTCACCTGGGGCTGTTCACGGTGTATACGACACGGGTTCCCTTCTGGATGTACATCCCTGACACGGTGCTCGTGAACCACCCGGAATACCGGGCCGTCCTGGAGCGGAACATGCTCCGCAACGTATGCAACAACGATATCTTCCCGACCATTCTGGGCCTGTATGGACTGGACGGGGAATATAAGAGCCGTTTCGGGCGCAGCCTTCTTGCCGATATCCCCGAAAACCGGGATATCTTCGTGTTCAACGGGCTCAAGGAAAACCGCACCGACAACCGGGAATATCTCGGCATCATCCGCAAGGACTCCTTCTTTGCGGTGGAGAAGGAATTCGATTACGGGGTGTATCACCTGTACGACTTCCGGGACATCGCCCAGGTCAACAATCTCTGGGGACGGGGGGAAGACCGCGACTCGACCTTCATCGCCTCGCTCCGGCGCGAGAATCTCGACCTGTTCGTCATGCGTCCCCCGGTCGATCCCCGGGTGTTCCTGACCATGATGGATCCGCGCTGGGTCAGCGAATTTCTCAAACGCAAGCTGAACCAGTTCAACCAGCCCATATTTCAATAACCTTCCGCCGTTCTCCCCGCGCCCGATATCTCTTCCCGGCCTCATGCGCGTTTTCCCGGCAGTGCTCTCCCTCATGCTCCGTCAACCGGAAAATGCGGGGGGTGGGTTGGCTGGCTTCGACAAGCTCAGCCAGCGTCGGGCGCTCAGCCAGTTTCGGACACTGAGACTGCGGGCACTGAGCCTGGGGACACTGAGCCTGTCGAAGTGTCGAGGCGCAGACCACCCATCTTTATCCGCTTGAAAAGGCGCTCATTCTCCCTATTTCCCGCTTACCCGGCGGAGATAATCCACGCATTTCTGCACCGCGGGCGAGGGATCGTCCTCATCGGCGGGGTTCTCGTATTCGATGGTGATAACGCCCTTGTATTTCTGACGGGTCAGTTCGGCCAGAATTTCCCACACCCCGGCCGCGCCCGTTCCGAGGGGCACATCCACCGCCTCCGCGGAGCCGGCGCGGTCCAGGTCTTTCAGGTGAATGTCGCGGATACGGCCCTTGAGCAGACGGAACGCTTTCGTGGGGTTCACCCCGGCGCGCATCCAGTGGCCGTTGTCCACGCAGGCCCCGAACCGTCGGTCGAGCCCTTTCACCTGACGAAGCACCGCATCCGGGCGGGCGTATTTCGAGGGTTCGGGGTGATTGTGGATGGCGACCGTGATATCGTACTCGCGGGCCAGATCGGCGAGGAGCGTCCAGTCCTCGAACGAGGGTTCGCACACCACGGTCCCGATACCCATCTCCTTCGCGAATCCGAATACCTTCCGGATGCTTTTCTCGGTGTTCTCGAAATTCACCACCCCATACGCGGACACGCGGACCTTCGCTTTCTTGAGCCTGGCCTTGACCGTGCGCATGGTTTCTTCGCTCATGGAATGGTCGAATACGACATCCGGACGGGTGGAGTCGAGCACCTGTCCGGGATAGGCCTGCACGTTCCGTATGCCCAGTTCCTTCATGGCGTCGAGCGTCTCGTAGAACGAAAACCTGTGGAATGTCCAGCACTGCACCGCGACCGGGAAACGGGCGATTCGATCGGCGGCGGAAGCGCTTCGCGTGCCGGATACCGCGCCGGTCAGGAGAATCGCCGTCAACGCGGCATATAGGAATGCCATTCTCATGGATACCTCGCGAGTCCAAGGGGTGAAAGGGAAATTGGTTCTCCGCGATTTTCTGTGGGTAAACGGTACTGATGCGGTTTTCACCTGTCCTGGAAAAGCCCCCCGGGTATGGTATGGATTCCGGGGTAGTGGACCGCTGCTGTTCGAGCGACAGCGAGTTCAGCGGTCCCCGGAAGCCATGCCGTACACGGGGAATCTTTGGCTTTTCCCGGACCGCCCTCTTTTGGTACTTTTCTGGGCGCATCAGAAAAGTACAGAGACAGTGGAAGGGGTGAAGGATTCCTTACCCCACGAAAGCGCTTTCGTAACCGGCACATGCAGGCCATGTCCGGTCATTGTATCCACCCATAGAAAACTGCGAAGCGCCGAAAAGCTGCATGCTGATGGAACGGGGAACCCTGCGGCGTGTCACGGTTCCCCCGCCGCTATGGGGACGGGGGAACTCTCGATCCGGAAGGAATCATTGAAGCGGTGTCCGATGGCGCGATACTCCCCGTTTTCGCATAGGGGCGCACAACGGTTATTTCCCGGGGTTCCACACCCCCCGCGCCACCGCGGGGATGAAGTCGTCCAGTCCGGGCGCGGGGAAGGGAATCGTCCGCTCCTGTTCCGCGCTCATGTACGCTGCCATGAGGATTTCGGTGACATTGACCCCGTCGCTGAAATTCTCCATGGGGCGTTTCCCCGCGAGGAAGGACTGCACCATGTGACGGTTCTCGTTTTCGTAGCCGTACTCGCTTTCCTCGTTCGACACCACCGGCATGAGTCCCATCTCGGCGTTCTGCTTTTCCACCAGGTCCTCGCCCTCGCCGCCCTTTACATGACGGCTGAAGAACACTTTCAGCCCGGTATCGAGCGAGTTGATGGCCATGGAATATTCCGGGCCCAGCAGTTCCATGCTCAGCCGCAGTCCCGCGCCCACATAGCACCAGGAAGTCGTGGTCTCCACGATGAGCTTCTTGCCGTTCTGGTCGCGGTATTCCACCATCGAGCGGCCATAGTCTTCCGAGGGGCGGTTCGTGTAATCGAGTTTCCCGCCGCTGTTTTTCGCCAGCGTTCCGGCGTATTTCGGGTCCTGCCACTTGAGACATTCGGCGTGCGCGGTGACTTTCACCGGAGTGAGAATCCCCCGCTCCGCGCCCGGAGGAGTGAGAATGAACCGCGCGGTCTCCACGGAATGGCACATCATGTCGTTGATCACTCCGCCGCCCTGGAGCGATCCCTCCCAGAACCAGGGCATGTGCGGCCCGCTGTGCTCCTCGGAGCAGCGGGCGAGATAGGGACGGCCGGTGGTCGCCGCGCCGCGCGCCCAGACAATCTGCTTCCCGCGCACCACGGTCGGCGAGAACAACTGATCCTCCAGGTAGCCGTCGAGAAGCCCGGCCCGCTGCACCAGTTCCAGCATTTTACGGGCTTCGCGGACATTGCGGCCCAGCGGCTTTTCACAGGCCACGCCGATGAGCGAGCCTTTTCCGGATTCGACCGCGTGAACGATCTCCTCCATGACTTCCAGCCGCGCGAAATTCGGAGCGCATATCCAGACCGCGTCGATATCCGGGTCCGCCACCATGTCGGTGATGGAGGCGAAAATCTTCGGATCGCCCACCCCGTACTGCCGCACCAGCGCCGCGCCGGATTCGGCGGTTGACGCGTTGTGATCGACAATGCCCCGAATATCGGCGTCGCGCACTCCGACCCAGGACCGGATGTGGAATCTGCCGATGAATCCCGTTCCGATAAGCCCGACTCCCAATGTTTTCTTCGCCATGTTTTCCTCCGGAAATACTGTTTCTCGCAGAGTACTCTGTCAACCCAAAGTGTACGGTGTAGTCTTTTGTTGGCTGGCTTCGACAAGCTCAGCCTGCGGACACTGAGCCTGCGGACACTGAGCCTGTCGAAGTGTCGAAGTGTCGAAGCGCCGAAGCGCAGACCGCCCATTTTGATTGACGTGACATTCCAAGAGACGCAAAGAGCAAATAGAGAGAAAAGAATAGTACCGATCAACCTCTTGGCATTTATGCGGTTTCCGGCGTGACAAGGATGAGCGTGTTCTCATGCCGTACGGGTGATGTCGGTCGGAACCGGCGATGCGCGACGGAAATAATGAACTACGATGGTAAATGCTCTTATCGGTTATTCATCGATTCACTCATTCGAGTCAGTGGTTCAGACAGGCAGTCCGCATTTGATTTTTGACCCCCGGCGGCTCGTCACTCCGCCGGAACCGGTTTCGCCTCCCGGAACAGGATCAGGAACGCCGCCAGACAGAAGATCGTGATGGCGCAGGGCACCAGGAATACGCCGGTCCAGTTGGTTTGGTCGCCGGTGGTGAAAACGGTCTGCACCCAGCCCGCGAAGAGACTCCCGACGAAGTTGCCGACCCCGAGGGTCACCAGGGCGATCAATGCCTGGGCGGAGGCCCGGATATCCTTGGGCGCGACCATGTCCACATAGATGAACGAAGCGGTGAAGAAGAAGACATAGCAGAACCCGTGCAGGACCAGCGAGGCGATCACCAGCCATGCGGGCGCTCCCACCGCGAAAATGATATACCGTATGGGCCAGGCCAGGATGCCGATGAGGAGCGTCTTACGGATTCCGTACCGGGGGAGGAACCAGGGCAGGAGGAGCGCCATGACCAGGATTTCCGCCAACTGGGCGAGGACCATCACTCCGGCCACCCCGGATTCGGGAACGCCGATCTTGTCCGAGACGAGGAACGGCGCGGTCAGGAGATAGTAGAAATAGAGCTCGGTGGAAACGACGAACGCGATTCCCATGAACACCGCGAAATCACGGTCCCGGAACATCCGGAACGCTTCCAGGAACGCCCAGGGATTGGATGCCTCTTTACGGGGCGGGGTATGGGGCAGCGAGAACGATTGAAATCCCATGATGATGGAGATGACTCCGCCCATGAGCAGGGTGTCTCCGGCGATGGGACCCACCCCGAGGTTCTGGGCGGCGATACGCCATCCGGAAAGTCCCAGACCCGCGGCGATCCAGCCGAATGTCCCGAACACCCGGATGCGCCCGAAATCCTTCTCCGAATTTTTCAGGTTGATGAACGCCATGGAGTTGGTGAGCGCCAGCGTGGGAGCGTAGAGGAGGCTCCAGACAAGCATGAGCCCCATGAGCATGGGGTACTCGGTAACCCGTGAGGTCAGAATCAGGACCACCCCGCCGGTGAGCTGGAGGAACGCGATCACCTTTTCGGTGGGGAACCAGCGGTCGGCGGCCTGCCCTCCGATGAACGGCGCGATGATGGTCGCGAACGGGAGAAGTGAATAAATGATTCCCGCCTGGACCCCGGTAAAATGGAGATCGTTGATCATGTACGCCGAAAGGACGGAGGACCAGGAACCCCAGATCGCATATTGCAGGAACATCATGATTCCGAGACGCAACTGCACTCCCATGAATAAACCTCCGGTATCGCTCGATAATGGTGATTGGTGTTTTCGCATTGGTCATAATATCACGTTCGGAGGGGAATGTCAATGGTTTTGAGGCGCTTTCCCCGAACAATCGGGCGCGTGTTTTCCCCGCGGCGAAGAAAAAAAGCGGTGGAGTTGTCCTCCTCCATATCGTACATTAGAGACATTCCATTATTGTGAACAGCCATTCATTTAAAAAAACCAGTTTTTGGAGGGAATCGTCATGCGGAGCACATTCCTGTATACCCTGTTCCTGTCCGCCGCGACACTGGCCGCGGCATTCGCCCCCGTTGCCTCCGCCCAGTCCCCGAAGTCAGCTCCGGGCAAACAGATTGTCCTGTTCGATGGCTCCAATCTCGATTCCTGGCGCATGGAAAAGCCCGGCGGATGGAAAATCGTGAATGGCGCGCTTGAACTCGACAAGGGCGGGTACATCTGGACAAAGGAGAAATTCGGGAATTTCGTTCTGGAGGCCGAGTTCAGGATTCCCAAGGACTGCAACAGCGGAATCTTCTTCCGCACCGGAGACACCGCGGACCCGGTGCAGACCGGCATGGAGATGCAGGTGATCGATCAGCCGTCGAAGGGAAAGCCGGTCAGGAACGATTGCGGCGCCCTCTATGACCTCGTCGCGCCCTCTTCTCTGGTCATGAAACCGGTCGGGCAATGGAACAAGGTGGTGATCACCTGCCGCAACAGCATGGTCACCATCGAGATGAACGGAAAGAAGATCGTTTCCGCCGATCTCGACAAATGGACCACCCCGCATCGGAATCCCGACGGCTCCGAAAACAAGTTCAACAAGGCGCTCAAGGATTTCCCGCGCGAGGGATACATCGGCTTCCAGGATCACGGCTCCCCGCTGTGGTATCGCAACGTGAAGCTGAGAACGCTGTAAGACCGGGTTTGATTCAATGCGGGCGGAATGCTTCTGATGCCGGTCTGAACCGGGGAGGCGAATGATTCGGCTGATGAAAGCTGATACAAACAGGTCCTTTCATCAGCCGTTCATCATTTCCATCACGCGCGGCGCCGGTTCAGACCGGCTGTTCAATTCTCCCGCGATCCTGTCCTTTGCTCCTTTCTTTTCTCCCGATCCCCCGCTTCCATATCCGCCCGCACCACCCGGTTCTTCCCGCCGTGCTTGGCACGGTAGAGGGCCTGGTCGGCGCGGGTGAGCAGGTCGAGGCGCCCACGGCCCGGAATATGTTCCGCCGTCCCGATGCAGACCGTCACCTCCGGGTGGTTTGTCTCTCCGGGGATGAACCGTTCCGTCGCGACCGCCGCCCGGATTCGCTCCGCCGCCGCGTCAGCCAGAGCGTTGCCGCCGCCCCGCAGGATGATCGCGAACTCCTCGCCGCCATACCGGCAGGCGATGTCGCTTTCACGGGTATGGGAAACGATGATCTTCCCCATGCGGGAGAGGACGCGGTCGCCCTCCGGATGGCCCCAGGTGTCGTTGAACCGTTTGAAATTGTCGATGTCCAGCATGAGCAGGGCGAGGGGAATGCTCCGGCGTTCGGCCCGGACGGTCTCCTGGGCCAGACGCTCATGGAAATAACGGGCGTTGTACAGCCCGGTGAGGCTGTCGATATCCGCGAGTTCCCGGAGATGGCGTTCGTTCAGGATGGCTCCGCGTCGCAGGCGCTGGAGGCTTTTGATACGGTCGGCGAGAGCGAAGGAGAGCAGGATGGCTTCCAGCGCGGAGCCGAGCTGGAAACCGTAGAAGGTCCAGACCGTGAACGTTCGTATCCCATTGATCGCCAGATCGTAGTTGAGTCCGCACAGCACGAGCAGCGTCATGGCGAGAAGAAAATACCGCGCGGGCTGGAACCCCCTCCACCAGCAGATCATGCCGCTCACAATGGTTGCGATGAACAGCGCGGCGCCCAGGAGGGACCATGCAGTATTCACCAGGCCGACGGGGAGAAACCACTCCGCCGCGGTCAGTGCTCCGGATGCCGTGATGAACAGGACGAGCGCCCGGTCCATCGACGGGGCGTTCTGACGGGTCAGGAGGAAAGAGCGGGCGAACATGCCCGCTCCCACGCAGGCCAGTCCCAGGAAGGAGAAGGTGAGGTCGATTCCCAGTCTGGGGTTGGCCACGGGGAGGAACTCGGAAATCAGCCCGCCGGTGCTGTGCAGGTAGAGGGAGAGGAACGCCACGTACCATATGTACCACAGATAGCTGCGGTCGCGGAGAGAAATGAAGAGGAAGACATTGTAGACCATCAGGGCCAGGATGACTCCGGCCTGGATGCCGAACCAGAGTATCCGGAGCTTGGAGCGTTCGAGAAATGTGATTCCCGAAGTGATTTCCAATGGCAGGAAGAGCGTATACGGGTCTTCCGCGCGCAGGTAGAACGTGCGCACGGAGTCCGTCGATGCGGCAATCCGGAATGACGGGCGCTGGCCCATGCTGTTGCCTTCGACGCGGGGAGCGCTGTCTCCGGCCTCCGCGACCGTCCACCCGGAAGCCGCTTCCCCGTACGCGTTCCGGGGCGCGGGGGAATAGAGCCGCAGGGAGTTGATGAATGGCCGCTTGGTTTCGATGAACCACTCCGTTTCCGGGAGGAGGGCGCTGTCGATGGGCGGCGTTTCCCGCAGGGTGAACCGCAGCCACCAGACGGAACCGGTTGTCCC
>CAYRTQ010000101.1:11175-12277 GCA_964426865.1 uncultured bacterium
GGGCGGCGCGGACACCTCTCCGATGGTCAGTTGTCCCGAAGGGTCTTCCAGAATTTCGAGATGGGGGGCCAGCGAGCGGTGTTCCACCACGGGATTGAGCGGGAGCGGAGAAACGGCGGGAGCGGCGTCCGGAGCGAATGCCGCGAAAACGAGAAAGAGAACGGCGGCCGCAAATATCCGCACTGCATTCGGAATGGATTTTTCTCGCGGATATGACGATTCGATGCGGGGGGATGCGCCTCCTTTTCCGAGGGAGCGGGACAGGGGATGTTCCGATCTTCTTGCTGACAGCATATCCGTCATTCTCCGGCGGATCATACTCCGTTGATTTCGCGGATGACCCGGTTCTTGCCTTCGCGCTTGGCGCGGTAAAGCGCTCGGTCGGCCTGTTCCACGAGTGAGGAGTAGCTCTGGCCGGGAATGTGTTCCGCCACCCCGATGCTTACAGTAACCCGCTGCGTGCATTCCGGGCGCGGGGAGTATACCGGCTCCGCGCAGGCGGCGCGGATGCGCTCGGCGACTTCCGCGGCTTCCCTCCCCGAACTGCCCCGGAGAATGACCGCGAATTCCTCTCCGCCGTAACGGCAGGCCAGATCATTGTCGCGTATGCAGGTATGAATCGCCCGGCCCAGCCCGGCAAGCACCCGGTCGCCTTCCAGATGGCCCCAGGTATCGTTGTACTGCTTGAAATCATCCGCGTCGAGAAGCAACAGGGAAAGCGGCGTCACTAGACTCTCCGCCCGCTGGATTTCCATGAGAATCTGGGAGTGGAAATACCGCGCGTTGTACAGCCCGGTGAGACCGTCGGTGATGGCCAGTTCCTGATAACGACGCTCGTTCCTGCGGGCCTCCTCGCGCTCACGCTGCATGGTCTTGATACGATCCGCCAGGGCGAACGACAGCAGCACCGCCTCCAGCGCCGAACCGGCCTGGAAGCTGTTGAATATCCAGGAACCGAGATGGATGGTCCCCTGGAACGTGAGCGCAAATCCGAGCCCGGTGATCGCGTATATGGACCATGCCAGCATGAAAAACCGCGCCGGGCGGAATCCATCACGCCAGGTCACCGCTCCCGCCCCGAGAATGAGAACCGGAGCGGCCG
>CAYRTQ010000101.1:12287-13270 GCA_964426865.1 uncultured bacterium
CATGCTGCGGAAATCGAGGAAGGGGCTGGATGCGGTGAGGAGTGTCACGCCCCACAGGTATGCCACGAGGAAACGGTCGAGACGCGGAGTATTGCGCGAGGTGAGCAGGAACGAGCGGGTGAAGAGGGTCGCTCCGATCAGGGCTGTTCCCAGGCAGAAGAAGAGGACCCGGGCGGCGAGTTCGGGTTGCCCGGGGAAAATGAATTCGCGGGAAAGGCCGTTGAATCCGAAAAAATACAGCCCCATGAACGTGATGTAGAGGACATACCACAGATACCGTCGGTGCAGGAGAGAGGTGAAGAGGAACAGGTTGTAGAGCGCGAGCGCGATGATCACCCCGAAATAGAGCCCGTACCACAGCATGCGCAGCTTGGCTTCGGTCAGATAGGAATCGCCGGTGTATATCGCCAGGGGGAGATAGATGGACGAGACGCTTTCCGTCCGCAGGAAAATGGTTTTCGGAGGAAGGAAGCTTCCCGGAAGCTGGAACAGGGGGAGCGTCCCCGGCTTCTGGCCGGGTCTCAGGTAGGAGGGGTCTCCGGCTTCCTGCACCGTCCATCCGCCGTCCTCCCGGGGAGCGTACAACTGGAGAAAGGTAATGTAGGGCCAGGGAGTTTCCAGAAACCAGCGTTTCGAACCGGACCATGCCCCGGAATCGGCCCCGGCTACGGTGAATCGTATCCACCACGCCGAACGATTGATGCCGAGACAAATCGCCTGCTGATGATGCGGAATGAACCGTTGTTCGAACGCGGGCGAGGAAACCTCGTCGATGGTTAATTTACCCCCGGGGTCTTCGAGAATATCGAGAACCCTTCCCAGGGAGTATTTTTCACAGCCGGGGGTGAGCTGGACCGTGCGGGCCGCCGATACTCCGGCGGAAAGGAACAGGTACAACACCAGCAGCGCAGGAGTGACATACGGATGAAACCGGTGGAATCTCCCGTGGATCGGTTGTTTTTGTGTGAACCATGACGACCTAT
>CAYRTQ010000102.1:0-13250 GCA_964426865.1 uncultured bacterium
GCAGCTTTCCTTTCCCTCTCGCCCGCGCGTCTTCCTGCGTGGGAGAGAGGGCAGGGAGTGAGGGTAAACAGTGCCTGTGGCACAACAAGTTCCTTGAATTCCGCACCCGCCGTCATCGTTCATCGTGGAGTTTACCGCGACTGCCGCCAGACATGCACGAGACGGGTGAGCACGGTGGCCTGGGTGGCGAACGTGAGGACAACCACCGCCACATCGATTCCCACGCTTCCGAACACCACGCACACTCCGATGAACGCCAGCCGTTCGGGGCGCTGGAGCATTCCCACCTTGCATTCGAATCCCGCCGATTCCGCCCGTGATTTGACATAGCTGATCATCACCGAGCCGAGGAACGCCAGCGCGCAGAACAGAATCCATCCCGGTCTCCCGAGAACGAAATACCGGTATCCGAATCCGGCGAAAACACAGAATTCATTGTACCGGTCTATGGTTGAATCGAGTACGCCTCCGAATTTTGTCGCGCCTCCGAACTCCTTCGCCATCTGGCCGTCCACGATGTCGAGGAGGCTCATGATGATGCCCACCACCAGGGCGGTGTAGATATAATTCATCCCGAACAGGACGCCGGTGGCGATCGCCAGGAGGAAACTGGCGAAGGTCACCATGTTGGGAGTCACCCCGATGTGTTTGAGTCCGCGGCTGATGGGGAGAAACATCCCCCGGAATACACGGATGAATGCCGCGGAGAAAAATCCGCGGTTGACTTTTTCGACTTGGGTTTGGTTTTCCATGCCTGCTCCGTAAAAAATGAGGATACCGGGGGACGCCGCCCCCGAGGGACGTATGGCGGAAATATACTAAAACGACCGGGGGAGAATGGAGAGAAAAAAAGGGGCGGTCTCCCCGCGGCTTCTTTCATCCCGCCAAACCCGAATAAACGTGAAACGTATCGAACCAATGGCTAAAACCGGGTATGCTGTCATCCATTTTCCTTCATGGAGGGAAAGAGCCGGTTTTTCGGAAGCCGGATCATACACTCTCCAAATACCCCTTGAGCGCAGATTTTTTCGCTGTATATTGTGCCAAATGCAGGGTATTCCGTTCGATTCCCAAGGGTGGGCGCGAAACGGCGCATCCATCCGGGTTACAAAATCACACCAGAACCTTAAAACGAGGATATCGGCGATGTTCTTTGATCCAGCTCTGGTTGAGGAGATTCAGAAAGAGTTCCCCGGCGCCCGCTCCGATCCCTGGGGAAAACGGCGTGCGTTTCTGGACAATGGGACCGGCACGCTGGTTTTGAAACGGTCGGCGGACGCCCAGTACGCCTCGACCCTGGTCTGGAGCGCCAATACCGGCGACAGTTTCCCGGAAAGCCGTCAGGCGTCGGAACATATCAGCGAGGGGCTGCGGGCGGTCGCCGATCTCCTGAACGCGGAATCTCCCGCAAACATCACTTCCGGCCAGAGCGCCACCAGTCTCATGTTCCAGCTCAGCTATGCGCTCGGGCGGGAGATGAACCAGAGCCACAACATCGTCGCGACCTATTACGAACACCTTTCCAACATGGATCCCTGGCGGGAACTGGTGAACCGCGGAGCGGCCGGCGAGGTCCGTCTCATACGGCTGCGGCCCGACGGCACGCTCGACATGGATCACCTGCGGAGCCTGGTGGACGAAAACACCAGGGTCATCACCATCTCGGCGGCCTCCAACCTTCTCGGCTCCAAAAGTCCGCTGGGAGAGATCGGGAGGATCGCCCGTGAGGCCGGGGCGTACTATATCGTGGACGCCGTGCATCACGCCGCCCACGGTCCGCTGGATGTCCAGGCAATCGGGTGCGATTTCATGGTCATATCCGCCTATAAATTCTTCACCCCCAAGTATGTTTCCTTTATGTACGCCCGCGGGAATCATCTTGAAAACCTGCGGTCCTATGTGGCGGGGAAGGATCACGGCACACCGCATGCCAAATGGCACTGGGGATCCGTCGATCAGGCCAAGTTCGCCGCGGTGACCGCCACCGTCGAATACCTCGCCGGTCTGGGCGAACGGGTGGCCGGACGGTACGAGGGGCGGTTCACCCAATACGAGGGCCGGAAACGGCTTCTGAAAATCGGGATGGACGCCATCGATCAGTATGAGAAGGATTTGTCCCGGGCGATGATGACCGGCGTGGACGGCCTCCCCGGACTGCTGGAACTGCCGAACGTTCGCCGTTACGGCCTCTATGATCCGGAACGGGTGGAGGAACGCGACCCCACGTTCGCGTTCAGCATGGACAATCTCTCCGGGAAAGAGGCGGAGCGCATCCTGGTGGACGAACACAATATCGCCATGCGCTCCATGCTGTACTGGTCGATGGCGGAGGAGTTCTTCGATCTCCGTATGCCGCTCCGGGCCAGCCTGGTGCATTACAACACGATCGATGATGTCGCCTTGTTCCTGAAAGCGGTCCGGGATATGAGCGTGCGGTGAGTGGATATATCGGGGACAATTGCGTCCGGGGGGTGATGTGAGCTTCCCGTCAGAGGGTAACGGTTCAGACAGGGATCAAACCCTTTCTTGCCGGGTTCGGTCGGTGATTTTTATAAAGAGCCTGTCCATAAATAAAGAAATCGTATGATTCGTGGGCTCCGGGCCCCCTATCCCTTGGTCCCTTGCCGCTTCGCGGGAACTGCGTTTACCCCCGAAGGGGGCAAGGGAAACCGCTGCGCCACAAGCTATTCCTGCCCCCTCCGGGGGAAGGTGGCCCGGAGGGCGCGGGGTCCCCGCTCGTACGGAGTACGAACGGGGTGCGTTGTAGGGGGCTGCTTTCCCACAGAAGGCTATATCCTTATTTACGGATAGGCTCTAAAGAGCTTGAGTCGGAAATCCCGCGCGAAGGGCCGGTGACGGCCCGGGAGTATGCGGGTATATCTCCGGCGCGTTCTTTCATATCATACAGGAGTGAATCTCATGGCAATGCACATGAATGACCACCTGCGGGAATCGATCCGCCGGGCGGGTGAACGGGCGGAGGGAATGCATGAGGACCTGGTCGCCATACGGCGCGACCTGCATGCCCATCCCGAACCGCGTTTCGAGGAGGTTCGCACAGCCGGAGTGGCCGCGGCGGAACTGGAAAAACTGGGTCTTGAGTATCGCACGGGAGTGGGCAAGACCGGAGTGGTCGGTGTGCTGCGGGGCGGACGCGGCGAGGGAAAGGTGATCGGCATCCGTTGCGATATGGACGCCCTCCCGGTCATCGAGAAGAACGATATTCCCTACAAGTCCCAAAACGAGGGTGTCATGCACGCCTGCGGCCACGATGTGCACACCGCCACCGCCATCGGGGTGGCGCGGGTGCTGGCGGGGATGCGGGACGCTTTCCCCGGCGCGGTTAAATTCATTTTCCAGCCCTCGGAGGAAAATCCGGTCGGCCCGATCTGCGGCGCAATGGAAATGGTCAAGGACGGCGTGCTGGAAAATCCGTCCATGGACGCCATCCTCGCCCTGCACTGCTGGCCCGATCTGAAAGTCGGCACGGTCGGAGTGGCGACCGGACCGGCCATGGCGGGTTCGGAGGCGTTTCGCATCACCATGACCGGGCGCTCGGCGCACACCGCCGCACCACACAAGGGGCGTGACGCCATCCTCGGGGCTGCGGAAGTCATCAGCGCGGTTCATCATATCATCCCACGCATGATTGACCCGATGGAATCTATCGCCATCAGCATCGGGTATATCGAGGGTGGAAGCAAGCTGGGCATCATCGCCAACCGCGCCATGATGGAAGGCAGTGTCCGCGCGCTCTCCAGGGAGATGCTGGAATTCGCCGCCGACCGTATCCGGGATGCCGCGGACGGCGTTTCCCGCACATTGGGGCTGGAAAACGAGGTAAGCATCCAGGGCGTATATCCGCCGGTGCTCAACGACGCTCGTCTGAACGATCTCATCTCCGATGTATCCGCGCACATTCTCGGGCCGGAGAAGATCGTTCCCCAGCAGAAATGTCCCATGACCTCCGAGGACTTCTCCCACTTGTGCGTCGGGATTCCGTCCTATTACCTGAAAATCGGAAGCTCGAACGAGGCGAAAGAAACGCAATTCCCGCTGCACAGTGATTATTTCAACGTGGACGAACGCTGTCTCACGGTTGGGGTGACCGTGCTCGCCTCGACCATTCTCGCCTTCCTGAATGAGTGAAAGGTATTTGGAACCACGGATGAACGCCGTGGTTCCGATGCCGGTGTGTCCCCTGTGGTGAAACCCGGAGGTTGAGAACCATGAGAACGGCGGTTTTCGGCGGCACGGGATTTGTCGGCGGTTATCTGGTGGATGCGCTCCTGGAGCGCGGCCATCACCCGGTGCTGCTCGTGCGTCCCGGAAGCGGGGGAAAAGTGCGGCGCGGCGGGGAATGCACTCTCGTTCCCGGAGACATCGGCGACGAGGAGGCGATCCGCGCCGCGCTCGATGGGTGCGATGCGGCGGTATATCTGGTGGGGGTCATACGGGAGTTCCCCGGCAGGGGGATAACCTGGAAAGAGGCGCATTTCCGGGGCGCGCGACGGGTCATGGATATCGCGCTCATATGCGGGGCGCGTCGTTTTCTGCTCATGAGCGCCAATGGGGCCCGTCCCGACGGCACCGGATATCAGCGCACCAAGTGGGCGGCGGAACGGTATCTCCAGAAAACGGGCCTCGACTGGACCATTTTCCGTCCCTCCGTCGTGTTCGGCGACCCTCAGGGCAATACGGAATTCTGCACCCGGCTGCGCGACGAGATGATTCGCCCGCCGATTCCCGCGCCGCTCTTCTATTCGGGGATCCTGCCGCAAAGAGCCGGGTCGTTCCGGATCGCCCCGGTGCATGTGAAGGATGTTGCCGCTGTCATGGCGGCTTCCCTCACCAGCCCGGAAAGCATCGGACGGACATACACGCTCTGCGGGCCTGATTCTTTCGACTGGAAAACCCTGGTGCGCATGATTGCCGCCGCCTCGGGAAAACACAAACGCATGATTCCCGCTCCCGCCTGGGCAGTACGGGCGGCCGCGGCGCTGTTTGACCGTTTCCCCTTCTTCCCCATCACCCGCGCCCAGATCGACATGCTGATGGAGGGAAATACCTGCGATTCCGCGGGAGCCTACCGTCTGCTCCGCATGAAACCCATTCCCTTCACTCCGGAAAATCTCTCCTATCTCGCCCGCTGAATCTTCGAACAAACAGCATTGACAATGGCATGAATCGCTGGGAGATCAAAATGCGGGTAACGTGCATTTTTATCGGAGCGGTTCGACGCTGTGTTCTCACCATCCCATGAGGGCGAGCCATGCCAAAAATACCGCTCCCAGGACATACACCAGCCAGGAAACCTCCCTGCCCCTTCCGGCCATGAGTTTCAGAACGGGATAAAGGATGAACCCGAACGCCAGGCCGGTGGCGATATTGTAGGTGAACGCCATGCCCGCGATGGTCATGAAAGCGGGGACGGCCTCGGTGAGATCGTCCCAGACACAGTACGCGAGGGAGCGGGCCATGAAGGATCCCACCAGGATGAGAGCCGGAGCGGTTATGGGGTAGAGGACATGGAGGACTTTCCCCGCGGAATCGGTGACCGGGTACCCGCTTCCGATCATGGACACAAGCGGGCTGAAAAAGATCGCGAGCAGCATGAGAATGGCCACCACCACCGCAGTGAGACCGGTGCGTCCGCCCTCGCGGACTCCGGTGGCGCTTTCGATATACGCGGTGACCGTGGATGTGCCGAGCAGCGCTCCGGTCACTGTCCCGAACGCATCGGCGAACAGGGCGCCCCGGGCGCGGGGGAGTTTGCCGTCACGCATGAGACCCGCCGCCTGTCCCACTCCCACCAGGGTGCCGATGGCATCGAACATGGCCATGAGCAGGAAAACGAGCACCACGGTGGTGATGCCGAGCTGGAGCGCGCCTGGTATATCGAGTTTCAGGAAGGTGGGCTCCATCGAGGGGGGAGGCGCGATCACCCCGGTGAACCGCACGATCCCCAGCAGCGCTCCGATAGCCGCGGTGCAGAGCATGCCGAGGAGGAGCGCCCCCCGGATTCCGCGCACCATGAAAAAGAGGATGATGAGCAGTCCGGCGAGAGAGAGCAGTACCGGCGGGGAATGCAGGTCCCCGAGCGAAACAATGCCGCCGCCGGGGTCTTTGACCACGATGCCCGCCTGGGTGAGTCCGATGAAGGTGATGAACAGGCCGATAGCGGCGGGAATGGCGAATTTGAGCCCTGGGGGAATGGCGTCGATGATGAGTTCACGTACCCGCAGAAAGGTGAGGATCACGAAAATGACCCCGGAGAGGAAGACCGCCCCGAGCGCGGTCGGCCAGGCGATTCCCATGCCGAGCACCACGACGTAGACGAAGTAGAAGTTCTCTCCCATGCCCGGCGCCAACGCCACCGGGTAATTGGCGAGAAAAGCCATCACCAGGCAGGCCAGGGCCGAGGACAGGCAGGTGGCCATCATGACCGAGCCGAAATCCATGCCCGCGGCGGACAGTACCGATGGCTGCACGAAAATGATGTAGGCCATGGAGAGAAACGTGGTGAGTCCGGCAATGACTTCGGTACGGATGGTGGCGCCGTTCTCTCGCAGTTTGAACAGTCGTTCCAGCATGGATCGCTCCGGGAAAGGAGATTATCGCCACAGAAACACGGGGGACGTGGAAAAACACAGCAGGGAATAAATATATAACCCTGAAGGCGATTCCACAATACTTCGGGAAAACCGGCCCGATATCACCGACTGAAAGGAAACCCGCCAAATCCGCTATTGCTCTGTCAACCGGAGGATGCAGGGTGTAGGTTGGCTGGCTTCGACAGGCTCAGCCAGCGTCGGGCGCTCAGCCAGTTTCGGACATTGAGCCTGCGGACACTGAGACTACGGACACTGAGCCTGTCGAAGTGTCGAAACACTGACCACATCGGGTTTGGAGGGACTTCCCGTCAAATCCCGGACCCGCAGCTCCGGACGCGGTCAGGGTGTCGCGGTGCAATTTACGTTTTATCCCGTTGCGCCGAAGGGAGAAGGCGTTCGCTGCAACCCACCCCATACGACAAGTAAAAGCACTCGACCATGGGGATTCGCTTCCACACGGCCTTTCTGCGTCGTCCCTGGGGAGAGCATACGGTTTTCCCGGAATATGCGGGGTCAAAAATAAAAAAAACAGGCGGTTGATTCAGGAGAGGCCCGGATATGATTGGGCGGAACGGGATGAAATGCGGCGAAAAACAGGGGATGTATGACAACAGCGCCCGGTTCTTTGCATCCGAAGCCTCCCCTGCTGTCAGGTGGCTATGGGAGCAGCGGCGGTTTCACCCCATGGCGTCGAACGGCGCCCGGTCGCGAAAAGCGATTGCGTCGGCAATCATCCCCAGGGTGTCGTTGAACACCTTCAGGGGTTGTTTGACCCGGTGGAAATTCCCGGTCGCGGTGGTGAGCATGGAGAGGATGATCTCGGCGGCATACTCCGGGTCCACCGGTTTCAGCCGTCCGTGGCGCATGGCGTCCTCGTAGATGTGGGCCAGCACCCGGCGAAGGGCGGAACGGGCTGCCTCGCGCATGTCCGGGTCCTCGTTGTGGAGCCCGGAAAAGCGTCCTGTCTTCCCCTCCTCGATACGGTCGAGGAAAATGAACCGGCAGAGTGAGAGCAGAACCCGCTCGGAAGGGCTCTCCGGGGGGATCGTCTCGCCGAAACGGCGTACCGATTCCAAAGTATCGCGCCAGGCGACTTCGCGCAGGATTTCCCCTTTTGACGAAAAGAGAGTATAGAGTGTCCGCTTACTGATATGGAGTTCGCGCGCGATATCGTCGACTGTCGTCCCGTGGAATCCGCGTTTTTCAAAGAATGTGCCCGCGCAATCAATTACCTTTGCGACAAGCGCGGACGTGTTTTCGAACGTATCGGGTTTCATGGGCCTCGGAAGAACGGAAACCAAAATGGTTTTTAGTTTTATTTCAATGTATCACCTCCCGGACGCCCTGTCAAGGGATTTGTCGTGACGCGACAAAGTACGTTATGGCGACACGCGGATGGAGAGAAAAGGCGCCCCGTTTCCGGAGCGCCTTTTCTCTGGGTTCTCATGCTTGGAATATGGGGCGTGGGGACGTCTCCTCAAACCGGCGATACGGTAATTCCCGGAAAGGAGGTACTGCACGGATTTCCCGGGGAGCGGAATACGGTCCCAAACGCGTTCCGCCCCCGCTTGGGGAAGCGGGGGCGGAGTGAAATCAGCGCTCGTTACAGCCCGTGTTCATTTTCCCGATTTCCCTTTCGGCGCGGCCTTTCCCAGCGCCTCACGGCCCAACAGGATGTCGTCGGTGAGAATGAAGTCCACCCCGGCTTCGGCCAGTTCGCGTATTTTTGCGCCGTCGGACGAGCAGCAGTAATTGACCTTCACCCCCATTTCATGGAGTTTCCGCACCGCTTCACGGAGTTGCTCCAGAGGAGGCGTTCCCGGTTTCATGAAAAAGAGCTGGATGAAATCCACCCGTTCTTTCGCGTTTGGGGAAGCGGCGGTGCTGTCCGCGGCCAGGGAAACGGTCGCAGGAGTGATGACGCCGTCAGCGGCTGCACCCTTGCAGATCATGATGTTCGGGGCGACAGCGCGGGCCGCGCGGCCATAGTCGTTCTGGGTGGTCCCGATGGTGAGAAAGCATTGACGCAGCCTTTTCATATCCCGTATGAGCCGCGCGGCACGAACCGCGGTCTGCTCGTTCCCGCCGATGTGCACGTTGCAGAGTATGGACGGTGGGACCGCTTTCAGCGCTTCTCGCAGGGTTGGGACCTTTGTCCCGGCGAACTTCGGGTCGAACTTCGCCCCCGCATCGAGCGCCCGAATTTCCGAAAAGGTCAGTTCGGCGATCTTACCCTTTCCGTTCGTGGTGCGGTCCACCGAGGCGTCATGCATGAGAACCAGTTCGCCGTCTTTGGTGGAGTGGACATCGAATTCCACCTGTTTCGCTCCCTCTCTCACCGCCGCGATGAACGCCGGGACGGTGTTTTCGGGTGCGGTGAGATGCTCGCCGCGATGAGCGGAGATTTCCGCCGTCGAGGCGGACGATGCGAAAACGGCGGCCAGGACCAGAAATACCGGAGCGATACGCATATATTCCTCCCGAAGGGAAAAGAACTGAGGCAAAAGACACAAAGGAATAAAGATCCCCGGACCATAATTCGCTGGATCGGATTCGGATTCAGGAAAGGAGTATACGAAAGACCGGCCGGGTATTCAACCCCAAAAGCAACGGACAATTTTCCTCGGAATCGTATCCCGGTGCGGACGGAATGGAAAATAAATTTACACCTGGCGTGACAAAAAGTCACCATTGAGATGAGCCGGTTCGGGCGCTTGCGTTCAATTCCTTTGTGATTAAGGGTGTTGTGATCGCGGGGAGTTTGCGGTATGGAATTTGCTTCATTTTTTACAGCGCAAACCATCTGATTCGGGATGAAGCGGCGCCCAATCCAGATGGTGAACTGTTTCCCCTGAGTTTCTCATCTTCGTCCGGGATCCATTTCAGTGTACGGGGAAGGTCGCAGAAGCTGAATGCATTCCATGCTTCTCTCGTGAATTTGAATGAAGCCTCCGCTGTCAGGGATACATCATGGAAAACGGAAGAACGGGTCATTCTATCCAGCATATCGCCCATGAAATGGACTCGCTTCGGGAAAAGCTCCTGAAACTGCATCAAGAGGACCTTCCGGAATACGATTTAGGGCCTGAGAATCTGGATGGGCGCCAGATGGTCGATCACGCGAACAGCATCATCCTGCGTCTGGACCCTCAAGGCGTGATTACTTTTATCAACCGGTATGCCGAGCGGTTTTTCGGCTATACACGGGATGAGATTGTCGGAAAGAATGTGATTGGAACCATCGTTCCGGAGCGGGAGAGCACGGGCAGGGACCTGGGCGAAATGATACGGGATCTGGCGCGGCATCCGGAGCGATATGAGAACAATATCAACGAGAATGTCACGCGCGAGGGGGAGCGGGTCTGGATCGCCTGGACCAACCGGGTGGTGGACGGCAAAACGGGCGGTGAGACGGAAATCATCTGCATCGGCAATGATATCACCGGGCTCACCCGCATGCGGGATCAATTACGACGGGAGGAGCGGACATACCGTACGCTTTTCGAGGCCTCGAAGGACCTTATCGCCATAATCGACAGCGAGGGATGCGTACTCGATATAAACCAGGCCGGGCTTGATCTCCTGGGGTATGAAAAGAAGCGGGTGCTGGGGAGGAGGGTGCCGGAGTTCTGCGCCAGTCTCGAGGAATACAACAAGCTCCGCGGTCATCTGGAGAAATACGGGGCCACCCGGAATCTGGAATTGCAACTCCGCAAGAGCACGGGGAAAGTGCTGGACTGCCTGGTAACCACCACGGTACGGGATGGTGACGAGGAGAGTGCGAGGATTTATCAGTCTTTCATATACGACATCACGGAAAAGAAACGTATCGAGTGCGCTCTCCGGGAGTCCGAGCGCAAATTGAGCATTGTGGTGGATTCCATCCCGGATATCGTGTACCGTCTGAACCCGGATGGGAAGATTTCATTCATCAGCGATTCCGTCCGCAAATACGGGTACAATCCCAAGGAACTTCTCGGAAAGAGCATGTATGATATCGTGCATCCGGACGATCTTCCGAAGGCACGGTACGCCCTTATGGAACGCCGTACCGGGGAGCGCCGTACCCGCTCGCTCGAAATACGTCTTCTGGCCAAGTCCCGGGAAGCCGTCCCGTTCTCCATTGATTTACGGAGAGTGGAACTGGAACCCACGTTTATCCTGGAAGCGGAAGGCCTGTACCGGGGAGACCGGGTAGCCGACGAGAACTTCCTGGGGACCCAGGGAGTGGCGCACGACATCACCGAACAGAGACGGGCGGAGCGGGAAATACATGAGAGCCGCGAACAGTTCCGGGCGCTGTTTGAGGCCAATCCCGAGGCGGTTATGCTCATCGACAAGGAAACCGGAAGAATTCTGGATGTGAACAATTCGGGAATGAAAATTTACGGGTATTCACGCGAGGAATTCGGCCATCTTTTCCGTGAGGACATCTGGGCGAAAAGTGACACCCGGGATGACAAGCCCCGCGAGGAATTCTCCGTCACGCCGTTGCATCAGCATCGTAAAAAGGATGGTTCGGTGTTCCCGGCGGAAATTACCGGGAGCGAGATCGAACTGCTGGGCCACAGAATGTATCTCTGCGCCATACGGGATGTCACCGACCGTCTGCGCGCGGAAGAGGAATCGCTCATGCGGGAGAAACTGCAAGGTGCGCTGGAAATGGCGCACGCGGTCTGCCATGAGATCAATCAGCCCTTACAGGTCATCACCGGGTACGCGCAATTGCTCACTCTCGAAAAGACCGGCGACGAAAATTTTATCCGGTATATGCAGGAAATCCAGAGTGCGGTGCAGCGCATGACGGAGATTACCTGGAAGCTCAACAATATCACCCGGTATGAGACCATCGATTATGTCGGAAACAGCAAGATCATCGACATAAACCGGGCTTCGCAGAGCTGAAACGCGCCTCACGGTTCAGGCCGGCTTTTCCATTCTTTCCTGATTGAACGAAAAGCGGAATATCTTTCCCTTTTCCCCCATCCGCGCCTCTGCCGACGCCCGGCTTCGATTCCTATTTTTTCGCCGAGGGATCGTCCTTCCACTCCATCTGCCACTTTATATTATCGTGCAGCCTGTATTTCCGCACATACGGGGAGAGATCCCCGGTTCCGGTCACCTGTATTCTTGCGCGGTCTCCCCGGCCGTAACCGGCGTTCGAGCACCACTGGAGGTATCCGATATCGGTATACTCGATGCCCATGAGCTCGATGCCGATGCGGTCCACCGCCACCGGGTCCAGACCTGCCAGCATCACCCCGTGGGGTACCGGAGTCCCGCCGGTCGGGCCGTTGCCCTCCATCCCCTCCACGCCGTCGATGATCGCCAGCCCGGGACGAACTTTCCCCGCCATGAGGAACATGTTGTAATTGATCCCCAGCGCGCCGCCCTGGTGCATCTTGGCCTTCTCGAACTGGTTCTTCACGAAATCGGGATGCCCCGTGGGGACATTGAGCGGCGAGGCCATGAGCATGTTTTTCATGGTGAGGGTGGCCAGTACGCAGTCGTGGGTTTTCATGCGGGCCAGGGAGATGATATAATTGCCCGGATCGAGGAAGGCGTCAATGATCTTGATGTCGTTGGGCCGACCGTTCTCGCCGCGAATCCATTCCACCCGGTACCGTCCGGCGTTGAGATCCACCAGACGGGCGTTGTATTCCCGTTCCAGCGGACGGTAACCGTATTCCTCGAATGCATACATGGTTCCCTTGGGGGAGGCGGTGGATTCCGCGACAATGACCGGTCCCTTGTGGAACGGTTTCAGGAATTCGAGCACTCCCCGTACCGCATCGGGGTGGGTGACACACAAGGGATTGCCGTCCCAGACAATGTTGGGTTTGATGATCACCCGTTTCCCCCGGACGCCCTCCCGTATTTCCTTTTCGAACGGTTGCAGTGTCCGGCGTATCATGGCGAGCCGGTCCGTTCCCGCCGCGAACGCAACCCGGCTGATCCCCGTATCGGAGGAGGTGGCGGCATTTGTCTCCACGCCGGAACTTCCCAGCGCCAGTCCCGCGACGCCTAGGGAGGCTCCCCGCAGGAATCCACGGCGGTTCGGATGCGTTTTCCAGAGCGCCTCACGGTGATTCATGTCGAACATGGTGTGCCTCGCGTGGGAAATGGGTGACTGGACGACGGAATATTTTGTCGGCGGCATTCGACGGGATGGTTCCTGCCGCGCCCCGGGCATAATCCGCTTTATTTGACGGTAAATTGTATCTCGGAATAAAATTGGGTATTGCATTGACGTAAAAAATCAGGTATCTAATGTATAAAGAAACAAGCGACGGTTGTGTGTATACAAATCATCATTGTTCCGATGGAGGTGAAGGGTATGTCAAAATCGCGTGATGAGAAAAAGGAAAAAAAGACTCCGCCTCAGAAAACACCGAAAGAAAAGAAGCTTGCCAAGAAAGAAAAGAAAAACAAACAGGCCTCCTGAGCATGCTTTCCCGGGATGGAGTTTGATCGATATGGGGCGGGTTCATGAATCCGCCCCGCTTTATTTTTGGTGCTTCGCAGTTTTTCATGGGTAGATGCCATGGCCGGACATGGTCTGAATGTGCCGGTTACAAAAGCTCTTTCGCGGGGTAAGGAATCCTTCACCCCTTCCACTTCCACTGTACTTTTCTG
>CAYRTQ010000103.1:0-7746 GCA_964426865.1 uncultured bacterium
TGGCGGGAGAGATTCCCCTCGCTGCCGGACTGAGTTCGTCCTCGGCGGTGGTGGTGACCGCGGCGGAAGCGCTGACCTACATCAACGGTCTTGCGCTCAAACCCAACGATTTTGTCGATCTCTGCGGGGAGGGGGAGTGGTTCGTGGGGACCCGGGGCGGCAGCGGAGATCATGCCGCCATGAAATTCGCGGAAAAAGGGAGCATCGTCCACATGGGGTTCCATCCCATCCGCATACGGGGAATCGTTCCGTTCCCGCCCGAGTATGTCATCCTCATTCTCCAGTCCCATCAATCGGCCAAAAAGTCTGAAAATGCCATGCAAATCTACAACGAGAAGGTGGCCACCTACGAGGTCGCCCAAACCATCCTGAAAGCCCGTCATCCCGAGCTGAAGGATAGGGTCATGCACCTTCGGGATGTCAGCGCCGAAAATCTTGGGGTTGCCCCGCATGACATCTATTCCCTGTTGCTCGATATCCCGGACCGCATCAGCCGCGAGGAGATCCGGGAGCTTGCCCCGGACTCGGAACGGGATCGTCTCGAACGGATATTCTCTTCGCACGATGAACCGACTCATGGATACGAGGCCCGGAGGATCGCCCTCTTCGGCATTTCCGAAATCCACCGGGCCCGGGTGGTGACCGAATATCTGCAAAAAGGCGATATGCGGGAGGTGGGAAGGCTCATGAACATTTCCCACGACGGCGACAGGGTGTGCCGCATGAAAGGAAAGGAGCGGGTCACGTACGATAACTCCTGTTCCGATGCAGCCGTGCGTTCTCTCCGCGACCGGCTGGCTTCCGGCGATTCCTCGGCGGAAATTCATTTCCAGTCGGGCGGATATGGGTGCTCGACACCGCTCATCGACGAGATGGTGGATACCGCGCTTGCCATTCCGGGAGTGCTCGGCGCGCAACTGTCGGGCGCCGGCCTGGGCGGATGCGTCATGGCTCTCGTGCGGGAAGACCGTGCGGAGTCGTTCAAGGAAATTATGGCCGAGGAGTTTTACCGGAAATATGGACTCACCCCCGCGGTGGAAACCTGTTTCCCCATCGAAGGATCCGGGATCATCGAATTGTAGATCGATAGCCGGTATCGTCTCTCGCGGAGACGCCTGGGGACAATGGGAAAAGAAGGGGCAAAGGCGCAGGGCGCGAGGGGAAAGCTGCCCGCGCAGGGTTTGGATCGAGAAAGGGTACTGCTTTTTCAACTGGATAGTGTTTGGTTCCGACTGCCGGAAGCCCCCTTCCGGCCCTCGCTTTGGCTCGTGCCACCTTCCCCCGTGACCGGGGGCAGGTAAAAAGTGTTTTCCTTGCCATACCCGCCCGGAGTGGGATGTCTTTCCTTCCCAACCGTTTACAGTGGGAAGGTGGCCGCAGGCCGGGTAGGGAGACGCGGGTCACCGGGTGTCACCCAACTTTTTCCAGTTGAAAAAGCAGTAACCGCTCAGCGAACGGACTGATGGTCTGAACCGGTATTCACATCGCCGGAACAGGCGTTCCGACCGGCTTCGAATGCTTTCTTGCCGGTTCGGATGGTGATTCGTATGTACCGTTCCTTCGATTATCGGGGTGAACGGGTTAGAGACAGTTCATCGTGTCCGGAACAAACGCGCCGGGGATTTATTTCCAACGTTTCGTAAGCATATGAAAGACCTTCGACTGCATTCAACCATTACGAGAATATCTTTCGGGAGTTCATCATGGCAAACTACCTCGTGACCGGGGGAGCGGGATTCATCGGTTCGAACATTGTGGAATACCTTGTCGGCCAGGGTGAGAGTGTGCGTGTCCTGGATAACTTTTCCACCGGGAAGCGGGAGAATATCGAACCCTTCCTGGATCGCATCGACCTGATCGAGGGCGATATTCGCGACGAGGATACCTGCAATCGCGCGACCGCCGACATGGACTACGTTCTGCATCAGGCGGCGATGGCTTCGGTTCCGCGTTCGATTGCCGATCCGGTCATGACCACGGAAGTGAATATCATGGGCACCATAAAGCTGCTCACCGCTTCCGCCCGCGCCGGGGTGCGGAGATTCGTGTTCGCCGCATCCTCCTCGGCGTATGGCAATCAGCAGGCGTCGGTCAAAACGGAGTCTCTCATTCCCATGCCCTTGTCTCCCTATGCGGCGGCAAAACTGTCCGGGGAGAATCTGTGCATGGCGTTCAGCCGGTCGATGGGGCTGGAAACCGTGTGCCTTCGATATTTCAATGTATTCGGCCCGCGGCAGGATCCGAAAAGCCAGTATAGCGCGGTGATCCCGCTGTTCGTCACCGCGCATATCGAAGACCGTCAGCCGGTGATATTCGGCGACGGCACCCAGACGAGGGATTTTACCTTCGTGGAAAACAATGTACGGGCGAACATTCTGGCGGCCACAACCTCAAAAGCGGTTGCCGGACGGGTCATCAACATCGCGTGCGGGGATTCGTACTCGCTGCTGGATCTGGTACATGTCATCAACCGTCACCTTGGCAAGGATATCAAACCGGTGTTCGCTCCCGACCGTCCCGGTGATGTGAAACATTCTCTCGCGGACATCAATCTGGCAAACGAGTTGCTGGGGTACCGGGTGTTTATCGATTTCAGTCAGGGCATGAAGCGAACCGTGGACTGGTATCTGGAGAGAACGCAAAACCATCCGAATTGACACGGGGAGAGATTTCATGCGGGAATGGAGGTGCGTCCGGATTCTCCGTGGCGCGCCCGGCCACACGGGATTGTTCGCGGGTGAAAGAGTACCGTCCGGAATCGGGGGGTGCAGCCCCGGACGAACCGGATTCGGCGCTTACTGTTCCGAGGAGATGATCCCTTTCCGTATGGCGTACTTGGTCAGGCTGACAATGTCATGGCAGTTGAGTTTCAACATGATATTCTGACGGTGCGAGGTGATGGTGCGGAAACTCAGGTTGAGTTTGTCGGCGATTTCCTTCGAGGAGTATCCTTCCGCGATCAATTGAAGGACTTCATGCTCGCGTTTCGATATCGCGGGTGAATTGATCGTTTCTTCCTTGATCAACCGGAAATCGTTGATCACGATGCTCGCGACCTCCGGACTCAGATAGCACATTCCATCACAGACTGAGCGAATCGCAAGCGTCAGTTCCTCTATATGGCAGTTCTGGCTCAGGAAACCCGAGGCTCCCGCTCTGAGCATGCTGCTGACCGCATCTTTGTCGTTTCGACGGGCCAGGCCCAGAATACGGGTGTTCTTGTGTTTTTCGGCTATTCGTCTGGTGACTTCGACACCATCGATTTCCGGCAGGGATATGGAAACCAGCACGACATCCGGAGCCAGTTTGTCGACCAGTTCTACCGCTTTCCTCCCGTTTCCGGTATCGCCGAGAACCTTGAATTCACCCTTCTTTTCCAGCAGTACGCCCAGTCCGGCTCGAAAGAGCGAAAACGCATCGACAATGAACAGGTTTATACTCATTAGTGCCGCCATATGGTGAATAATTGATTGACTGTCCACGTAATATTAGGAATAAATATGGGATGATGACGGGAGATATGCAAGTGTAAAAATGACGTAAACAGGGGGAAATAATTGGCGTAATGGATGGGTTGTGAACACGCGGGCGACGGATGCAACGGATTGCGGAAAAGGCGGTTATCATTAGTTATCATTGCGTAGCGATCCTCATTGAGTACAAACAATCATTGACTGAGATTGAAAGGTATACGTTTTGTGCAATACAGCGGTATAATCGAAATCCCTCGTATATGTCTGAAAAAGGTTAATACTGTTCATATTAGTAAATAAATATCAGTCGCTCCGGCAAATATAAACAAATAGGACATACGATTCGGAAATATGATCGTTAAAAAGCCGTTCTTTGCCGGATTGCATTTGTAGGGGAAAATAAGGTAACTTTGTAAATCATAATTCATATTGCGTATTCCATACACAGGAGGAGGAAAGCCGATGAGAAGATGTACCCGGGGTTTATGCGCTTTTTCAGTGTTTCTGATTGTGCTCCTTGCGCTTTGCATCTTCGGGTGCTCCAAGGACAAGGAAGGCTCGAAAAATCCTCCGCCCACGATCAGTTATAATCTTACCGGGAAGGTCATTGGTTCCACCGGGAGCGGTATTTCCGGCGCCGCCGTGGTCATCCGGAAAAACGGAGTGAAGGTGGCGGAGGCAACCTCCGGGGGCGATGGCAAGTATGTGTTCTCGAATCTCGAAATCGGGACATACTCGGTCTATGCTTCCAAATCCGGCTATACGTTCGGCCAGGCGACAGCGCAGATCGGTGAAAACGGCGCCATGGTTCCCGATGTGTTCCTGGCCTCCATCGCCTCTCTGGAAAACCGCAAGGAGGAAGTGGTCTCCGCAAACACGATCAAGGACACCGGAGCAACCGTAACCAATGAATACAAGCCCTCGGGTTCCGGAACCACGGTAACCCATGTCATCGAGGTGGAGATTCCGAAAGGAACCGAGGTGACAGTCGGCGGACAGGTTTCCACGGGAGCAATCAACATGGCCGCCACCCCCGTTCAACTCGCCCAGACCCCTCCTCCCGCCACCGGAGAGCTCTCGATCGCCTCGGCGGTTCTGGAGCCGACCGACGCGACATTCTCCCAGCCGGTGGAAGTCACGATTTCCCTGGAAGTCCCGCTGCCCGCCGGTCTCAGTCTGCCCGTCCAGAAATTTGAGAATGGACAGTGGCGTCAAATCGGCACCGCGGTCACCAACAGTTCCGGTGAGGCGGTTGCCCAGGTTTCGGAATTCGGCCAGGTTGCGGTGCAGCCCAAGGTGAATATCAAGACCCAGTCTTCATCCGAGACCGAGACCGTGGTGAGCACCACGCCCATCAATGCGGACGACAAATCCCTGGAAGTTGAGGTCAAGAATGAGGTGAGCTTTGCCGACGGACTGCCGGATGGCATCACCCCCGAATACGTGCGCTCCCTTATCGAAATGCAGGAGGGAATCAAACTCGGCACGCAGACCCTCCATATCGAACTGCCCACGGTGAGTGAGACGGCCAAACCGGTCGGCGTGCTCGATGCCAATAGTGTCGAGGTTTGGGTTCAGGAATGTAAACTCCTGAAAATCAGAGAGGTTACTATCTGCACGTACACACTCACCATTTCGGTCGGTGATACACTGTCCTACACGTTTGTCATAACGTTCACGCAAACCCTTGACACGATGAGAACCGAGTGTACCCGAAGCTGGGTTGATCACAATCAGGGGGGAGTGGGGGGAGTATAATAAAGCGTACAGGAGAGGATTTCGATCAGCCGTCTCCCGGTGAGAAATTCCCGGGAGACGGCTGGTGGGGTATGGTGAGGCCCACTGTGCGGATCGCGGCGCTGTTGTATTTCTGCTCCGCGATTTTTTCCGTTGCGGCGCAAACCGATACAGCATCCCTTTATTCCTATTCGGGATATGTCGCCACCCCCTCCGCGTATATCACCGATGGGAGGCTGGGACTGCATTATACGTATTTACCGAATCCGGTCGGCCCGTTCCATAAAGGACACTCGGAGAATCGGGTGTTCTCCGGAACGATCGGTTTTCTCCCGTTTGTCGAGGGGTATGTGTCCGTGTATGCCGCCCCCCGGATCGACATTTCAAAGACCATTTACAGTTATGGTTCGGATAAAACCCGTTCGATGGGGATAAAAGTCCGTGTTCTGAACGAACGGAAGTGGACTCCGGCGGTGGCGGTCGGCATCTTCGATCCCGATTTGGAAGACGCGGGTGTGGACCTTTCCGCGAATAGCATCTCCTCACTTTTCTGGGTTCTCAGCAAAGGATGTAATTACGGCTCCCTGTCCCTCGGATATGGGTACAGGGAGATGTCCGGACGGTATGTGCGCCTGGAGGGACTCTTTGGCGGGATGAGCGTGTCTCTCGTGAAGAATGTCAATTTCCTCACCGATTATGACGGCGAGTTCTGGAGCACGGGACTCAACGCCCGATGGAAGGGAATTGACTTCCTGGCGGCCAGTGTGTACGGTCACGGACCGGCATATCGGATTGGATATCACTGGTATTTGCTTGATTGAGTCAATTCATGACATGTTTCCGGCTTTTTCCGCTTTTGTTTTTCCTCCTGTTCCCCGGTATTTCATCTGCGCGGCAGAGTCCGCACGGCATCGATTCCCTGGCCGATACCCTCGCCGTGTACGGGTATCGGGACATTTCTGTTTCCACGGGTGAGGACACCCTTTTCGTTTCGTACCGTCCCATGGAATACCGGGACGAGTATATCGCTTTTCGGGATGTCGGGGCCAGGGCGGAGGCTTTCCTCGTCAGCGCCGGATATTCCGGTATATGTTATATATCATGCATTCAGACCGCATGGGGCGTTCCGCTCATCCACTCCACGATAGACCGCGAAACCGCTGATACCGAGTTCTACCGCGGTTACGTCTCGCGAACGCTCCGGGAAAAGCGGGTAGCTCATCCCGCACGGCCTGTCCTTTTCCAATTCGACATTCCGTTGAGAGCGAATTTCGGGAACTACGGCGATCCGCTGGTGTTTCGCACCGGTATTCGTCCGGGTGTGCGAATCCGGGTCAAACCGGGACTCGTGGCGTATGTGCAGGTGGATATCTATCTCCATAATGAATATGACCCGCACATGTGGTACAATCCCATGGGCGCCGGAATTCTGTATCTCCGTCCTCTTACCCGCTCCATGCTGTCGGTGACCAATATCGGCGCTTTCCAGAAAGAGCTGTACGGCATCGATCAGATGGTTCGCCTTTCTCTCTGGAGTGACCGGATTACCTTTGGGCTGCACGGCGGAGTATACGGATCGCTGCGGTTCAAAGACAACCGTTTCATCTACACCGACATGAATTGGCGCATGCTTCTCGTGCGGGCGGCCTGGACGTACGCTCCCTATGATTGTATGGTTTCCGTGAAAGGGGGGCGGTTCGTGTATGGCGATACCGGATTCGGGGGGGAGATTACGCGGGTGTTCAGGGAGTTCGAAATCGGCGCGGGGGCGGTCCGCTCGGGGTGCGACACTATCGCCAATATCTCGGTCCGCATTCCGCTCGCGCCGAAAAAAAGGAAAATGAATTCGCGGTATGGAATCGGGCTGGGAAGAGATTTCCGGACAACATATACATTCTATTCGCCGCAGGAAAACAACAATCCCAAATCAACCATCCAGAAAGCCGTAGAGCCGGAATCGGGGATAAGCCTTACAGAGTTGGAACGGCTGGCCACTCCCATGCATTTCACCAGCAGGCTCTACCGTGATTCATTCTGATACCAATTCCCATTCAAAATCCGTTGAAAGGAATCCTTGTGTTTCCTTGCCCCCATCGGGGGAAAGGTGGCCGAAGGCCGGAAAGGGGGTTGCCTTTGCTACGGAGATTGATTCAAACGTGGTCTGAGAGAGCGGGGGCGCACCGCTGATCTGGCGTAATGATGCGGCGCGCCCGAACGCTCGATGGGTCCGGACCGGGATCGCTTGATTCAGGGGAAATCCGGCGTATCATTCCATCGGAATTGCAAGAATCGTGGTTCAGACCCGGCAAGCTGGCGGCGGCGTTGTGTTTACACCCGCTCCGGCAGACGATCGGACGGGTAGAACCGGTGATCGATACGGTCCACGGCGACCTTCACCGTCCGCAGCCCGGGATTTTGGTCGAATGACCGGCAGACCGCGTTCGTGTTGATGAGCCGCACCCCGCGATAAGAGTCTTCCGGGACCGTGGTGTGGGTATGCCCCGAGAATACGGCGGTCACCCGGTGTTCGGCGAAC
>CAYRTQ010000103.1:7756-11280 GCA_964426865.1 uncultured bacterium
ATATGACCTCCGGAGCGCGTCCGGGGTATTCCCCCGGATGTCGTCACCGGTGAAAGGGTGATGCATGAACACGATCACTCCGTGGGCCCGGGAGCGTGATGCATCCGAGAGCGTTTTCCGCAGCCAGTCCGTCTGGGACGCCGTTTCCGGAGCCAGTTTGTCCTGGACCTGTATGAGCGTGCTGTTCAGCACGATGAATCGCCAATCCTGATGGGTGAAAGCGTACCGGTCCGGACCGAACGTTTTACGGTATTGCTCCAGGCTTTCCGGAGTGAGAACGAAATCGTGGTTGCCGGGAAGACTGTATACCGGGATGTCCGGGTTCACCATGTGCATGAGCCGTTTGTATTCGGTGATCTGCGCCGCGTTGCCGTGAATGTGGGTCAGGTCTCCGCACACCACGGTGAAAGCGGGCTGCAAACGATTGATTCCGGCAACCGTTTTTTCCAGGATAGCGGTTTCCGCGGCAAAATCTCGACCGTCGCCACCCGCGAGGAATCCGAATTGGGTATCCGCCATCTGAACGAAATGAAATGGCTGAAAACCTCCAAAAGGTTTCAATCCACAGCCGGAAGCACATAAAAGCGATGCAGCGAGAAACGCTCTTCTTTTCATGAGTTAAACTCCTTCGACCGTATCGGAAAAAGGCATCGGATTGATTCCTGACCCGCTCACAATGCAGATTGTATGGCGCACGGTCCAGATAATTAACAGCCATGTTCTGATGGAGTCAACAGATAATCTCCGAAAGAAACCGCCTCCTCTATTGTTACGGCGGCAATGTATCCGGTTCTTCGCTGTTTTTCTGTGGGTAAACGGTGCTGATGCGGCTTTTCCCGGATCGCCCTCTTTGGGCGCTTTTCTGGGAGCGCCAGAGAAGTACTGAGGAAGCGGGGGAGGCAAAGGGCATTCCTTACCCCACGGCACTGTCTGTGCAACCGGCATATGCGTCCGATACCCATTCATGAATATCAACTCGCGGAAAACAGCGTGGCAGATGACAACTGAGTCACGGAAAAGAACCAGCCCGATCCATATGGGCGTATGCCGCACACCTCTGCATGGCCGGTTCACCCGCTACCCGGCGGTGCAAAAGCCGACGGTTTCCTAACTCGTGAAGGGGGTATATAGTATATCATTGATAATCAAGCAATTGCTTGCGATGCATAATATTACGCTTGAAGCATTTTAGACAATTTTCGCTAAAATTCTTGGGTTTTGAAGGTTTTCTTTAGCCATTCTTTAGCCGGATTGTTGTCCTACTAAATGTTTGGTATAATATAGTTATTAACATCCCCGCCGATACTTTCCTCGATATTTGTTGTCTGCTCAAGAACGCCTCGAATGCCGATTAACACGCCATTAATATAGTGTGCAATCTATGTCCTTTGGCTATCGCCAAAAGGACAGCCCACCCTCTCAGAACGCTACAATTAGATACCCCGCTTTTCATGAGATGCTGGGCTGTCCTTTCAGGACAAGATTGCACGTAATAAAATAAATTATAAATAGTGCTATGCCTCGAAATCCTCACGCCAAGCTCCGGCTTCTCCGCGCCTTGTACGATCTCAAGTTCGCCACAATATATAACCTCGCCTTCGAGAGCGGGGGACAGTCCCGAGATGCCTGCCTTGTCGGGACCGGACGACATATCACCCAGCTTGAACGAGACGGCTTTATTATGCCCGTCAGAAAATATGGCTACCTGAGAGATGAACGGTACCGCCATACTTTCTGGCAAGTGACCAAGGATGGCGCGCAGGCCCTGGGATATGACCGGTACACACCCATTGGCCGGAAGTCCGTTTCCAACTATCCTCATCAGTTCGGGTTGATTGATGTCCTCTGCGGACTCTATTTTCCATTCAGAGATGAATATAATATAATGATCACATATCCTTCGACTTCCAACTCGCTTGATGGCTACAAGCCGGATGCGATTATAAAATATCGGCATAAACTACATGGAAGAGAGTACGATTTCATCCTTGAGTTTGAAAGGACAAGAACACCGAAGGCGATCTTTGAAGAGAAGATCCACTTAAATGAGAAAATCACAAATTTTAAGAAATATGGACTCTCAAAACAGGCCAAGTTCCTCTATGTATTTACGTCTGAGAATTTTGATGTGACGACAAGGCCGGTAGAGTATTCAAAATGCCAGCCTATGATTCAGAGAGTTGAGAAAGAGTTTGAACTACTCTTGAGAATGGCAACAAGGCTTCCGGACCACATGTATAGGTTTGCCGTCCTGCATAAGGCAAAGGATTTCGATAGTCCGGTTTGGACAATGCCAAGCGGACTGAAGACAAAAATCATTGAAAAGAGTTGTATAATAATATAAAATGATAAAATAACATAATTATACCGGAGAGAATGGAGAAATATTTTTCATATTAATATGTTTCATTTTAATAAACCAATTCATAGTTGGATATTATTCCTATCATTATTGATAACCGAGTGGTGTTTCTGTGGATTACCTAATTTGGGAAATCAGACTGTTTATGCCGACATACCATTTATTGGATACGCTACAGCCACCATCAGTAATCCTTCCGAGGATCTAACCGATTTTACCCTATTAGTGGATTTATCGCGTATGCCTGCTTTATGGTGGGCGGCGGTTGATATTAGTGATGGAACAAAAGGCCGAGCAACTAAAGATGATGAAACGGAATTAGCCACTGACTGGATCGATTTTAACAATTCAGCCAAGACAGGTTGGCTTCGGATTATGTGGCCCGGAACTCTTGCTTCAACAACCGAACAGGTACTTCGAATTTATCCCCCAGTTTCTACTAGTGATAGTTATGGAGCTTCTGATATTTATGGTAGTGATAATGCTTATGCATCACATTGGGAATTATATTATACACTAGATGAAACGGTTAATAATAATGCTAACGGATACAAGGATAGAACAAAAAATGGACGACATGGTACCGGAGTATCTATGACATTGTCTGAGGTCACAGGAAAGGTGAATAATTCTGCCGATTTTGATGGTTCAGCGGGTTATATCAAACATGATAACCTGACGGTAGATTTAACTCAAGGGACGATACTTACATGGGCTACGAATTCTGCTTCTGGGCTTAAAACATATGCCGAGGTAAGTCCTTCGGGTGCAAGTAACAGAATTTTATTATACTCCAATGGGACAACAATATCAGGGTATATAGATAATGCTAATGTAGTATCGAAAGCGGCTATTATTACTCCGTATGAATTAAACCATTTAGCATTTAGTTGGGAAACAGTTACAGATGATTATCAGCTCTATGTGGGAGGGGTTTCACAGGGAGCAGACTTGGGCGTTGAGAAGAATCTTACGACCGTGGATAGGAATATAACAATAAGTAGCGGTTATTCTCGAAATACTTATTTTTTAGATGGATATCAGGATGAAGTGCAGTTACATTCAATTGCACTTTCCCCGAGTTGGATCTCTGAAGAATATGCTCAAACTAATAATAATGCCTCCTTTTGGGGGGACTGGACGTGGAATATAGCTGTAGCTG
>CAYRTQ010000103.1:11290-13231 GCA_964426865.1 uncultured bacterium
CTTCCTCTCCAATACGTATTTCACCGCCTAATGCCAGTTTCACAAAAGATAATACGCCCTCTTTATCTGCCAGGTATATTGATGCTAATCGCGTTGGTACTACGAATTATCGAATAGTTTCCACTAATGCCAGTGATTGTCTTGCTGACATAAATGTAATTGCAAGTGGCGCAAAAGATACTTCGGATATCGATGAAGTCACGGTTTTTACACCCAGCTCGTCTATTGGTTCAGATGATACTTATTATTGGTGTGCGCAGAATGATAACGGAGTAGATGCATCCGATTGGATAACCATGGGTTCATTTATTTTGGATACGACAGCTCCAAGTATCCCAGGCGTGCCCAGTACTGCACTTACTTGGGATAATACGCCAACATGGACTTGGGTTGCTTCTGAAGATAATGGATCTGGTCTTCATACGGTTGCTCCATATATTGTGGAATGGTCCCAAGATGAAAATTTCTCTTCTGACGTTTTTGCTAGTACTTCTGATACTAATTATTACACGCACACAAACTCATTATCGGATGGAACTTGGTACTTCAGAGTTTCATCAAGGGATGCTCAAAATAATGAATCAAAATTTTCTTCCCTTGGCTCGGTTTTGATTGACACTACTGTTGTAGCTTTTCAGGCAAATTATCTGAGTACTGACGAGAACGGAGTAAAATCATACGAAATGGTTTCAGATTATAATGGAAATGGGAACCATATTCTACGAGTTTTGGAGCCGGACAATCCTGTACCTGGCATAGCTCATAATTTTATCTATGTACTTCCAGTTGAGGCAGAGTTGGCGGACTCTGTTGGAGATGGGCTTGAAACATTGCAAGCACTTGATGCTCCAAATGAGTATAATGTTACTATTATTGCCCCATCATTTAAGGTTCAACCATGGTATGCCGATCACGATAGTAACCCGGATTACAGATATGAATCATTCATGGCTTTAGAACTACAACCTTGGGTAAAAGATAATTTAGCAATATCCGGAAATGAACAGCATTGGCTGTTAGGATTTTCAAAGTCTGGTTACGGACCAATGTCGTTGATTTTGAAACACCCTAACATATTTACCTTGGGGGCATTTTGGGATTTTCCGGCTAATATGTCAAACTATACTTCATTTAGTGCTAATACAAATTATGGGACTCAAGCAAATTTTAATAATAATTACAGGTTGACAAGCTCTTTGCTTGAAAAATATAAAATACCATTCTTAAATGATAATAGGATTTGGATAAATGGTTATGGTTTATTCAGAGTCGATGTGGAAGACTTTGATACACTTTTGACTGCAAGTGGGATCCAGCATACGACTGCTCCGGGTATATCAAGAGAGCATAATTGGGAAAGCGGGTGGGTTCCATCTGCACTTGATGGATTGTTCACAAATAGTATTCAATATTCCGAGGAAATTACTACTTCGGATTCTGGCACTGATACATCTTGGCATAATACTGATGTAACAGTAACTTTATCTTGTAATGACAGTTCAGGAAGTGGCTGCGCTCATACTTATTATACAACTGACGGGACAACGCCAAATACTGATTCCTCGGAGGGAACTAGCGTTGTTATCTCCACAAGCGGTATCCATACTATCAAATATTATTCCATCAACAATATTGGATTACAAGAATCAGTAAAAAGTTCAGCGAATAATGTAAAAATAGATAAGAGTGGTCCCTCAGCTCCAACTCTCTCTAGTCCACAAAACCAATCCTCAGCCGGATTAAACCCCATATTCTCCTGGAATTCCTCAACTGACTCAGAATCAGGTCTAGCTGAATACCAACTCTACATCGATAATGTTTTAAATCAAGACAACATCAGCCCGAACACCAATTCAATCTCCCCGGCAAGCGATTTGTCCTGCGGTTTATACTGCTCCCCAAAAACTGGACAGGAGAATAAGGTGGAAAGACCTTGCTTGA
>CAYRTQ010000104.1:0-11851 GCA_964426865.1 uncultured bacterium
TCGGGCTGAAAGTCAAGCAGCAGTCCCCCATAAAGAACACCTTCGTGCTGGGACTCGGCGGAGCGATGGGCGGATATCTTCCCACCGCGGACGAATTCAAGGAAGAAAACTACGCCGGACTCATCTCCCCCTTCTCGCCCAAGGCGGAACAGAGCCTCATCAGTTCCTCCCTGGAACTCATCGGCATGGTGCAGAAGACCGGGCTGAACAGCACCAAAAAGGAATAACCGGTCGGTAAATTCAGAATCCGGGGAGCGCGCGTCCTTACGCGCGCTCCCTTTTCACGTTTTGCAGAGGAATGAAATCATGAGCTTTCCCGAGAAGTGCATCAGCATGATCCGTTTCGGGTTCCTCCTGGGGCTGGCCCTCGCTTTTTCCACCCCGGGATTCGGCGCAATCAAGGTCGGCATGGGGGAAACCGTCATCACCCCGCCGGTGGGAATAGCGCTCTATGGGTATGCCCGCGCGAATGTTTCCGATGGCGTCCATGACGATCTCCACGCCCGCAGCCTGGTCATCGAGGGTGAAAACGGGACCACCGCGGTATTCACAACCCTGGCCCTGGAATGGATTTCACGCCCCATTTTCGACGCCATCCGGACGGGAATCCAGAAGGAGACCGGCATTCCCGCGCAGAATATCATCATCTCCGCCACGCACACCCATTCCGGCCCCGAACTTCAGCCGCTCGACCATCCCTACACGAAAACACTCATCGCGCGTTCCGTCGAGAGCGCGGTGACCGCCTGGAAAACCCGGGCCCCGGGGAAAATCGGGTTCGGCTCCGGGGTGGCCCGCGAGATGGGTATGAACGACCGCCAGATGCTTTACGGCGGCCTGCACCCCGATCCCGAGGTGGGTGTCATCAAGGTGGAAAATCTGAAAGGGAAGCTGCTGGGAGTAGCGTTCATTTACGGTTGCCATCCCTCCGTGCTCAGCAAGTACAACCTGAAGATCACCGAGGACTGGCCGTATTACTCCATCAAGGGACTCCGGGACAAGCTCGGGAAGCAGGTCTGGACGGCCTATTACCAATCCGCCCAGGGGAACGTGAAGGTCGGCTACTCCGCTGAGCTTTCCGCGGTGGGAGCGGACATGCCCATCCGCACGTTCGAATTCGCCGAATACAAGGGGAACATGCTGGTGGATGCGGTGATGAAGGTTCTCCCCTCGATAAAAACCACCGCCCGCTCCGATGTGGCGGTGGCTGAGAAGACCTTCGATTTCCCGGCGCGCGATGGTTATCGTATGACCGTGGAAGAGGCCCAGAAGCAGGCGGACGAGGCCAAAGCGTCCATGGAGGAAGCCCGGAAGCGCACAGACATCTATGGGAAGCGGATGATCGAATCCTACCAGATGAAGAACTATCTCGCCGGGTTGCGGCTCCACGCGGCAAAAACATTCAACGCCCCGGATCGTCCGAAGACCATCAAAATTCTCCAGCAGGCGGCGCGGATCGGGGACACCGTGTTCATTTCCTTCCCCTGCGAGGTGTTCGCGGAAATCGGGCTGGAGGTGAAACAGCGTTCCCCGAAGAAGACTTTCGTGCTCGGTCTCGCGGGATGTTTCGATGAATACCTTCCCACCGCCGGGGAATACAAGGAGGAGGGCTACGCGTCGCTCATCTCCCCCTTCGCGCCGGAGGCGGAGCAGAGCCTCCTCGACTCTTCCCGTGAACTCATCGGCCAGGTTCTGAAGGACGGGACACTGAGCACGCGGAAGGAATAGGGACGGAACCCGCATGATGCGAAAACGGCGGCCCGGATTATTCCGGGCCGCCGTTTTCCTGAAAGATCCCGAGAGAACCGTTCCCGCATTTCAGGAGCGGTCACGACGGTCATCTCCAGTCAATTTTTCCTTGTTTTTCTCCCGCCTTCCGTTTCCGGATTACGTTTTCCGTCTTTTCACATGAATTCCGGCAGAAACGGGAACAGTTCGCGCAACCGGGCGCGATCCGGGCGACCGCCATATTCACAAACTTGAAATGCTTCGGCGGTTTTCGCGTTCTCCATCGCCGCCTTGCCGTACAGCCGCTCCGTCGCTTCCGGGAAAGGATTCGCGAGCCAGCCGCGCATCAGTTTGTCCAGCCAGGCGCGGCGTTCGTCAGCGGATTTCGGCACCGAATCGAGTTCCTGCGAGGTCCAGGGAAGCCACTCGTAGAACTGGGAAGGCATGGCGTGAAGCGCGCACACCTTCTGGCTGAACACATCGTCGGTGGGAACAATGATATCGGGACGGAACGGTTCCGGACTCCGGAAGCTGTCCCCGGTATACAGGTACACCGGATTCTTTTTCATGGGCGGCGTATCCGGGCAGACCTTGGGGACGATCACCATGTAGGCGGTATCCTGCACCGCCAGCGCGGTGTTGCGGTGATCCGGGTGATAGTCGTTGGGACGGTGGGTAATGACCATGTCGGCGTCCCAGTCGCGGATGAGGCGAATGAGCTGCTGACGGACCGCAAGCGTGGGCGTCAGTTCGCCATCGTGATTGTCCAGCACCTCGGAGGCCACGCCCAGTATCTTGTCCGCCGCGGCGGCCTCGGCCTTGCGGATACGGGCGAGCTGCATCCGGGTATGGGCCTGATGGCCCGCATCGCCGTTGGTGACCGAAACGAACTTCACCCGGTGGCCCTTCTGCACCCACTTGATCGCCGTGCCGCCCACCTGGAGTTCGCAGTCGTCCGGGTGTGCGCCGAAAACGATGATGTTCATGGAGTTCCCTTTCGAGACGAACATGTTTTATCGCCGGAACATCAAAGATAAGATGGTGATCCGGGCCGGGAATCCGCAATTCAATCATTGGCAACGAACGGACAGAGCCCGTTGGCTTCCCCCGTATCCCCCGGAATGTCCGGGGGGATGTCATTCAGCGTCCGTATCCCGCTGTGAGAATACACATCCGCAATAGTGCTGCCGATAGATGCCGAACGCTTTCGAAAGTTCGCAGGAGCGGCGGTAACCATCCTTTTTCTTCCAGTCGGCCTCCAGAAATTCCACTCCGGCCCGACCGGCTTCCCCGGCGCCGATGGGATTGATGAGCGCCGCTTTTTTCATCGGCCCCACGGTAAGCGTGCTCGCCATGACCCCGAACGAATGCTCCGCCGCGAACCGCGCGGTCTCCGACAGCCGAAGACGGTAGCAGTGCAGGCATCGGGCGCCGTTTTCCGGCTCCCGCTCCAGCCCCCGCGCCGTCTCAAAAAACAGTTCCGGAGAATACTCGTCCTCTACCAGCGGAATCTCCATGCGACGGCAGACCTCCCGCGCGGCATCCAGCCGTCGCCGGTATTCCTCCGCGGGATGGATGTTGGAATTGGAGAAATATCCGGTCACCGCGTATTCCCGGCGCAGCATTTCGATCACGTGGGTCGCGCAGGGGCCGCAGCAGATGTGAAGCAGCAGTTCTTTCATTTCGACGCCTCTCGTATCGCTCGAATATACGAATAAACATCACGAAAGAAAACCGATTTATTCATTTCGCTCCCGCGCAACGGACTGCGCCGGACGCGGATTCCGTCGGAAGATTCGCGTTCCGGTGACCGCTCCGGGCCGCGGTTCCTGTACCGGGAGCCGGAGGCGGTGTGGAGACGCGGGAATCGCTCACCGTGAGCGCGAATGATCCCTCAATGGAAATGCCGCCGTGACGCGACGGCGATTTACCGTCCCAGACAATATTTTTTTAAATTCAGTATATATACATCATTGTAAACCACATTTTGGGTTCGGCTCCATTGTGATTTTCTCGTCAATTACCCTTTCCAATCATCCTCGCACACAGTGTACGATCAGCCATAACCGCTTTCCCGGCATAATGTTCCCCCGTCACTCAATCGCGCGGCGGCATGCAGTCCACCAAAAACGTTTTAGCATATTAGTTTTAACCAATTTCACTAAGATATAATCTAAACTGTATTATTTATTATGGTTGCATATATCAAATTCATACAATACATTATTAGAAATTACCGCAAGAATTAAATATTCCAAAATTGAATAAATTTAACTTGACAAACAGCCCTCCAAATTGTTTTATATGTTGTAAGAAGAACCATGGCTTTTCGCCTGTTTTCTTCAAAATTGCCGTTCATTTTGTTGCATTCACAGCGTGTTTGGAAAGGAGGGGGTCGGTTTCCGGCAAAGAGAGCACCGGCAAGTATTGAATGCATGTACCATTCATCCAATCGGAGGAACTCATGAAAAAGCTGTTGATAGCTTCAACGCTCCTGCTTTTCTCGGTATCCGCTGTATTCGCGGTGCCGTTTGCGCCGACCCCGCTGAGAATCTCGGCGTCCAACTACATCCAGTACAATTTCGACGGCTCCTCGCTCAATGTTCCGGTCACCCTGACCGGTACGGGCGCGTCCGCTTCCTTCCTGGTTTACACCAAGGGCAAAGCGGCCTCCATGGGCAACGTCACCAACGGATACCTCGGATGGCATCAGGTCAACAAGATTGACACCTGTATCTATGCCTCCCCGTTCGTCCAGCTCGCCAAAGGCACGAACACCATTATCTGGGACGGCAAGGACAAAGACAAGAACAAGGTTCCCGAAGGCGAATACACCTACTACATCTTCGGCTTCGACAACATCACCCCGCGTATCCAGATGACCAATCACATGCGGATTGACGCCTGGATTTACCGGACCATCCTCACCCATGATCCCGCGGGCAATCCGCTTGCCAACCCGGTTATCTACCGCAGCGACGGCAACCGTGCCCCGCTTGTGGACGCAGTAGCCCACACGGTTTCCAAATGGGTGATCGGCAGCGATCCCCAGGATGTCGCCCAGCTCGAAACCACCACCTCCATGGGTTGGGTCGATACCAGCGGACTCGCGTTCATCGGCGAAGGCAACAACCTCAACAAGTACTACTTCCACGACACCCTGAAAGAAGGAATGAAAGTCACCCAGAAGTGGGAATGGGTTCCCAACGGCGCTTCCATTCTCGACACCTCCTGGGGCGACAACGGACAGTTCAGCTACACCGGCATGTGGCCCTCCGATTGGAACTTCGGCCCGGGCGTGGTCAATGACGGCATGGGCACCCTGTTCATGATCAACGCCGACATTTCCGGCACGGGCACCGAATCCCAGCTCATCTATGTCGACATCAACGACGGCAGCGAAATCAAGCGGTTCGACATGGCTCCGTGGTGGGTGGACATGCAGGAAGGCGGCGAGACGGGCAAAGGCCAGTACTGCGGCGGCCCCAGCAATATCGACATGCGCAACGGCCACATGTTCCTGAACTCCCATACCACCTGCGTGAACCAGATGCTCGATCCGTACGCCGAAAGCAACGAGGATGTGGTTCTCTGGACCAACACCAACGGCGACTACACCGGCGACCACAACTTCGAGGAAGGTTCCGAGAAGCCGTGGGTTTGCAACGACTACAATGTCGGCCCCTACAAGTACAACATGGTGGCCAATGCCGACGAATTCTCCATCTTCTCCTGCAACGGCCAGGGCGCCGTGTCCTTCGGCCTCTACGCTCCCGATGGCACCGGTATGAACTATCATGCACTCGCAGGCGAATCCGCCCGCGCGAAGATGGGTGTTGAGTGGGTTGACTACGGTTCTCCGTTCGACGGCATCTACACCAACAACAACACCTCCGGCGGCGAAGGCGGCCAGTACGATATCGATTACACGATCTGGTACAACGCTTCCGATTCCGTCAAGGGTACTCTCAGCAAGGAAGTCGGCGTGGCCGATGCCGCTCCGTCCGCGTTCACCGTGGCGCAGAACAGCCCGAACCCCTTCAACCCGACCACCACGATCACGTTCAATCTGGCCAAGGCCGGAAAGACCACGGTCGAGGTGTACAATGTGGCCGGACAGAAGGTCAGCACCCTGGTCAATGGAACCATGAGCGCCGGTTCCCACTCCGTGGTGTGGAATGCCGCCAAGTTCTCCGCCGGTGTGTATTTCTACACGGTCAAGAGCGGCTCCTTCTCCAAGACCATGAAAATGACCCTGCTCAAGTAAGCTTTTGCTTCATATGTACCACAAAAAGGCCCGGCGAACCCGCCGGGCCTTTTTGTGTATCCCGACGCGGAGTGGTCCGCGCCGCCGTTGCAGCGAACGCTTCCCGGACAAGCGGATGACTCCCGTTGCCCGGGGAGCATACTGTTTTTATGCATTAAAATGTATTGATACGATCATTTTGCATTCACGGGGAGAATTCCCTTGACAAGAGCATTGCGTCATGTTAATTATAACATTTATACACGAACCAATAATACAATCTTATGATTTTCTAATTGGCAATCAGCGATTGTTCCGCCCATATATCCCCGTTCCCAATCCGGCACGGTTGCCGCATGGATCGCACGGCGTTGCACACATTGTAAAAACATTCGATCCCGCGCCGCAGGCAAGATGGGAGCGGGAGACGGGAAAACAACGGCAAGATGTATCGCGCGGGTTCGCGATAATTAATTTCGCGCCAATTTCATGAAGTTCCGATCCCTCATCCGAACGGCCCCGGCGTCACGAGACATCCGGACGCCATCCGGCAACACCGCGGGGATTCCGCGCCGCAAGGGACAGTATCCGGACGGAGACGCACTGATTCCGAGTTCCGGCATGCTCTCCCGGCAACGATTCACCCAAAGGCGCCGAGTCCCCGTCTGCACGCAAATCGGGTGGGAAACGCGGTTGCGGACCGGGGAAAACCTTTCTCCTGAACTGGAAAAATGGAATTGGTATTCATTCACATTCATACCGGGGAATGAAAGGAGGGATGCGCAGGGAATCTGTTTCATATCCCGCAACAGCTCGATTTTGATCAAATCCCACAAACGGAGGATCATAATGAAAAAGCTGTCATTACTTGCGCTCATGCTTTTCTTCTCCGCCGCCACCGTTTTCGCCGTCCCGTTCACGCCGGTGAAGATGACCATCTCCGCCGAGAAATATATCCATTACACGTTCAACGGACAGAATATCGACGTCCCGGTCACCATGGGCGGCGTCCCCGGCACGGTGCTATTCTCTGTATTCACGAACGACAAGGCGAAATCGATCTCCCGGGTGCGGAACGGATACCTGGGCTGGCATTTCGTGAACAAAATCGACACCTGTATCTTCGTCTCCGATCCAAAAGTGCTGGAAGTCGGCAAGCAGAGCATCGTCTGGAACGGCAAGGACGAAACCGGAAACAATGTCCCCGAAGGAACATACACCTATTATCTCTGGGGATATGACAGTGTCACCCCCAAAATCCCGGTTACCCGTATCATCAGCATGGGTTGGAACGAGACCTCCATCATCCGCACCCATGATGAACAGGGCGTTCCGCTCACCCAGCCGGAAATCTACACCGGCGGACAGGAAGTTAGAACCCTTTCGGATACGACGAGGACTCACAGCAAGTGGGTCATCGGCGGTGATCCCAATGACTCGGCTCTCCTGGAAACCACCCTTTCCGCCGAGACCTTTGCGGACAAGTCCCCCATCGCTCTCCTGCCTTCCGACCACACCAAGTGGTTCAAGCTGAGCCAGACCGAGGGCACCACGATTCAGATAGTGCAGTACAAGTGGGTTCCCAACGGAACCTCCATCATCCAGAGCGACTGGGGTGACAACGGGTATTTCACATTCGATTATCCCGAGCACTCCGGGGAACTGCACAACGCCCTCTACGCAACGCCGACCAGCGGCTACCTTTTGACCCTGAACAACAACTTTTTCAGCAAATCCAACATTTCCGAACTCATCTATATCGATGCCGAGGATGGTTCGAAAGTGAAGCAGGTGAATCTCGCCGACTGGTGGGTGAGGGTTGATGACGGCACCGAGGCGAGCCAGGGCCAGGCTGTAGGCGGGCCGACCGATATCTGGAGCGCGGGAGGCGACAAGGTTTACCTGAACTTCCACGGCGCATGCCTCCAGCAGGTGATCGATCCCACCCTCGACGGCGACATCACCGACATGACGCTGTGGGCCAACCTGAACGGCGACAACATCGGGGATCACAACGACGCTCCCGGCGACAATAACCCGTGGGTCTGCTTCGACTATGTGCCCGGTCCCTACATGTACGATTCGACCACCGACGCCCTGGGATTCTCCATGATTCCGACCTATGACCTCGGCGCGGTTTCCTTTGGTCTCTTCGCTCCCGACGGTACCGGAATCAAGTATTTCGCGTATGCCAACGATGCGGGCGGTATGAAGGATGGAAACCGGGTTGTTGATTACAATTCGGCGTACGACGGCATCTACACCGACAACGCGAACGCGCCCTCCGATGCATCCGGCTGGTGGTATGTGGCGCACGATTCCATCAAGGGAATCATCTCCAACATCGTCGGCGTGGCCGATGCTTCTCCGTCCGCGTTCACCGTGGCTCAGAACAGCCCGAACCCGTTCAACCCCTCCACCACGATCACGTTCAATCTGGCCAAGGCCGGAAAGACCACGGTTGAAGTGTACAACGTCGCCGGACAGAAGGTCAGCACCCTGGTCAATGGAACCATGAGCGCCGGTTCCCACTCCGTGGTGTGGAATGCCGCCAAGTTCTCCGCCGGTGTGTATTTCTACACGGTCAAGAGCGGCTCCTTCTCCAAGACCATGAAGATGACCCTGCTCAAGTAAGCTTCCGCTTTATACGCAGCACAAAGAGGCCCGGCGAAATCCGGGCCTTTTTGTGTCTCCATTTTGAGGGAGTGTCGAAAGCTGGTGACCACTTCGACAATCCTGAAAAAAAACCTTCCCTACTAAATTATTAGTACTCTTTTCATTCTCCGCATATTATTATTGCCTTACATGGTAATCAATATGTTATCAGTACATCCATGTGATAGTTTATCGTCGTGAATGCACTCTCCTTCCGCAATGAGGTGTCACATGAGTATTCAGGTGGTCATTGTGAATCCGGATATCCAGTTGCGACAGCATATTGCCGGTCAATTAAAAAGGCTTTGTCTCATCGGAGGGATATGGGAAGCGGAAAACGTGAACACGGCCATGCACTGTATCCGTAACAACACGATCGATGTGGTCATGACCGATGTCATTCTTCCGGAAGGGAACGGAACAGACTTCACCCAAAGAATACTGAAGGAGTATCCCCGGATAAAGATTGTGGCATATACCTCGAACTGTGGGGCAAGAATGGTGTGGCGCATGCTCAACGCCGGGGCATCGGGGTATCTTTTGACCGGATGCGACGATCAGGAGGTGGCGAACACCTTTTTGCACATGATGTCCAACCGAATTTACGTTTGCAGGACACTGGAAAACGAACCGTCATCCCGGGTTGTTTCTTACGGGATGAATACGGGACCATCCCGGAGAGTGGAATTTACAACGCGTGAAATGGAAGTGATACGCGGCATCGAAGGGGAAAAGACCAACAAGGAAATCGCGCTCCTGCTCGGTCTGAGTCTGGAAACGGTGCGTTCTCACCGGAGGAGAATCATGAAGAAAATCGGAACGCACAACTCGGCGGGAATAATCAAGTTTTTGTATGACAACAAGATATCCTTCAATTAGTTTTCCAGGCGATTCACCCCTTAGGGTGAATATATTCACCCTTCTGCGCACTTGTGTTTGTATCCACTTACTAATATCCTTACATACAGCTCTCTTGCCTGTCATTGCTCCGGCCAAAAATCTCAATCGCAGAAACTGAAGGGTGATTCCGGACGGACGCATACTTTGCGCCCTTCCGAAATCACCCACCGGTGCAATAATACTGTGGTTTCCTTTATCCTCGACGGTATTCCTCACCCCCAATGATTGCTTGTCCACAAACGAACGGGACTGGGCGATAGCATGATGACTATCTTTGCCACTCCGGGGGAAATACACCCATGATTCCGGTACCGCGCAGAGCGGAACGAATCCCGCTGTCACCATTCGGGATGGGAGGAACCCCCTGGGACTTATCGGGCCTCTTCACGGTGAAAGGCCATGGGCGCTCAATGAAGCGCCCTGCATTCTGAAACAGGAAATAATGACGTAGACAGCTTATATGCGCATCAGCGGAACGGGTGAGTGGCAGGTGGAGCGTGAAACCCTCTACACCAAAGGAGAATTGGCATGAAGAAGAAACTTTTCCTTGGATTCATGTGCATGGTTGCCTTTCTGACAGTATGCACCGTCGCGTCGGCCGACATCCGGGTTCTCGCGGATCAGGAGCAGGAATGCATCACGGGAGGACTGTGTGTGTCTTTCCAGTGCTGCGATGAATTTTGCGACGGTCCGTTGTCGCAGGAATCACCGTATCCTTCCTATCAGTGCCTGTTCGGCACGGCGTGTAGTCTTCTCAATAATGGCGGCTGCTGCCGTCAGTGGGGTTGGTACAATCTTGCCTGCCCCAACGGCACGCCCGAGTTCCTCGGATGGACAGCGTACGGATACAGAGATTGTATTGACTTGGAGTAGTGTGTTCCAAGCGATGAAAGCCTGAAAAAACTGCCACTCACCCGGATATGTTTTTCACGCCTCTCCGCGGAAACGATGGTAAACAGAATTTACGATATTGGAGCACCTCGTCATGAATTCCATAATACGATTGGCCGGTTTGGCACTCTCCGGGATCCTGGCTATAGCGCCCACGGTCTTCTCGCAAGAAAATACTCTTTCCGAAGAGTTCCGTACCATCCTGGAGGGAGCGAGGATGGGAGACGAGATTGTTTACAGCGGCAAAGGACGCCTTGTGTATGAGATGGTCAACACAGACAGCGCCTCCGTCTCGGAAGTGAAACGTCAGTCCGAAGCCGCGAAAAACGCGCCGCTCGGGAAGGAATACTATTCCATCAATTCCCGGCGCATGGAAATCAAGTATGCCTTCTCCAGTCCAAAGATATTCACGAAGGAAAAGTATTTTCTCATCGGGGCTCCCGGCGAATATTTCCACATCGATGAGGAAGCGGCTTTCGATGGCGAGAACACCTATTCCATCATGGAAGAATTAACTCCGACAAAAATTGCCAGAAAAAGCGGAGCCATTCGTCCGGAGAACAAGATTAAAGACAACCAGTATGCGCCTCAACGTTTTGGAATGAGTATATATGGCGCACCCGTGGCCTCGTTCCTCCTCGGTGCATTGAAGTTCCCGAACATGGAAGAAAAACTGGAGAGTGTTGTACTGATCGGAGAAGAGATTCAGGATAATGTGCATTGCATCAAATTCCGAGGTACTTTCCCCGAAAAAACCGACACGCTGACCGTTTGGCTGGCGCCGGAAAGGATGTACCGTCCGGTCAGAATCGAATGGGTGCAGGCTGAAACAAGAACAGAGGTGCGCACCTCCTTTCGCGAACACCGGGGCAACATCTGGTTCCCCCGTTCGATCCAATGCAACACATACACCATGAATAAAGAGACCGGCAGCATGATTCTGCATTTCCGGAATGTGATTACCGTCCTGGATGATTTTGAAATCAATATTCCCCTTTCCGACCAGGATTTCACTCTTCATTTCCCGAAAGGACTGAGGGTGACTGATTACCGGACACATGAAACCATATTGATAGAATAGGGAGAAATCATGAAGGAATTCCTTGGCGCCTTTCTTATCAATCTCCTCTTTCTGGCGACAGGAACGGTCTCCGCCGCATTAAATCCGGACACCCTGTGCGGACCGAGGTGTCTCCTTCGGGCCTGCGAGAGTTTCGGAGTGAAAACGACCATTAAGGAACTCTGTACGCTTTCCGGGTACAATTCCAAAACGGGAACAAATATTCTCGGCCTTCGAAAAGCCGCCCTGGCAAAGGGGCTTCCGGCTCTGTCCGTAAGCATGAATCTGGCCGATCTCTGTGCGGTCGGAAAGAACAGCATCGCTTTTGTCAATAACGACCACTTCATTTTTATTAAGTCGTGCAGCGGAGA
>CAYRTQ010000104.1:11861-13047 GCA_964426865.1 uncultured bacterium
CGGAGACAGCCTCACGGTTTTCGATACCTCCGAAAAGCCGCTCCTCATTTCCAAAAAGGAATTCAGTAATGCCTGGGAGGGCGAAGCGCTCGTATTTTCCGACTCGCTGGTAAAATCGCTCCGGAACAAACCCGCCAACCGTGCGGCGCCTTCAAAGGCGCCGCGTATAGAGTTCACCAAGACTCAGCATGATTTCGGATTGGTGAACAATGGCGACGTGCTTTCCTACACGTTCGTTTTCCGCAATACGGGTGGAGAAAATCTGGATGTAACCACACGTACCACTTGCGGATGCACTGCGGCGGTTCTGACCGAAAAAAGCATCCCGCCCGGGAAAAGCGGAAAGATTCTTGTCGAATTCAAAACCCTGGGTAAACCGCAAGGGAAGAATGTCATAAAAATCGCGGTTCGCTCCAACGATCCCCGGAAACAGATCACATCCCTCACCATCACGGCCTCCATACGCGGTGTGATTACCGTTCTTCCCGATAAAATCTGGCTGGGCGACATCGGAAAGAACCGGGAGGTGCGACGGAATGTGATCGTCCGGGATTCAGGCGACAATTCCCTGAAGATCACCAGGATCAAAACGGCGGAAGGGGTTACCGCCCGGGTGATGCCGGTGAAAGTGGACAGCACCGGTCTCCGTTCCTTTCCGATCCAGCTTACCTTCAGCAGCGGGCCTCATTTGACCAAGTATGACAAATACGTGGTAATCTATACCAACAATGCAAAGCAGCCGGAAATACCGGTCCATATCAGCGGGAACATCATCCCCGATGCGAAAGCATCCCCTTCCCGCTTGTTTTTCGGTAATGTCGCGCCCGGCGCTACGTTGCAGCGTGAACTGACCATCACTCCGTCCGAGAACAGACGAATAGACGCCGAACGGATTTCAGCCAATAATCCGAATGTGATTGCATCCATATCCCCCCTCAACGGCGGGAGTTCCTACAAAGTGAATGTCACGCTTACCACGCCGGAGCAACCCACGACTCTCAGCGACTCGATCCGTATCTATCTGGCCGGAAGCACCGATCCGGAACTGATCATCCCGGTATATGCGCGTGTTGTTGCGGGTAAGTAAAACGGGAGAGATAGTGGCATTTCTCTTTATGCGTCAATCAATTTCAGAAAATGCCTATCGAGTTAGTTCAGCATAGGTAACGATAGGAGCAGAAACAGC
>CAYRTQ010000105.1:0-13016 GCA_964426865.1 uncultured bacterium
GTGAAATGAATCCCGAGCAGCTCTGGTCCACCACCATGAATCCCGAGGTGCGCACCCTGTACCGGGTGGCGCTGAACGATGCGGTCGAGGCCGACCGTATCTTCACCATCCTCATGGGAAGCGAGGTGGAACCGCGTCGCAAGTTCATCCAGGAAAATGCGTTCAGTGTCAGGAACCTGGATATCTGAGGATGTGGAATATGGAAGAAGTCATTGAAAGGGAAGCCATTCTTGATTTTATTCGGCAGAATCGGGAATATCTTTCCGCGCACTTTCATATCCGGAAAATCGGGCTTTTCGGGTCGTTTGCCCGCGGAGAGCAACGGCCCGAAAGCGATATCGATCTCGTGGTGGAATTCGAGGAGAACACACCGGACTTGTTCGACCTGAAGGCCGAGCTTCGCGAATTCTTCAAAAGCTTCTTTCACTGCGAAGTCGACATTGCACGGGAGAAATATCTCAAACCGTACGCGCGAAATCGAATTCTCTCCGAGGCCGTTTATGTCGAATAGGGACAGGATCAATCTGCTGGCGATTCTTGAAGCAATCGATAAAATTGAGCAACATGTGGCATTGTTTCGGAACGCCGATGAATTCAATGCGGATACCACCCATTTTGACGCGGCAATGATGAACTTTGTCATCATAGGAGAAATGGTCGCGCGGATTTCCACAAATTGTAAAGAGACAAACCGGCAGATTGAGTGGGAAAGAATCAAGAGCTTTCGCAATCTCATCGCCCATGACTATTTTGGAATCGATGCGGAGGAAGTCTGGCAGATTGCCACGACCGATTTGCTGGAGTTGAAAACTGAAATTCAGGGGATCATTAAAAGATTGGATCAGATTTGATGAGTATGATCCTTTCCCAGAGGGCATAAGGTAGACCTGTCAGAAGAGGATGTTGAAAACGTTTACTTTTCTGTTACCAATGCCGTCGCTCCTATTTTCCAACGAGCTTTTTTAGAGAATAACAGAAGCAACTAATTTTATACAAGAGGATTTCATGTTAGGCAATCAGGAACGAATTCTTCCTATCGACATACAGGAGGAAATGCAGACTTCGTACATGGATTACTCCATGTCCGTGATCATTTCCCGGGCGCTGCCGGATGTGCGTGACGGGCTCAAGCCCTCCCAGCGCCGCATCCTCACCGCCATGAACGACCTGAATCTCCAGCCCGGCCGTCCGCATCGAAAATGCGCCAAGATCGCCGGCGATACTTCGGGTAATTACCATCCGCATGGCGAACAGGTGGTCTACCCCACCCTGGTGCGCATGGCCCAGGATTTCAATATGCGGTATCCCCTGGTCGACGGTCAGGGGAACTTCGGTTCGGTGGATGGCGACGGCGCGGCGGCGATGCGGTATACGGAAGCCCGTCTGACTCACGCCGCCATGGACATGATTACGGACCTGGACAAAGATACGGTCAGCATGTCCCCGAACTACGATGAAACGCTTCTGATGCCGGATGTACTGCCGGGGAAATTCCCCAATCTCCTCTGCAACGGATCGTCCGGAATCGCGGTGGGTATGGCCACCAACATTCCGCCGCACAATCTGGGCGAAGTGGTGGAGGCCTGCAAGGCGTTCATCGACGATCCGCTCATCACTCCCCGTCAGATCATGAAACACCTGAAGGGACCGGACTTTCCCACGGGCGGGATCATCTATGGGCGCAGGGGGATTGTCCAGGCGTATGAAACGGGCCGCGGAAAGATCAATCTCCGCGCCAAGGCCAATATCGAGACGCTGAAAAACGACCGCTCCCGAATCATCGTCACCGAAATTCCCTACATGGTGAACAAGTCGAATCTTCTCGAAAAGATCGCCGACCTGGTACGCGCCAAGGAAGTTGAAGGCATCTCCGATCTCCGCGACGAATCCGACCGCGACGGCATGCGGATCGTTATCGAGCTGAAGAAAGACGCCTTCCCCGAGGTGGTGCTGAATATGCTCTACAAGCACACCCAGCTTTCCACCTCTTACGGCATCATCAATCTCGCGCTTGTGGAAAACCAGCCCAAAGTCATGGGCATAACGGAAATGATCCGCCACTATGTCGAGCATCGTCATGACGTTGTGGTGCGGCGCACCATGTTCGATTTGGCGAAAGCCGAGGCACGCGCGCATATCCTCGAAGGACTGCGGATTGCGCTGGACCATATCGATGAGATCATCGACCTGATCCGGAGTTCCGCGGATATCGAAACCGCGAAGAAGGAACTCATGGCCCGGTTCGGACTCTCCGAGATACAGTCCCAGGCCATTCTCGACATGCAGATCAAGCGGCTCACCGGCCTGGAACGTCAGAAGATCGAGGATGAATACCGCGAACTGCTCGCGCTCATGGAGAAGCTCCGCAATATTCTCGCTTCCCGTCCTCTCCGCATGGAGATCATCAAAAAGGAACTGGACGATCTGAAGAAGAAGTACTCCGACGAACGTCGCACCGAAATCATCGACGAGAGTCAGGATATCCAGATAGAAGATCTGATCGCCGAGGAAGACATGGTGGTCACCATTTCGCACCAGGGATACATCAAGCGCATCCCGGTCTCGACTTACCATCGTCAGCGCCGCGGCGGCAAGGGTATCACCGGCATGGGAACCAAGGACGAGGATTTCGTGAAAACCCTCTTCGTGGCCTCCACCCATTCCTACATCCTGTTCTTCACGAATTTCGGGAAGTGCTACTGGATGAAGGTGTTCGAACTGCCCCAGGGAGGGCGCGCCGCCAAGGGCCGTCCCATCGTGAACATGCTCGAACTCCAGAAGGACGAGAAAATCGCGGCCTACCTGCCGGTTCGGACGTTCGATGAAGAACACTTCGTGCTCATGGCGACAAAGCACGGGTTGGTGAAGAAGACCGATCTCACCGAATACTCCCGCCCGCGCCGTAACGGCATCAACGCCATCAATATCGTGGAAGGCGACGAACTCATCACCGTCTCCCTCACCAACGGCGAACAGGACATCATCCTCCAGACCCGCGAGGGCATGGCCATCCGGTTCAATGAGCGTGAGATACGCGCGGTGGGAAGGTCCTCCCAGGGGGTCAAGGGAATCGATCTCGGGAAGGACGACTATCTGGTCGGCATGGTAGCGGTGGTGCGCAGCGACGCCCATCTGCTGGTGGTCTGCGAAAACGGCTACGGCAAGCGGACGGATATCGACGCCTTCCGCATTATCCACCGCGGCGGCAAGGGGGTCATCTCCATCAGGACCACCGAGCGCAACGGCGGCGTGGTCACCATCATGGAGGTGGTGGACAACGACGAGCTCATCATTGTCACCCAGAACGGCATCCTCATCCGTCTGCCCATCCGCGACATCCGTCCTCTCGGACGGGTCACCCAGGGTGTGCGGCTCATGAACCTCGGCGCCGAAGACCTGGTCATGGACGTGGAACGCGTTCCCCAGGGCGAGAACGACGACAACGGGGAGATCGCCGACGCCGGAGATTTGGAAGACAGCGAAGGCGAAGAGCCGGATACTGAGGAGTAAACAGCAAAAAAAGGGATGCGTGTTTCATACATGCATCCCTTTTTTTGTCTAAAAGCCTATCCATAAATAAAGAAATCGTACCATTGGCGAGGTCCTGGCCCCCTAACCCTCAATCCCTTTCCCCCGAAGGGGGCAAGGGATGTCGCTGCGCCACAAATTCTTCCTGCCCCCTCCGGGGGAAGGTGGCCCGGAGGGCCAGTAGGGGGCTGTTTTCCAAGAGAAGGCGATATCCTTATTTACGGATAGGCTCTAAATGGAAAGCCGGTCAGATGCGGAACATCTCTCTTCGGGCGCACATCCCCGCATTACCGGGTACAGGGCCGGAGGACCGGGACCCGGACCAACGGATACAGGGGGAGGCCCCCCGCGCCCGTACTGCGGTCTCCGCGTTCACCCCCGTCCGCTCATCCTCTCGCCTGTTCCACCCGCTCCATGATCTCCCGTTTCAGATCCTCCAATTCTCCCTTATCCTCGATTTTTCCGCCCCCGCGTTTCCGGATGTAGAAAGCGTCGGCGGCCTGGTCCTCGTCGGTGCCGATGCGCGCGGTGTGAATATCGATGTCGCGGGCGGCGAGCACGCTGGTGATGTCATAAAGAAGCCCGGCGTAATCGGTGGCGAAAACATCGAGCACCGTGTACCGCGAGGAAATGGTATTGTCCGCGCGGACCCGGGGGGGATAGAATACCACGTTGCGTTTGCGCCTTCTCCAGCGGAGTACATGGCTGTGTATAAGATCCCGCGCCAGCAGTCCTCCGGAGACCACCCGGGGGAGGTTTTCGCTGAAAGCGCGCTGGGATTCCTGGGAAAACGTGGTCTCGCCGGTTCCCCCCACCACGAGGAATGTGTCGATGATGATGCCGTCGGAGCGGGTGAATATCTGGGCGGCAACGATGCTGATATCCGAGGCGGTGATGGTCCCGCAGATGTCGGAGAGCGCCCGGGGGTAGTCGCGGCAGATGACGGTCAGGTAGGTGAGTCCCTTGCGACGGTGAAACGCGGCCCAGGCTCCCGAGCGTTCGGCGGACGCGATGCCCTCGATATGGGCGCGGATCTGCGCGGGCGGAGTCACCCGGAGATACTGTCCGGGAAGCCCGGCGAGATGGGCGCGGACCGTTTCCGCGGGCAGCGCTCCGGCCAGACGGTTCACCATATTGTCAACCGCCGCATCCCGTGAGATTTCGGAGGATTCCTCATAGCCCTGTTCGATGAGCAGGAAAGCACGTGAATAGAGACTCCAGAGAAGCGACTTCTTCCAGTCGGTGAGCGCTCCTTCCAAGAGGGCGGAGAGATCGGCAAACGTGAGCGCGGTGAGCATGCGCAAACGCCCCGTGCTCCGGACCTTTCCGATGAAATCCCGTATGGTGTCCGGATCGTCCATGTCCCTTCGCTGGGAAACATGGGACATGAGCAGGTGCTCGCGGATGAGGAAGCGTACCAGTTCGATGGTGCGGTCGTCAAATTCCATCCTTCGGAGAGCCCGCGTCGCCAGACGCTCGCCGTGGAGGGAATGGGAACCTCCCTCCGCCTTTCCGATGTCGTGCAGGAGTCCCGCGAGGTACAGCGCTCCCTTGGCGGTTACATCCGCCATAACTTCGTGCAATTCCGGGAATGCATCGAACTTCCCTGCCGCCATGCGCTCCAGGTTTTCCACCACGCGCAGGGAATGCTCGTCGGTTGTGAACGCGTGATAGAAGTCGTACTGGTAATGCCAACTGATGGCGCCGAATTCGGGAATGAGACGGGACAGAACACCGTGCTCGTACATGAGACGCAGCGCGGAAGCCACCCCGAACCGCATATTCACCAGTTCGCGGAAAGAAGTAAGCACATCGGGATCGGTGAGAAACCGCTCGTCCGTCACTGTCATGCGCCGCTCTATGAGCGAGGCGCTGTCCTCGGTGAGCTGCAGATCGCAGGCCCCCGCGACGGTGAATATATCCACCGCCAGGGAGGGATGGTCTTCAAGGAAGCGGTCCTCTTCGGAAAGGAGCGCCACATGGGTGCTGTTGGAACGAATGCCCATGGGGAGAATGAGCAGGGGCTGACGTTCTTCTCCGGAATACCGTTCGAGAAACCGCCCGATGCTCCGTTCGGTCAGGCGGAACACCGACCCGGCCCGCATGTAGTAATCCCGCATGAGCATCTCGACCGGAACCACGCCCTCGCCGGAATACCCGAGATTCGCCGCAATCTCCGGAATGATGAGATGGTGCAGCAGATCGGCTTTTCGTCCGGAGACGAAATGGAGGCCGTTCCGCAGGCGCAACAGGAAATCCAGGTCTTCACGGTACGCGGTGTCCTCCACGGCGGCGAGCAGCCCGGCATCCGCCAGTTCCCCGAGTTGGCCATCGCCACCGGTGAGCGCGGGGAGCCACCGCGCCAGATGGATGTCCCGCAGACCGCCGGGCGATTCCTTGATATTCGGGGTCTGAATCTGCACCGTGCTGTTGAAGGACTGGATGCGCAGACGGCGTTCCTCGATTTTGCGCATGGCGGTCCGCTGTCCCGCGCCGCTCCGGAGCCAGGCGGCGTATCGGTCCTCGAACTCCCGGCGGAGCGCCTCATTCCCCGCGAGGAACCGCGATTCGAGAAGCGAGGTGGCGAGCAGGCTGTCCTCCTCCGCGGCGAGGATGCATTCCTCCGCGGTCCGGGTGGAATGCCCGAGATCGAGGTTCAGATCCCACAGGAACCGGAGCAGGGAACTGATACGGGCGTCCCGCGATTCCAGGACCCGCCCGTTCAGCAGAAACAGGAGATCGATATCCGAAAAAGGGCTCAGCTCTTCGCGGCCATACCCACCCAGCGCAAAAACCGCCACCGAGGAACCGGATTCCCCGGCGAAACAGGTACGGAAAGCCCGTCGCACGAAACAGTCCATGCCCGAGGAAAGCAGACGGCATACCCGCACTCCCGAGGCTCCCCCGGCGTGCAGGGCCGCGACACGCTCATTGTACCTACCGAGCAGATCGCGAAAGGCGTTCATTTCCCGGAGCGGTACCGGCGTATCGGGCGCGGGGCAGTCCTCGGCGAGAGAAGCGAGTTCCAGTTCCAGCGTATGAAGCAGTTCACTATCCGATGGTTCGAAATCCTGCATCAAACCCTTCCATTTTTGTGTATTGTAATAATCCCAATTATCACTTTCACGAACCAGCGCCTCGCCGGTTCCCCGAAGGCATTTTCCCATGACTTTTCCGGAATGTATGCGATTGGAAACCGGTATGCTACAATAAAAGTCATCTCGGGGGAAACGGTCGCGGTTTTTTTGGGAGCGCGTCCTCCGGGGACATGCATGTCACGTACGCCCGGAGAATCCGTACGGCGGTTCCCGACGGCGGCGGGTTCAAATTACCCATTGCCCCGGTCCTTATCGTACGGTATACTCCTTTCGACAGTTTGGGAATTCACTTCGAAAGCGGGTGACTCATGGCCGAAAAAGCGGGAACCACGCTCGATCCGGGCAAGCGGGTGGCATCGCTCGACGCCTTCCGGGGATTCATCATGTTTTCCATGCTCCTGGGCGCCCTGGGGCTGGAAAAGGTACGGGACAATCCCCTCGCAAGATTCTTCCACACCCAGCTTTCCCATGCGGACTGGGTGGGTTTCCATTTCGAGGATCTCATCCTCCCGGCATTCCTGTTCATCATCGGGGCCGCCATGGGGCTTTCCGAGGCGAAACGCCGGGGCAGAGGAGAACCCTACCGTGTCCGTCTGGGCCATGCCGCGCGAAGGGCGGCGCTGCTCTTCGGTTTCGGATTTCTCCTGAGCTGGATCGGGGCGAACCACCCCTATTTCGGTCCCGGAGTGCTCCAGGTGCTGGCGATCTGCTATTTTCTCGGCTTCCTGTTCGCCGGGAAAAGCATTCCCTTCCGGTTCGGGGTATTCGGCGCTCTCCTGTTCATCTACTGGCTGTTCATTTTCATCGTACCCGTATATGACGTGGGCCGCAACAGCTACATCCTCTTCAAGAATCTGGTATATCTCATCGACAATACCCTGGTCGGAAGCACCACCCGCTGGGGATATCTCTATCCCACGCTCACGTCGGTCGCGGTTGTGGTCTATGGCAGCATCATCGGAACCCTGATCGCTGAGCGCGACCACCGCCGTCTCATCCGTGTCCTGGCAATCTGTGGAATCGCCGGCATCCTCGCGGGACTGACGCTCCATCCATTCATCCCGGTAATCAAGCGGATGTTCACTCCCTCCTATACGCTCCTGACTTGCGGAATCACCTCCCTGCTGTTCCTCGCCGCTTACTGGATCATCGATCACCGGGGAAAATCGGAATGGAGCCGTTTCTTCGTGGTGTTCGGGATGAATTCCATTTTCGTGTACATCCTGAATGGTCTCCTCTCCCGATGGCTTCTGGATACCGGCGGAATATTTCTCGACCCGCTTGCCTGGGTGATCGGACCGTGGGTGTTCCCGCTCGGTCACGTGCTGCGTCTGACGGTGGAATGGGGAATCTGCTGGTGGCTGTTCAAGCGGAGCATTTTCTTCAAGCTGTGATACGGGTAAGCGTTCAAATTTGGAAGAAAGCGCACTGACTGTCTGAACGCCTGTTCTGGTGATGCGAATGATTGGAATGATGAAAGGCTGATGAAAGCATTTTCAATCAGCCGTTCATCATTTTTCATCACGCGCATCACCGGTTCAGACAATCTTTTGGACCATTCTTGCTCAATTCGCGGTCAGATGTATTCCCGCCGCAGGGTGTCGAGCATGTCGTCGGTCAACCGTTCCATCTTGCGGAGTTCGGCGAACTTGTCGAGGAGGTCCTGAACGGTCAGTCGCCGTTTCTCCGCCAGGGAGATATCGTCGATGACCCGGCCCTTGTGCATCATGATGGTGCGATTCCCCAGTTCCAGCGCCTGCTGCATGCTGTGGGTCACCATCAGCGCGGTGAGATGGTCGCGTTCGATGAACTTTTTGGTAAGCCGTATCACCTGGGCGGCGGATTTCGGGTCCAGAGCGGCGGTGTGCTCGTCGAGAAGAAGCACTTTGGGACGGGTGATCACCGCCATGAGGAGGGTGATCGCCTGACGCTGGCCACCGGAAAGGGTTCCGATGAGGGAATCGAGACGGTCTTCGAGCTGCATTTCCAGCTGGAGCACCTCTTCCCAGTAGACCGCGCGCCGCGCGGCGGAAAGGCCGAACCGGGGCGTTTTCCCGCTGGTCCGGAGCCAGGCCATGTGGAGGTTTTCGGCGATGGTCATGTCCGGCGCGGATCCCATGTAGGGATTCTGGAACACCCGGGAAATGTATTTCGCCCGCTGGAAGTCCGGTTTACGGGTCATGTCCTCTCCGGCGATCTCCACCTTGCCGCTGTCGGCGAGGAAGGATCCCGCCACGGCATTGAGAAACGTGGATTTGCCGGAGCCGTTGGTACCGATGATGGTTATGAAATCGCTCTCGTGAACGGTCAGGGACACGCCCTGGAGAGCGTACACCTCATTGATGGTTCCCGGATTGAAACGTTTGTGGAAGTCGTGTATGGTTATCATTCTCGCCTCATGATTGCGTCGCGTTGCTTGAGAGCGCCCGGGCGTCGTGTCGTCGGGGAAACGGCTGCCCGGTGCGCGTGACCGCTGTCCCTGTCTCCCGTCTCCTGAAGCCGGGACGGTTCATCCCGTCCGTCTTCAGGAGCGCGCCGCGGGGGAAGAGGACGCGTGCAAACCCTTTCCGGGAGCTTTGGTTGAGGACGCGGACGGTGAACCGGAGGGCGCTCCCCCTTTGGGGGCCGCGCTGTCGATCACCCGGTTCGCCCGTTTCAGCAATGTATCCGATACCGGGAACCCGTTCTTTCTGGCCACATCGAGATTGATGATGAACCGGGTTTCCTTGGTCTGCATAATGGGTATATTCGCCGTCTTCTCCCCTCTCAGGACGCGCGCGAGATACTTTCCGCCGTCATACCCGGTGCGGTAGTAATCCGGTCCCAACGCGGCGAACACACCCTTTTCCGCAAGTTCCGTGTCGATGGAAAAGAGCGGAATCTTGTTGTCGTCCGCCACTTTCGAATAACTGTCAAAACTCACGTTGAGCGTATTGTCCCCGGCGTTCAGGAATACTTTCGCGCCCTTGCTCACGAGTGATCTCGAAGCGTCCAGGACCTCCGCCGGGCTGGATACCGTGGCTTCCACCAGTTGCAAACCGATTTTGGCGGCGTAGGGACGTATCTTGAGAAGAGTCGCCTCCGAATTCGCTTCCGAGCTGTTCCACACCACTCCCACCGTTTTGCGGTCCGGGACCATTTCCTTTATCAGGTCGAGCATGGCCTCCACATCGGGCAGGCACGCCACTCCGGTCATGTTGGGGAGATGGGCGGCGGGACTCGACGCCGCGCCGATGCGGTACGGGTCGAAAATATAGGTAAAGACCACCGATGCATCCTTGTTTCCCTTGGCGAACTGGATCGCCGACTGCACGCAGGGAGTGGAAAGGGGCATGATAATGTCCACCTTGCGTCGAATGAGATCCTGCATGATGGAATTGATCATGCCGAAATCGGCCTGGGAATCCTTGTACACGATATCGAGATTCTGGCCCTCGAAAAAGCCCTCGCCCTTGAGTGCGGCGAGAATGCCTTCCTTGCAGACCGCCACGTTCGGCTCCTGGGAGAACTGCACGATTCCGATACTCGGCTTTTTCGCGCCGCTTGCGCTCTCCACCCCGATAACCGTCGTGGTCTGCTCCAGGAGCGCGGGCGGTATTTTGATGTCATACTCCCGGGCAATAGCCAGATTGAGCCCGAAAGTCACCCGTGAATACCGCTCGAAAGGAATACTCGCGGGACTCTCGCCTTTTACGATACGGTCCACGAGGTGCGCCGCCTGGATGCCGCTGATGGAGTAGTCGTACCCGTAGGCCGCGATGGCGCCGTCGCCGAGACGCTCGACATCGCTCACCAGAATGGGGATGCGGCGGGGTTTCGCCGCCTTGACCACCGATTCCAGGGCGGAATATACGGTGTTGTCCGGTGTGAGCACAAAGGCGTCCACACCCTTCTGTACGAGGGAGGCCGCCGCTTGCGCCACCTCCGAGGAGCCGGAAATGTTTGCGCCGACAAAGGTCAAGTCCGGATTCTTCGCGATCGCTTTCTGAAGGTTTTCGGCATTGAATACTGAATTTGCCTGGGCCTGATCCCAGATGCATCCGAATTTATGCTTGCCCGGCAGGAGCGTGGTCACGATTTCGAGCGTTCGTTCCATCGGCACCCAGCCATAGACGCCGGTGACATTCGGCAGGTGATCGGTGTCCGATGTCCCCGCGTTCAGGACAAACGGATTGGCGACCGTGGCGAACACCACGGGGATATCCTTGACCCGGCTGATTGCCGCCTGGGTGCAGGCGGTGGAGATGGGAACCACGATGTCCACCTTTTCCCGGAGGAACTTGTCGAGGATGGTGGTCACCGTGGGGAGATCGCCATTGGCGTTTTCAAACAGGATGGTGCAGTTTTTCCCGTCGATGTACCCGAGCTTTTCCATCTCGGTCTTGAAACTGTCGCGGGTGGTGTTGAGCAGTGCATGGTCGCTCACCTGGAAAACGCCGATCTTGATATGCTTCCCGGACACCGCCCCCTTGGAACGGGAGGACTGGAACCCCATGTAGCCGATACCCGCCACAAGGACCACGCATCCCAGGCCGATGAGCACGGCGCGCGGGGAAAAAAGTGCCTTGATATCTGTCAGGGAGGGAAGCTGCAATTTCCCGCCGGCCAGCATTTTGGAAACGATGAGGGTGATGAGGACGAAGAGGGCGGTGAGAAGTTTCAGATCGATGGGATTCATGCCCACATAGAGGGCGAATGCGATCATGAGGCGGAAAATCACCGAACCGATGATGACACTCAGGATGCGGGCGAACATGGAGCGTTTACGCAGCACCGATTCCCCGATGATGACCGACGCCATGCCGATGACAATGGTCCCGATTCCCATGCCGATATCGGCGAATCCCTGGTACTGGGCGACCAGACCGCCGGAAATACCCGCGAAACCGTTGGCCAGCGAAATCCCGAACAGTTTCAGCGAATTGACATTGACCCCGTTGGCGGAAGCCATGGTGGGATTGTTGCCGGTAACCCGCAGCGCGATACCCATATCGGTCTTGAAAAACAGCGCCACGAGGATCCAGAAAACCGTCATGGTCAGCGCGAGCATGCAGCAGATCCATATTTCCTGCGGCAGGCCGGGATTGATTTTTTCATAGTAATCGACGAAACTGGGCGCGTTCAGGAGCGGGATATTGGATCGGCCCATGATGTGCAGGTTGACCGAATAGAGCCCGGTCATGACCAGTATTCCGGCGAGGAGGCCGTTGACCGCGAACCGGGTATGGATGATCGCGGTCAGCGCTCCGGCCAGCGCTCCGGCCAAGAATCCTCCGCCGATCGCCATGAACGGGTTTATTCCGCCGATGATGAGAACCGCGGTGACCGCCGCTCCGCAGGTAAAGCTTCCATCTACGGTGATATCCGCGAAATCATGAATCCTCATGGTGATATACACGCCGATGGTCATGAACGCGTAGAGAAACCCCAGATTGAGCGCTCCGATCCATAGCTCCATTATGCACTCTCCAGTTCGATGATTCCGGCGATGCAGGAATTTACCCGTGACTGCCCGAGAATATGCTGCACCCGGAGCGCTTCCATTTCGGTGAGCACCTTCCGCAATTCCTCCTCAAAGCCGGATACATTACGGTTGAGCGGCTCCTGTTGAAAAATCCCGGCGTGGAGATGCACTTCCCCGTCGCGGGGGAAGAGGGCCTGCACCTCCGGGCTTTCCTTGTCCCGGTCCCGGACCGCGATTCCGGCTCCGGCGATGACCATGTTGAAATCTCCCGGCTCCACCGGATAGCTCATCCACTCCCGGAAATTCTCTGGCGCGGTGATCGGGAGCCCGTTTTCCGGACGGTTCTCCACGGTGGGCACTTTACGCACGTGCATGCCCCATATGCCCTTGCTTTCCGCGAGGAGAACGACGCCGAGTAGATTCGCGGAGGATATCCCAAAGAGGGTCCGGACAATGCCGTTGAGATCGAGAATGCCCTCCGTGCTTTCCAGGGAGACAATATACCGGTATGCCCCGGAGAACCCGAATCCGTGGAGGAACTGGTAGGACAAATCGGCATCGCCGCCGGCGAGCATGAAATCCACCGCCGGGCGTTTGACCGCGGGATAGAAATACAGATTGTGGTCGAGAACCACCGATTCCCCGAAGAAATCCCGGTAATCCCCATACGACTCGGCGCCGAACTGGATGTCACGGGCTTTTACGGTCGTCACATCCTCTTCCGAGTATGACGCATCCCGGAATTTGTCCTGGGAGCCGATGATTTTCAGTTTGCCCGTGGCGGCGGGAAGCTCTATGATCTCCGCGACGACTCCATCGAACTCGCGGGTGACCGACACCTGGGCTCCTTCGCCGGGTATGGACGGATCGATCATGTCTTTCTCGGTGAAGAAACGGAAAAGCGTATTGAAACCGCTCATGGAGAG
>CAYRTQ010000106.1:0-12965 GCA_964426865.1 uncultured bacterium
AGCTCCGGTATATCGGGGTGATTTCCTGAAAAAAATAATTCGCGTCGAGACGCGGAGAGGAGAAGATAATCCCTCGCAAAGGCGCAGAGAAAGTATACAATCCTTTCTGAACCGGGATTCGTCTGATTATTTTATTTCCATGATGAACCACCGGTTGAGAAAGAAATCTGGATTACACAAAATAATCCCGCGAATAACGATTCAGAAAATAAAAGATACACTATTCTTCCCGTTTGGCAAATCATTCTCATCATGGCCTCCCCGGTTTCGCGGATGTTGCGGGAATGCATATATTCCTCTATTGTGCGAATCAGGCGTCAGCCGAGTAAAATGTGGGCGCTCTGCGGTTAATATGGGCCAATGCATCCACCCATAGAAAACCGCAAAATACTTATTTCAGCAGACTGGGACGGGGATGAATCCCGCTCACTCTTGCCGCCCCTCCTTTTATTCGACTCGTATAAATCATGCTTGACATACGCTGTACGAAGGTGTATTATCCTCAAGAAAGCGAATCCACATCAAACCCACTTCTTTGGATCTAACCATGCACAGAATTGTGTGGTCAATGCTTCTCCTGATCTGTCTGTTCTGCTTCAGTGTTGAGTCCCCCTTTTCCCGGAATGTATTTACCTCTTGGACCACGATCGATGGTCTCCCGAGCAACCGCATCCTGTCGATCGCGACCGGCCCAAAAGGTGAAGTATGGGTTGGAACGGATGGCGGTGTGGCGCGTTTCGATGGCCGGACATGGAAAGCATATACCGTAGATGATACCCTGCTCAGCTCGTACAGCCTGATCAGCAATGAGATACATTCGATTGCAGTTGATACTGACGGCTCAGTCTGGTGCGTTGCACAATATTCCCTCTGCCATTTCGATGAAGTCTCCTGGTCCATTCAAAAGGATGGATCGTCGGGAAATACATTTCTCTGCAATACAGTGGCCGTTACACCGGATGGTACTCTTTACGCGGGAGCGATTGAGGGATTATACAGATTTGTAAATGGAAAATGGATTGCGCAGTCTGAAATGAGTGATATTTTTTCGATAGACCGGGTAATATTCGCTCCTGACGGAACCGGTTGGGCCGGAGGGAAATGGAACCTTCTGTATTATAATGGATACAAATGGGAGGTCTCTTCGGTCCGGGAGCGATGGGATGAAGCGATTGTCCCCTTGACGTACGGTCCGGATGGAGCGATGTGGTTCAATCGGTTTGTAGTTCTTCGGTGCCCGGAAGGAGCAATCTGTCCCGCTGTGATACAGTGGGAGTCAAAAGGCATTGCGAAACTCGATAAAGCCGGATGGACATACTTTGAAAATCTATTTGGCAAATCGGCTGCAACAGATATTTATGGCGCTGTTTGGATTGGTTCTTATCGAGGTCTCACCCGCTTCGACGGAACCACCTGGAAAACCTACACCACCGCAGACGGACTTCCGTGCAACTCCGTTCGCGCGGTGGCGGTCGATGCTGAAGGAACGGTCTGGTGCGGTACAGACCAAGGGGTTTCCCGCTTCCGGCAAATCATGACCGGAGTCGTGAATGAAAGTGAAATCCCTCGGGGAATTTGCATCTTCGGCAACCATCCCAACCCCTTCAACCCTTCCACATCCATCGAGTTCTCCCTTCCCGCTCCGGGAGCCGCACGGCTCGCCGTGTACGACATCACCGGACGCACAGTCCGCGAGCTGCTCTCCGCATCCCTCTCCGCCGGGAAGCATTCCGTGGTGTGGGACGGCAAAGACGGCGCGGGGAGGCCTTCTGCTTCGGGTGTGTACTTTTCACGGCTGGAATGTGGGGGGAGAATGGTTACTGCGAAGCTGCTGCTGATGCGGTAAGTGAGGCATCCCGAACCGCTGATGGTCGGGATGAAGCGGACAAAAGAGGATGAAAGACGGAACACCTTTCATCCTGTATATCCTTTTTACCGCTACCATCCGCGGTTCGAAAATCTTTTCACCACCCCTGGAACCCCGCCACGATCGCCATCACCCCCACCGGCATGTCGAACTTGAGAAGGCGCGATATTTTGCGGAGGTTGTCCTCGTAGGGATGAATGAGCGAGGATGCGGTGGCATAGGCAAGCACCGGCCAGACTCCCAGGGCGATAATGAGGAGGTAGCCCAGCCCGAATTTTCCATAGGCCGCCGGGAGCGCCGCCGCGATGGCGAGCAGGAAGAAGGACAGGGCGGATATCGCCGCCGCGGTATGTGCGCCGCGCAGGGTGGCGACGGTCACGATGCCCGCCTGGGTATCGCCGCGCACGTCCGCGGCGTCCTTGATGATTTCACGGCCCAGGTGGAAGAGGGTGGAGAAGACCGCCGGGATGAGCGCGGGCATGACCGCGCCGCTCGCGATGCCCCCATAGAGAAACGCCAGCCCGCCGAGAAGCGCCACCAGCAGGTTGCCCGCGAGCGGTACTCCCTTCAGTTTCACATCGTACAGCACGAGGAGCAGGATCGCCGCTAGCGCCACCGCCATACCCTTGATTCCCAGCGGGATGGCGAGCAGGAGCCCGGCGAGGGCCAGCCCCGCGGCATAGAGCGTGGCGACGTGGGACGAGAGAAGGCCGGAGGGGATCGGACGGTGCGGGGTGTTGACCCGGTCGGCGCGGACATCGCGGACATCGTTGAATACATTCCCCGCGGCGAGCACCAGCGCGGCGGAAAGGGAGGCGAACAGTACCCGCATCATCCAGGAGGGAATGCCCTCGCCCTGGATCAGCGAATGGATCGCCCCACCGAGCAGGGTGAAGGGTTTGTCACCGAGCAGTCCGCCGCAAAACACGGTGAGCGCGCAGAGCAGGGCGTTACCGGGACGGGTGATATGGAGAAAGCCGGCGATGGATTTCACGATTCATTCTCTCCCGTGGAATGCTCTTCTGTGGAAGTATCGGTCTTCTCCTCGGGAAAAACGAAATTACGGTTCGGCTCGGGCATGGCCGCTTCCGCGAGAAGCATCGGGACAGTGACCGGAGCGAACGGCTCTCCGGAGCGCGCCGGATTGGGCAGGGATTCTCCGGCGATTTCCGGGAGATACCCGGATTTGCGGAGAAGTTCCGCCACGATCTGCATACGGTCCGGAGAGATGGTCAGAATGGTGTCAGAGAGCCGTTCCCGGATATAGGGAGCGATCTCCGGGATGTGCATGACTCCCTCGCAGGTAGCGGCGTCGCGGAAGCGCATGAGCAGTGCGGGTTCGAAATGGATGCTGCCGTAGGCCTTCGCCCAGTTCTCCAGGGAGAAGCGCACGTTCTGCGGGAGCGGAGTACGGGAATGGCTCTCAAAGAAGGCCAGGACCTCCTTGGTGCTCATGCCGCGCTCGCGGGCTCGGGCCACTCCGCCGCGGCTCACCACGGAGGTGAGAATGATGTCGCGGCTCTTGCGGTGACTCATGAGTTCCAGGGTGAACCGCACCCGGGGATCGAGTTCGGGGCCGATGAGCGCCTCGAAATTGGGCTGAAGGGTGAAATGAGTGGACACGCTGGCGTCGATGGGCATCGGCTCGCCGAGGAAGAACCGTTCCCCCGCATCGGTCATGATGAACCGCCCGCCCTGGAAGAGGAGCAGTCCCAGGGAGCCGAGCACGCTCAACATCTGTGCGGTACGGACCTGGAGGCGGGCGATCGTTCCGGTGGCCAGGGTCCCGGAGTGGAGGAAGCGGGCCAGGTCGCCCGGATGCACCGAGGAACCGGCCGGAGTTTCGGACATCAGCCCCTGGAAAGGGATCACCGCATGATTCTCGCCGAGGTAATGCCGGAGGGCGAAAGCGACCACATCCTGGGTCCGCGCGGTCATGCTCAGTCCCAGCCAGCCGTCAAGCAACGGGGTGATCACCGCCTCCCGGCGCTCGAATTGCAGCAGACCGCGTTCAGAAAGGTATTCCGAGACGAAGGCATTGCGGTCCTCCGGGGAGAAATGCTCGGAGTCCTCCCTGCCGGTGGGCGAATCGGCGAAAAGACGCTCCAGCACGTTCCGCTTGATATGCCCTTTCAGGGTCAGGGCGATCGGCTCGCGATACGCGGCGGCCAGGAATGAGAAGATGTCCTCCATGAGACTGGGGAAAGAGACGGAAGGGATGGTCCGGGCGGGATTGGGAGGAAAGATGACCTCGGCGGCAAGGAGCTTGCGCGCCTCTTCGGCAACTCCGCGAGGGGAAAAGTAGATCGTTTCCGCTGTCCGCATCCCGCCGATGAGCCCCGAGAGGGCCAGTTCCTCCAGCGCGCTTTCGATTTCGTCCCGAGACGCGCCGTAAAGCTTTTCCATCTTCCGCGCGAGCTGTGTTTCCTCCGCCCCGGCCTCATATGAGAACGCCACGAACGAAAGCGCCTGACGCCCGGTGTCTGAAAGGCCGCACACCAGGCGGGGAGTGAGCGTGCCGTCCCAGAATGCACGGTCTATGGCGTTCATGAGTTTTATCCGCGCCTGGTATTCCACGGCAATACCCAGATGCACGGCGATCCGCTTGAGGTATTTCAAGGGAAGATCATGGAGATAATCGCGCAGATACATGATAACCCGGGAATGATAAGGGTGAATTATAAAGTCCGAAGTATGAAGTATAATAAACCGGACGCCGGATGGAAAGCCGGGATACACTCTTTTTTCCCAGGGTTCGCTCCGCGCCGCCATTCCTCCTCGCGTGTGATCTCCTGCTCTGTCGGGCGGAAGATGCGGGGTGAAATCTTTGGCCCGAAGGTTTCGACAAGCTCAACCAGCGGCAGGCGCTCGGCCAGCGTCGGGCGCTCAACCTGCGGACACTGAGCCTGTCGAAGTGTCGAAGTGTCGAGGTGCCGAAGCGCAATCCCCCCGATACTGTTCAATACTATCCGGGTGAAGAAGTATTACCCGCATTTGAAATACTTCTCGTCGTCCACGATTTCGTAGGAATACCCCTGCTCGGTCAGGAAGAGCTGACGCTTGGCCGAAAACTCCTGATCCTGGGTGTCGCGGGTGATAACCGAATAAAACCGCGCCGCGGAGCCGTTTTTCTTCGGGCGGAGAATGCGCCCGAGACGCTGGGCCTCTTCCTGACGCGAACCGAACGTTCCGGAAACCTGGATGGCCACATTGGCATCGGGCAGGTCCACCGCGAAATTGGCCACCTTGGAAACCACCAGCAGCTTGATTTCCCCCCTCCGGAACGCGCCATACAGGCGCTCCCGTTCGACATTGTCCACTTTCCCGGTTATGATGGGGGCGTTAAACTCCATCGCGAGCCGTTCGAGCTGAGTGAGATACTGCCCGATGACCAGCACCAGGTCGTCGCGATGACGCGCGATGAGATGCTCGACCACCTCCACTTTCGCCGGATTCTCCGAGGCGATGCGGTATTTCTTCCGCAGGCCGGCCATGGCGTATTCCACCCGCATTTCCGGCGGCAGGGAAACACGAATTTCGGTGCAGGAGGCCTGTGCGATCCACCCCTGTTTTTCCAGGTCCTTCCAGGGAACGTCATATTTTTTGGGGCCGATGAGACTGAACACGTCCGTTTCGCGGCCATCCTCCCTCACCAGCGTGGCGGTGAGTCCCAAACGCCGCTTGGCCTGAATGTCCGCGGTATACCGGAACACCGGCGCGGGCAGAAGATGCACCTCGTCATAGATGATGAGTCCCCAGTCCTCACGATTGAACAGGCCGAAATGGGGGAACGCGCTCACCTTGGACTTGCGGTAGGTCAGGATGTGGTAGGTGGCGATGGTGACCGGTTTGATGTCCTTTACTTCTCCGGAATACTCCCCGATCTGATCCTCGGTGAGAGTGGTCTTGTCGACCAATTCCTGCTTCCACTGGCGGAGCGCGGTGATGTTCGTGGTGAGAATGAGCGTCATCATCTGACATTTCGCCATGACTCCGATGCCGATGATGGTTTTTCCGGACCCGCAGGGCAACACCACCACCCCGGAACCGCCCTTCTCGCTTCCGCCCGCATAAAATGAATCCACCGCTTCCTGCTGGTAATCACGGAGCGCGAACTCCCGTCCATCCGCCGTTTTGTCCCGCATGGCGACATCCAGGGGTTTTCCCGGGGTGTATCCGGCGATGTCCTCCACCGGATAGCCGATCTTGATGAGCGCCTGTTTGACAAAGCCGCGGCTGATGGGGGTGATGGAAAGGGTGTAATCGTCGAGAAGTTCTTCTATGTAGGGCTGGATCTGATCGTTGTTCCAGATTTCGGTGATGATATGACGGTCGGTGGATTCGAGACGGAGCACGCCATCGCGTGAAATGAGCCGCAGTTTGCCGTAGCGTCCGATCTGCTCCTCAATCTCAAACTGAATATTCTGTGGTAGATCATATTTTGAGTACTGCCGGAGATCCCGTATCACCTCATCGCTGGTAAGCCCGAGAGACGCCGCGTTCCAGAGGGAAAGCGGGGAGAGGCGGTATGTATGGATGTGTTCGGGGCTCTTTTCCAGTTCGGCAAACCGGGCAAGCGCATTCCGGGCCGGAACGAAAAGCGGATTGTCAACCTCGAGGAGGATGCTCCGGTCGCTCTGGATGATCACCGGGTTGGAAGAATTGTAGAGCATGGTATTATATATCATGACAGGGTAACTCCTTGGGATAGCGGAACTTTGCAATATAGCAAGAAAATCGGGCGGAGTCAAGTCCGAGAATGGGTAATTATGGACGCGCGGAAATATCCCGATGCCCGCTTCCGCGCGCCGGTCACTCGAAGCCGAAACTTTCCCCCCGTCCCGCGCGTTCAATATCCGGGGATGCTCCGTACTGCGGATTCCCCGTACCGTGTCTTGACTTTCGGGGTTTAATTTCTTATTATTTGCTTATTACTTGGGGAGTTGTGTCCCGATCCGGTTTCGGGGCGTGGTTCATTCGGTTCGTGGTGGTATACGATGAAGGATGCCGGAAAGCGTCGTGACCGTATCATGGAGGCGGTGGTCTCGAAATACCTGGAGACCGGCGAGCCGGTGGGTTCGGCCCATGTGTGCGCGCATTGCGATCTCGGGGTGAGCCCCGCCACGGTGCGCAACATCATGCAGGAGCTGGAGGAAGATGGCTTCCTTTTCCAGCCGCACCCTTCGGCGGGACGGGTTCCCACGGTCAGGGGATACCGGTATTATGTGCGTAATCTCATGCCCTGCGTGGAGATCGACGACCCGGATCTGAATGCCGTGCGTCAGATGGTGGACGCCGCCATTCGGGAGAGCGACGCCGACCTGTTCCTGAACCATGTGGCCTCGGCGCTGTCCGAGGTGACCGATCTCATCGGGGTGGTGATCTCCCCCTCGTTCGAACAGGGAATTTTCGACCGTCTGGAAATCGTGAACCTGGGAGGTTCGCGGTACATTCTCATCGTTTCGTTGCGCAGCGGACTGGTGCGGACCATAAACATTACCGTGGACCACATCATTCCCCGGCGCAGGGTCGAGGAAACCGCGCGTCTCCTCACCTCCCGTCTGAGCGGAATGACCGTGGCCGGGATCAAGAGCGTTATCGGCAACTGTCTTCGGGAAGTGAACGGCGGCGACCGTCAGTTGCTCGATGTCATTCTGGACCGGAGCGATGCCATTTTCGGCTTTTCCGAGGACCGCAACGTGCGCATGGCCGGTCTGACCCGCCTGCTCGCCCACCCGGATTTCGCCTCGGTCGATTACTCGCTCAAGGTCGCTGACCTGTTCGAACACAAAACGGAAATCGCCGATGCGCTCCGGAACACCGGGCCGGACGGCGAGGTAAACATCTCCATCGGGGGTAACGGCCTCTGGGGCTCGCGTCCCCCGCTTTCGCTGGTATCCGCGGTGTATTCTTCGGGCGACTCTCCCGGATGCATCGCGGTGCTCGGCCCGACACGCGTGCATTACCCGCGGCTTTCCGCCATTGTCAAATACGCCGCGGCGATGACCACACGATTTCTGTCGTCATAAGGAAGAAAGAAGGACTCGGGGACTGAAGACACGGGTTCTCTCCCGGAGCATGCGCCATGCAATGGCCGGGTCATGCCGGGTTTGGGGCTGATGGAATCGCGCCCCGCGCTTTCGGCTTTTGACGGATTCCGCGCCCGCCACGAGGGAAAAATTCCCGCACCTTTTCCCTTCCGCCCCCTCGCCTTCCGCCTTTTTCTTTTCCCAGTCAGGAGAATATGTAATGGCGAAGAAACCAGACAAAAAGAATCACCAGAATACATCCGCCCCTCATGGCGCTCCCGCCGGAACCGCTGACGAGACGCCCGAAATGAATACCGGAACCGGGGAAACCGGAGCTGAATCTCCCGCCCCGGAAACGGAGGCCCCGGTGGAAGAAACGCCGTCCCCTTCCCGTAAAGAGCAGGAGCTGGAAAACCGTCTTGCCGCGCTGAACGAGCGGTATGTCCGTCTCATGGCCGAATACGACAATTATCGGAAACGGACCGCCCGCGAAATGGAATGCGTGGCCGACATCGCCTCGGAAAAGCTCATCCGGGAGTTCCTCCCCATTCTCGACAACCTGGATCGCGCCACGGAACACCGGAACGACAAAACCACCATCGAGGACTATGTCAAGGGCATCGAACTCATCGAGGAACAGTTGCGGAAAGTCCTTGCCCAGACCGGTCTGCTGAAGATGGAAGTGCTCGGGGAACGGTTCGATCCCGCGATCCATGATGCCATTTTCCAGATGGAATCCCAGGAAAAGGAACCGGGAATCGTGGTCGGCGAGGCGGAAAAAGGCTATATGCTGAACGGCAAGGTCATCCGTCATCCGAAAGTCATCATCAGCAAATAACAGCCGATGCATGAAGCGCAAGGAACGGGATACCGTCCGGTGTTACGGGAATCGTACCGCGACACCGTGACGTCGGCCATTTCCGGATATTGGGTATCCCGGGTTCTTTCTCTTCATGCTTCAGATTTCATACCTCTTACCTTTTTTCAAGAATGCAGACCATGGCGAAAGACTATTATGCGACCCTGGGTGTGGATCGTAACGCATCCCAGGACGAGATAAAAAAAGCGTACCGCAAGCTGGCGTTGAAATATCACCCGGACCGTAATCAGGGCGACAAGGAGGCCGAGGAGAAGTTCAAGGAGACCGCGGAAGCGTACGAAGTGCTCACCGACCCGAAGAAGAAGGAAGCGTACGACCGGTACGGCGAGGCGGGGCTGCGCGGCGCGTTTTCAGGCCAGGAAGGCGGATTCTCCTGGCAGGACTTCCATCACGCCTCGGATTTCGAGGATATTTTCGGGAATATCTTCGGGGGATCCATTTTCGGAGACCTTTTCGGAGGCCGCGCCGGAGGTGGACGCCGTCAGCCCACCGCCCAGCGGGGCAACGATCTGCGGGTGAATCTCAAGCTCACCCTGGAGGAGATCGCCACCGGGGCGGAGAAAACCATCAAGATACGGAAATTCAAGCGCTGCCAGACCTGTTCCGGCTCGGGCGCGCGGTCCGGTTCGACTCCCAAGACCTGCCCCACCTGCGGCGGCGCCGGCGAGGTGCAGTCCCAGTCGCGGAGTTTTTTCGGGACGTTTATCTCCGTGCAGCCCTGCCCCACCTGCCACGGCGAGGGGAAAGTCATCTCCGATCCCTGCCCGACATGCAGCGGCTCCGGCCATGTCCGTGATTCGGAAACCATTACGGTCAACATCCCCGCGGGGGTGACCACGGGCAACTACATCCCGCTCAAGGGCCAGGGCGACGTGGGACCGCACAACGGCCCCGCCGGGGACATCATCGTGTATATCGAGGAAGCCCCCCACGACCTGTTCGAGCGTCAGGGCGACGATGTCCTCTACGATCTCCCCATTTCGTTCATCCAGGCATCCATCGGGGCCTCGGTCGAAGTGCCGACTCTCGGCGGACGCGCCCTCCTCAAGATTCCCGCCGGAACCCAGTCCGGCAAGATATTCCGTATGCGCGGCAAGGGTATCCAGCACCTTCAGCGCCCGGGTACCGGCGACGAGCTCGTCCGGGTCTGGGTGTGGACTCCGAAAAATCTCTCCAAGAAGGAGCGTCTCCTCCTCGAAGAACTGGAAAGCTCCCCCAACATGCAGCCCCCTCCGGGCGGGAAATCGTTTTTGCGGAATACGGAGTAAGACGAACTCCGATCTGAACGAAAACGGCGGTACACGCGCACCAAGGTACGCTGTACCGCCGTTTCGGCATTTCAGCCTTCAAAAAACGTCCGGGCTTATTTCTTCTCCAGGGCCGCGATCTTGTCCCGCACGGGCTTCAAATCCGCCTCGGTTTTTGCGAGGGCGGCCTGACGGGCCAGACTGACCAGCGACGCTCCGCCGTTCCTTTTTTTGACAATTTCGGCCAACTGCAGAAACTCCTTTTCGGCGAGGGGGGCTTTCCCCGCATACCGGGCGATATCGACGTATGTCCCTGTATGCGACCCCTCGGTGATGGCGTATTCAGCGAGCTTGGCGAGAACCGGAACATTACGGTCCGCATCGATGATATAATCGACAACATCCATCGCCATGTAATGACGATCGTAGGTTTGGAAGAGATCACGGATGTGGATGATCGCTTTCCGTTTCTCCGGACTTTTCACTTTCTCGATTCTTTGGTCAAGCTCGCGCAGAGGCTTGTTCCGGGCGAATCCACACACCGCGCCGGCAACAATGAGAATGAAGGAGAGCAGGAGAATTACCGCCGTTCTGCTGATGTTTTTCATCGGAAATTCCTTTTCTGGCGATTCGCCGGAATCAGGTTTTACATTGAAAACACCTTCCTGCCATATAGTTCCACACGGTGATTTCTGATGCCCGCCCCAATCAAGAGCATATTGAATATACATTAATAAATCATATATGGTATATAGTCAAGCATAAAAACAGCAGCCCATTCGGCGCGATGTTCGCCCGGTTTCCCATTCTCCGGAAACTTTCCATCCCGCTGGTCGTCAACGGTATATGCGGGCTTACCGTGCTTTCCGCGGCGTCTCCCCCAAAAAACCTTTTTCGACACCCGCCCGGAGCGCTATATTGCACCGTACACACCGTGTCATGATTCCGTGTACACGGAGAGCACCTTGTCAACTGGATAAGGTTGGGTGAATTACGCTTCGACACTTCGGCACTTCGACAGGCTCAGTGTCCGCGGGCTCAGTGTCCGCGGGATCAGCGCCCGATGTTGGCTGAGCTTGTCGAAGCCAAAGGATTGGATGGATGCAACAAAACGGTATCGACTTGACAAGGTACGAGACGGACACCCGGAGAAAGGATACCCATGCGGCTCTCACCATACCTGTTCATCGCCGTACTGGCGCTGATTCTCGTTCCCACCGCTTTCGGGGCGGTGAATACGCGTGAGGCGGACCTGCTGAAAGGCAAGGGAAACGAGCAGTACCTGAAGAAGAACATCGATGGCGCGATCGAATTCTGGCTCAAATCGATCGCCGCCGACTCCACCTTCGATGAGTCATACAACAACCTGGGCATCGCGTACTATGAGAAGGGGGAGTACGACCGCGCCATCGGGTATTACGAGCGGGCGGTGATATTGAACCGTAAGTTCGAGAAGGCGCTCAACGGCCTGGGCAACGCATATTTGGCGGTCGGGAACTACGACAGCGCGAAGGTCAGTTTCGAGCGATCCATCGCGCTCAAGCCCAAGGTCGCCCAGAAGCACCTGAATCTGGGAAACGCCTGCTACGGGATCGGAGATCTGGACGGCGCCATCGCGGCCTACCGCAAGGCGATCTCTTTCGACAAGAAATCCGCCGCGGCCCACAACAATCTCGGCGTGGCTCTCCAGAAGAAGGGCGACCGGGCCGAAGCCGAAAAGAGCTATCGTGAGGCCATTCGGATCGACAAGGAGTATTCCGCGGCGTTCTCCAATTTCGGAACGCTCGTTTTCGACGAGGGGAAAGGCGAAGCGGTGAAAGTGGGGGAATACCTGAACCGCGCGCTGGAACTGAATCCCAACGATGTGCTGGCCTGCTACAACCTGGGACTCCTGCTCAGCCGTAACGGGGATCATCAGGGCGCGGTCACCCAATTGAAAAAAGCGGCGGGACTCGCACCCCAAGACGCGGGAATCCAGTACACGCTCGGGTTGGTGTATGCCGGACGCAAGTCGCCCGGCGAGGCCGCCCGCTGTTTCGAGGCGGCGCTCAAGCTGGACCCCGGAATGACCGAGGCCCGGACCGCGCTGGAAATAGTGAAAAAGAAGTAGGCAAGGTGTGTTTCGAAGGGGCTCGTTTCCCGTCCGCGAAAACCGGACGGGAATGGGCCGATGAAACGATTCCGGCGCGGCGGGGGATCACTCCCCGGGAGTTTCCGCGCGGGCCGGCATACCGAGAGTCCGGAGAAACTCATCCTGCTCCTTGACCGTGCGGGCCAGTTTGAGAATGAGTTTGCGCTCGACCGGGCGGATGCGCTCGTATTCCTCAAGAAGCGATTCGACCCGTTCGAGACGGCCGGTTTCAAACGGAGCGGATGCGGGAAGTTCCACACCGCCGGTCAGTTGTGATATTTCGTGTTCAAGACGCTCGATGCGCTGGTCGCGACGGGCGATTTCCCCGGTAAGCTCGGCATGCATGCGTTCGAATTCCCCCTTCGTCACCAGATCCCCATTTTCCGGAGCGCTGCCGCGTTTCACTCCGGGGAGGAGCGACAGGGGAATGGGGGGAACGATGCGCAACTCACGGTGACGTTTGCCGTGAACCCACTTGTAGTTGAGAAGCCCCTGCTTGCAGTACCGCTGCACTGTACGGTCGGAAACCCCCAGCTTTTTTGCCGCATCGCCTACGCTGATCAGTTCGTCGGACATGTTTCCCTCGCCCTGTGAGTGTTCCTTCTTTTCCCGTGCAGTGGAAAAATATACGAATGGCCGTGGTTACGCAAATGATTTCCGCGCGGAGACTCTTGACACGACCCGCTTCCGGAGTGATATTATCCGCGCGGTGAGCGACGAAACCGGAAGACCGCGGATGAAAGCGCATTTTTTTGGCGCTTCGCAGTTCTCTATGGGTAGATGCCATGACCGGACATGGCCTGCATGTGCC